>JBKBIC010000005.1:10593-50234 GCA_046299435.1 Saprospiraceae bacterium
GATTTGGGCGACGAAATCGCCCGCCTCGAACGCAGCATCGCCGAGCGCGAAGGGCAGTTGCGCCAAATTGCGGCTACGTTGAGCGAACGCCGCCGGGCGGTGACGGCGGGTTTTGAAAGCCGCGTCCATGCCATGCTCGAACAACTTTCGATGCCCCACGCCCGCCTCCGCGTGGACGTGCGCCCGCTCGACAACCTCACCCCGACGGGCACCGACGACGTGCAATTCCTCTTTGCCTCGAACGTCGGCAGCCGGTTTTTGCCCATCAAAGACGTGGCCTCCGGCGGTGAACTTTCGCGCCTGACGCTCTGCACCAAAAGCCTCGTGGCCGATGCCATCCCGCTGCCGACGCTCATTTTCGACGAAATTGACACGGGCATCAGCGGCGACGTGAGCCTCAAAATGGGCTTGATTCTCAAAGAGTTGAGCGACCGCCACCAAGTCGTGAGCATCACGCACACGCCACAAATCGCCGCCCGCGCCGACCGCCATTATTTCGTGTACAAAAAAATCGCCGACAACCGCACGCACACCAGCGTCCGGCTATTGACCGACGAGGAGCGGGTGCGCTCCATCGCGGTGATGCTCAGCGGAAACCCGCCGAGCGAATCGGCAATGGAAACGGCGAGGGAATTGGTGCGGGGGTGAAGTGGACTACCGGATTTCCGCCTTTCCCACCCCTTCCCGGCTCAGCACCACAGGCTTGATGAGGCCGTTTTCGTCAAAAAACATCCGTTCGATACACACTTGCCGCGAGTTGCCGTCGGTTTCCGTCAGCGGGCGGCGGTGATAAACAATGTACCACTCATCCCTGCCGGGCAATTGGATGACGGAGTGGTGGCCTGCCCCGGTGGCGATGCGGGCATCCTGCTGCAAGATTTTCCCGATGCGCTGGAACGGGCCGAGCGGCGAATCGGCCATCGCGTAGGCGACACAGTAATCCGGCCCCGTCCAGCCGCCTTCCGACCACATGAAGTAGTATTTGCCGTTCCTCAAAAACATGAACGAGCCTTCGACGTAGCCGCCCTGCGGCGTGATTTCGCGGAACACCGTCCCGTCCTCGAACGGCTCGAAACCCGTGAAATCGTCCTTCAGCCGGGCAATGTTGCAGTGCCGCCAACCGCCGTAAATGAGATAGTGCTGCCCGTTTTTGTCCTTGAAAACGAACTGGTCAATCGGTTGCGCCCCGTTGTGGAACTTGTCCACGAGTGGTTTGCCGAGGTAATCTTTGAACGGCCCGGTCGGGCTGTCGGCGACGGCCACGCCGATGCCACCCCGCTCCGCGTCGTTTTGGATGTCGTTGGCCCCGAAGAAAAAGTAAAATTTCCCGCCCTTTTCCACGACCGACGGCGCCCACATGGCCCGGCGTGCCCACTTGACGGCAGCGGTGTCGAGGATGCGCGGGTGCTTCGTCCAAGTGACCAAATCGGTGGACGAGAAGGCATCGAAAAACACCTGTTTATCGTACTTGTCGCTGTAAGTCGGGTAAATCCAGCAGGTTTTGCCAAAAATCCGAGCCTCCGGGTCGGCGTACCAGCCCTCGAACACGGGATTGCCAGAAGTTTTTTGGGGCGTGTTTTTGCTGGCGGTGCAGCCCCACAGAAGGGCGGCGACCACGAAAAAGGAAAGTTTGTGCATCGGGAAAAACGTTGGTCTAAATCGCGCCGAAAGTAGCTCAAAATGGCTTCCCAGAAACGGGGTTTGAGTTTTTGAAAAATGTGGGCAACCCTCTTTCTGACCGAAAAACACAACTTTTCGCCGTTCCCGAAATTTTGCCCTGCACCGCTGCCGCAACTTTGCCTCAAAAAAAATAGCCATGTGCCGCCTGCTGCCCGCCCTTTTGCTTTCAATTTTTCAACTCCTCCACATTTCCTCGGCTCCCGCCCAAGCGGGCTGCACCGACCCGCAGGCCCTCAATTTCGAGCCGACGGCCACCCAAAACGACGGTTCTTGCGCGTACCCGTTGACGTATTTGACGGCCCCGGTCGTGTCCACATTGCCCGGTTTTTTGGCTGAAAACAGCGGCATCTCGCAGGCAGGCAGCCGCTGGTGGACGCTGAACGACAGCGGCAACGACCCCGTGTTTTTCCGTTTTGACCCCGAATCAGGCGAGGTTTTGCAGACAATCGAACTCGAACAAGCCGAAAACCGCGATTGGGAAGACCTCACGACCGACGGCCCCAACCTGCTCCTCGGCGACGTGGGCAACAACAGCGGCGGCAACCGCACCGACCTCGGCATTTACAAAATCCCGCTGGCCGAAATTGGCTCCGGCGCGACTGTGTCGGTGGGCGCGAGCGGGTACACGTTCGTGCCGTTCGAGTACGAAGACCAGACCGATTTCGCGCCCGTGCCGCAGGACAGCACGGTGTTCGATTGCGAGGCCATGATTTTTGCCAACGGCAAAATCCGCCTGTTCCAGAAAAACTGGCGCGACCGCACCTGCACCCACTATGCCCTCGACGAGGCCAGCGGGCTGGCGCAAAAAATCGAGACATTCGACGCGGGCGGCCTTGTCACCGCCGCCTCGCTTTCGCCCGATGGCCAAGTGCTCGCGCTGTTGGGCTACAACCAATCGCCCGCCGAGGTCTTCGTTTGGTTGTGCTGGGATTTCCGCGACGGCCAATTTTTCAACGGAAACAAACGCCGCCTCGAACTCGGCTCGCCGCTCATTTTTGGTCAATCGGAGGGCATCGCGTTCGGCGGCAACCGCACGGGCTACATCAGCAACGAAGCCCTCGGTTTTGGCGGGGCCGTGCTCGTGCCGCCGCAAATCCGAGCGTTCGACATCGGGCAGTTCGTGCCGGAGATGGTCAACACGGCAGACGGTGGACGGCAGACGGTGGACGGCGGGTTGGTTTTCCCGAACCCGTTTTCGCAAAGCGTTGGTTTTCAGTTTTTTGACGGGGCGAAGCCCGATTTTTTGCGTGTCCGAAATTTGTTTGGACAGCCGTTTTTTGAACAAACTGACCCGCCTGCCGCGCTCAACGCGGTGGCTTGGCCGTCGGGCTGGTACATCTTCGAGGCCGGCTTTCGTGGCAAAATGGTTTCCTTTGTGGCCATAAAACGGTAGATGATTGACGGCCTACGGTGGACGGCAAAAACGCCCTCGCCAGCCGCCCACTTTCCTCCGCCAACCGCCCAAACATGACAGATTTTTTCAAAGACAAACGAGTTTGGATAACCGGCGCATCGTCGGGCATCGGCGAGGCATTGGCCTACGCTTGTGCCGGGCGCGGGGCGCATTTGATTCTTTCCGCCCGCAACGAACGCGAACTGAACCGCGTCGCAGCGGGCTGCGCGGGCGCGGCTTCGGTGGCCGTGCAGCCGCTGGATTTGGCGGCGCACGACAGCATCCCCGGCATCGTGGATGGCGTGCTGCGGCAGTTCGGCAAAGTGGATGTGCTCATCAACAACGGCGGCATTTCGCAACGCGCCCTCGCCAAAGACACTTCCATCGAGGTGGACAAGCGCATGATGGCCGTCAATTATCACGGCACGGTGGCCCTCACCAAAGCCCTGCTGCCGAGCATGATGACCCACCAACTGGGCCACATCGTGACCATCACGAGCTTGATGGGCAAGTTTGGTGCGCCGCTGCGCTCGTCGTATGCCGCCGCGAAACACGCTTTGCACGGCTTTTTTGAGGCGTTGCGGGCCGAATTGGGCGACACGCCCATCCAAGTCACGCTCATTTGCCCCGGCTACGTCCGCACGAACATCAGCCGCAACGCGCTGGTCGGCGACGGCTCGGCGCAGGGCACGATGGACGACGCGACCGACAAAGGCATGGAACCCGAAGCGTTGGCCCGGAAAATCCTCCGCGCCGTCGAGCAGGGCAAACGCGAGGCGTATTTTGGCGGCAAAGAAGTGTTGGGCGTGTACCTGCACCGGTTTTTCCCCGGCTGGTTTTCGCAAATCGTGAAAAAAGCTAAGGTTGTTTGACTGGGTAGGATTGGAACGCGGATGAAACGGATTGAACAGATTTGCGCGGATTTTTCGTCTTAAACTCTGTGCCCTCCGCGCCTTTGTGCTCAACTTATGTTTCAAAAAATCCGTTGAAATCCGCCCCATCCGTTTCATCCGCGCTCCAATCCTGTCTCGTTTGATTTTTCAATTCGGCCAATCCATGTTTTTCCAAAAACTGATTTTCGCACTGGCGTTTGCCGCGTTTTTCATCCCGACCGAAGTCGGCGCGACGGCCATCGTGACGGGCGTGCTGGCGAACGCGACGGCCAACGAGCGCGTCGAACTGCGCGTGCCGCACTATTATGTGGACGGAAAAAGCACCGCGCCCGTCGCGCTGCTGGACGAGCGCGGGCGGTTTTCGTTCGCCGTCGAAGTGCCGGAGCCACAGCTGGCCTACCTCATCCACAACGAAGACCGCCTGCCGATTTTCCTCGAACCCGACGACTCGCTGCACATCGAATCCGACATTTTCCAGTTCCCGCTGGTGGTCACGTTCAGCGGTCGGGCGGGGCAGAACAACCGGCTGTTGCGGCTGTTTTTGCTCGAAAACCCGCAGGATTTCAACGAATTCAACAACCTCCGGTACAAAATCGGCCACTGGTGGACGAGCGTGGAAGTGGACATGGACAGGCAAATGGACGCGCTGGGCATCGCCGATTTCCGGGCGATGCTCGACAAGCGGAAGGCCGCCGCGTTCGCGCTTTTGGACGATTACGCCCGCCAATACCCCGGCCAAGTGAGCGCGGCCTGCCTCGATTTTTTGGCTGCCGAAAGCCTGTACGACTGGGCGTACCACTTGCTCGTGTACGGCACGGTTTACAAAAACAAGCACGGCGTGGAGCCTCCGTTTTTCGAGTTCCTGTACGATGCGCCGAGCAGCAGCGACATGGTGGGCAGCGATGCGTACCGCCGTTTTGTGCTGACATTGATGGCGTGGCGGCAGGCGCAGGTGGGCAAAACAGGCGAGGTTTTCGCGGAGCAATACCTTGCGGCGACGGACTATCTGGGTGGCAAGGCACTGGCTTTTTTCCGTTCGGAAATCCTGATGCAGGGCCTGAAAGCGGAGAAATACGGGGAGGTTTTGCCGTTTTACACGCAGTTTTTGCAAAACAACCCGCACCACGAGTACGATTTCAAAATCACGGATTTGCACGAAAAAGCGGTGCGCGTGTCGCCCGGCGTGGTTGCTCCCAATTTTTCGGGCCGCGACTGGTTCGGCAAGGATTTGTCGCTGGCGCAGTTTCGGGGCAAGGTCGTCTATCTCAATTTTTGGGCGAGCTGGTGCGCGGCCTGCATCCAAAAAATGAACATCATGGACGGTTTCGCCGCCGAGTTTCGGCAGCAGGGCGTGGTCGTCCTCAACGTCAGCATGGACGACGATCCGGTGGCTTGGAACACGCGCATCGGTGAGGAGCAGTTTCAGGGCGAGCACATTTTGGCTTCCGCGCCGCTGGCGACGGGCGGCAAAAGCATCGCTCAACTGTTCAATGTGGAGGCCGTGCCGCAGTATTTCCTCATCGGCAAAGACGGCGCGTTCATGGACAAAGGCTGGTCGAACCAACCCGACGACATCCGAAAACGACTGATTGAACTTTCAATGAGTAAATGAGAGAATGAGCGAATGAGTGATTTTGCGTGCCCATTCGTTCATTCGCCTATTCACACATTCACTCATTCACCCATTCACCTATTGTCAAATGGCTTGGATTGCCCTCGAAGGAATGAAATTTCGCGCCTTTCATGGCGTGTACCCGCCCGAACAAGTGCTCGGCACGGACTATGTCGTGGACGTGCAGGTACAGGCCGACATCACGACCGCCGCCAAACTCGACGACGTGGAATGCACGGTGAACTACGAAACCATCCACCGTATTTGCCAAATCGAGATGGACACGCCGCGCAAACTGATTGAAACGGTGGTACACAACATCATCCGCGAAATCAAAAAACAATTCCCCAACCTGATGGCCCTGCGGGTGCGGGTGCGGAAGGAAAACCCACCGCTCGGCGGGCGCGTGGATGCGTCGTGGGTCGAGGAAGAATCGTCGTTCATGTCGCTGTGCCCGCGCTGCGGCTCGCCGCTGGTTTGTTATCACGACGACACCTGCTGGTGCCGCGAAAACAACATCCACCCCGCGACAAAAGAGGCCATCAAAAAGCAGTTCAAGACCTGCCTTTGCGCGAATTGCGTGCGGTTTTTCGCGGGGTGAGAGGGGGGCGTTTTGCCAGAAACCCGCGCTAAAAACGCCGCAAACCGCCCGAAAACATCCTTTTACAAGTCCTTTACATCGTTTTACAGCCGAAATACGACCCGGCTCCGATGCCCGCGCACCTTTGTCGCATCATTTCACCAACCGACATCACATCATGCGCAGCATCGCTTTTTTGCTCGTTTTGCTCCCATGCCTCTTTGCCTGCCAGCAGGCGCCCGAAGAGGTGCAAACATTGGCCACCAACGTCGTGTTGCAGGCCTCCGTCCCCCGACCGACCGACCCAGAACCGCCGCTCCCGAAAGCCTCCGATATCGTTGTGCGCTCCACCGACGGCGGCCAGACGTGGCAGGACATCAGTGCCGGGCTGCCCATGGATTTCCGGGCTTGGTGCGTGTTCGCCAGCGGGAAGGACGTTTTTCTGGGCTACGAGGAAGGGCTTTACCGGGCCACAGCCGCCCCCGCCGCTGCCCCGAAATGGCAAAAGGAATTTTTCATGGGCGAGCCAATCTTGGGAATGTTCCCCGGCCAATTCGGGCCGTATGCCCGCAATTTCGAGCGCGGTTTTTTCCAAAAAATACCGGGCACCGACATCTGGACACCCATTCACAGCGACTTGAAAAACGAGCGGGTGCGGGCCATTTTGGAAACCCCCGACGGGGCCACTTTCGTGGGCTGCGATAACGGTATTTTCAAATCTGCCGACGGCGGCAAATCGTGGAAACAGGTCTTCGAGGGGAGCATGGTCACGTCCTTCACGGAGTCTGGCGGCACGTTGGTCGGCGGTGCGTTCCGGGGTGTGCTGCGCTCCACCGACGGCGGCGACCACTGGGAGTGGGCGATGAAGACGCAAGAAAACACCTCCATCCGCAAACTGGCTTTCGTGGACGGCCGTTTCGTGGCCCTCACCGACGGCGAATTTCCGAGGAAAAAAGAGGCCAACGACGACCTGATAAACCACCTGTATGCCTCCGCCGACGGCGGGAAAACTTGGCAAAACATGGACGAAAACCTGCTTCCGCTCCGATACATCTATGACTTGGACGCGCCCAAACCTCCCACTTGGTACATCCACGACATCGCCCAAGTGGGCAAATACCTACTGTGCAGCCTCGATTTGGGCGTTTTCCGTTCCGCCGACGGCGGCAAAACTTGGGAACTCATGCTGGCCACGCCCGGCAAAAAACTGGTCGAACTCTCCGCGTCGGGGCAAGTGATTTATGCCCGCTTGGGCGAGGGCGGCGGCGGTGGAGGGTGTTGAGAAAACGCACTACTTTTCGGGCATGCTCCCTGCCCGCTTTTTCAAAAATATGCCAACACTAAATCCGAGGTTGACCGACGCGCCACCTTTCCGAAAGTTCGCGGCTTTTGGGAAGGTGGTTTTCGGCAAAAACGCGCGGCTGCTGCCGCTCCTGCTGGTCTTGCCCGTGCTGGCTTGGCTGCTGCTTTCAGCATCCGAAAAACAGCCGGAGGATTTTTCGTCCGAAAAAGTCAACCTCGCGCTGCGCCGCACCGCCGACGGGCTGCTGCGCCAAGCGGGCGACAGCACGAGCCGCATCCCCGCCGTCGAACACACGGCTGCGTACACTTGGCGGGTGCGCCTCGAACAGCCTTTCGATTACGACGCGCTCCCGGCCCTGCTCCAATCCTCGCTCGACGTACATGGCATCCAACGCCCCTACGAGGTGGCCGTGCGCCGCTGTGCCGACGATGTGATTGACTTGGGCTATCACAAACTCGACATCACCCGGACAGCGGAGGAAAACGCGGACGGCGCGGCGTGTCGCGGGCGCGAGATGCCGGAAGGCTGCCATTTCATCGAAATCACTTTTTTGGAAGCAGGCGCGGCCTCCTCGTTCGGGGCGGTCAAAACGGCTGTTTTGTGGTTGCTTTTGGGTGGCGCGGTGGGCTATTGGTTTTTTCGCCGACAAAAACAGAATGCCGTCGCGCCCGCGCCCGAACCTGCCGCCACTGCTGAAACCGCTTGGCTCACGTTCGGCAATTCGCGCCTCGACGTGGCCGGGCAGGTGCTGGTTTGCGGCGCGGGCGACCGCCAAACGCTGACTTTCCGGGAAACAAAACTGCTCCGGCTTTTTGCCGAGAACCCCGACCGCCTGCTCGAACGGGACTTCATCCTCCGGCAGGTCTGGGCGGACGAGGGTGTGCTGGTCGGGCGCAGCGTGGATGTGTTCGTGTCGCGGCTGCGAAAAAAACTGGCCGCCGACCCGTCGGTCGGGCTGGTGGCCGTGCATGGGGTAGGGTATCGGTTGGAGGTGCGGGGGTAAGTGGGGGCATGTGCGCGCCCGTTTTTATGCTGGGGCAAAGGCTGTCTGTCGCCGATGAAATGGGGAGAAATAGCCCAGCACGATGGCATTGGCTGGAACGCCCTCCTGCACGAGCAGTTCAGCCATGCTGTCCTCGGTGTTGTCTTCCTGAATCCAGATTTTCCCCTCCAGAATTTCAAGATGAAAAAGCACATGATAGATGCGCCTGCGCTGTTGCCAGCCCATGACCAACAGTTGATACTGGCCTTGCGCGTCGTCCGCAATGACTTTGTAGGCCACCTCCGAATCAGGCAAGGGCCGTTCGCGCATATATTGATGGAGAACTTTTTTGATGGCAGATTTCAGTCCAGCGATTTTATCCATGATTCGATGCTTTTGGATTCTGGATTGTACAAAATCAGGCGCAGGCCGAGCCGGCGGATTACCCGTTGGACAACCGTCTTTTCGATGAGCCTGAAATAAACTTCGTCGGGCATGGCAAGGTACAATACTCGGTCGCTGCCTGTCATCTCCAAGGCTTCTTCGTAGCCGACAAATTGCCCCGTCGCTTCATTGAAATCATGAATCACCGAGGGCCGCACGAAACTTTTCACTTCCGCCGCGATTCGGTCTGAGCCTTTGTCGGCAACGATGATTTTTTCAGCGGCCAAATCCACTTGCAAGCCCCCTTCTTCTCTGGACAACAGCACGAGCGGGTCGTGCGTGATGGTCCAGCCGTCTTTTATCAAAGCTTCTTTGACGTGCTCGTGGTAGATGTCCTTTGCCATACTGCAAAACTAAGGTGAGATTGCCTTTTGGAATGCAATGGATTTGGACAAGCCCTCTTTCGTGTCGCGGCTGCGAAAAAAACTGGCCGCCGACCCGTCGGTGGGGCTGGTGGCCGTGCATGGGGTGGGGTATCGGTTGGAGGTGCGGGGGTGATACACTCCGCGTGTAGTCCGGTTTGAGCGGAAAATTAATTTATGGATATCACGATGTCTTTCTCGACAAACTCACCGCGGCGCTCCCTTTGCCCAATGCTCTAACCTTTTTCAAAAACTTTGCGAACAGCCTCCATGTCTTCAGACCTCGAAGACAGTAATGACACCCCGTTAATTAAAAGAGTAGTCCCGCCTGTTACAATAGCGGCGAGCGCATCGCCTAACCAAGAGCCAGTCCACGCTTTTGTTTCTTTGGAAAAAGCGCGCCAAGCGGTTTCAATATCGCTATTGGTGATTCCAGCATTTCGCCCTGCGAGATGAGCGTCTTTTAACAACTGTCGTAATTTTTCTGCTTCAACTGATGAGTTCTCCATAGTTGACATCAGAATTTTGAGTGAATAATTGATGTGGATGGTACTGCAGCAACTCCGGCTCGCACTGGGTTCTGCCCGAGTTGCACTATCCCAGAGGTTCCGCAGTCAGCCCCGCAAACTTAAACCCGCCCTTCGCTTTTCGCCCGCCAATTCAGACATTTGCGCCTCCATTTTCCAATGAGTGAATGAGCCAATGAGTGAATGCGCGATTTTTTTCCGCGCTGCGCCGTGCCGTTCACTCATTCACCCATTCACTCATTGAACAAGGATGTCTGAAAAAATCATCTTTTCCATGTCGGGCGTGTCCAAGACCTTCCCGCCCAGCAAACAGGTCTTGAAAAACATCTGGCTCTCGTTTTTCTACGGCGCGAAAATCGGCGTGCTCGGCCTGAACGGTTCCGGCAAATCCACGCTGCTGAAAATCATCGCCGGCCTCGACCAAAACTACGAGGGCAAAATCGAGTTCGAGAAGCAGTACAAAATCGGCTACCTCGCCCAAGAACCCGTGCTCGACGACACGAAAACCGTCCGCCAAATCGTCGAAGAGGCCGTGCAGCACATCGTGGATTTGCTGAAAGAAAACGAGGACATCGGCGAAAAACTCGGCACTGTGACCGACGACGACGAGATGATGCAACTCATTGAGCGTCAAGGCGAGGTGCTCGAACAAATCGAGCATTTCGGCGGCTGGGAACTCGACCACCGCCTCGATGTCTTCATGGACGCGCTGCGCTGCCCCGACAACGATGTGCTCATCAAAACTTGCTCCGGTGGCGAACGCCGCCGCGTCGCGCTCGCTCGCTTGTTGCTTAGCCAGCCCGACATCCTGTTGCTCGACGAGCCGACCAACCACTTGGACGCGGAGTCGGTGCTTTGGCTCGAACATTACTTGCAAAATTTCCCCGGCACGGTCATCGCCGTCACGCACGACCGCTACTTTTTGGACAACGTGGCGGGCTGGATTTTGGAACTCGACCGGGGCGAAGGCATCCCCTGGCAAGGCAATTACTCGACTTGGCTCGAACAAAAAGCCAAGCGACTTGCCCAAGAGGAACGCGCCGAGGACAAACGCCGCAAAACCCTCGAACGCGAGTTGGAATGGGTTCGCATGGGCGCGAAAGGCCGACAATCGAAAGGCAAGGCGCGTTTGAACGCTTACGAAAAAATGGCCAGCGAGGAAACCCGCGAAAAAGAAGCCAAACTCGAACTCTTCATCCCGAACGGCCCGCGCTTGGGCGATGTGGTCATTGAGGCCCGGAACATCAGCAAGTCGTTCGGCGACCGCATTTTGTTCGAGAACCTCAATTTGTCCATCCCGAAAAACGCCATCGTCGGCATCATCGGCCCGAACGGCGTGGGCAAATCCACGTTGTTCAAGATTTTGACCGGCAGAATCCAGCCCGACACAGGCACGGTGACAATCGGCGACACCGTGAAAATGAGCTATGTTGACCAAAGCCACGAGGCCCTGCTGCCCGAAAAAACGATTTACGAAATCATCTCGGAGGGCAACGACCTCATCCAAGTCGGCAACCAGAGCATCAATGCGCGGGCGTACATCGCGCGGTTCAACTTCACGGGGGCCGACCAGCAGAAAAAACTCGGCGTTTGCTCCGGCGGCGAACGCAACCGCGTCCACCTCGCCATGACGCTCAAAGACGGCGGCAACGTGCTGCTGCTCGACGAGCCGACCAACGATATTGACATCAACACGCTGCGGGCTTTAGAGGATGCGCTCGACGATTTCGCGGGCTGCGTCATGGTCATCAGCCACGACCGCTGGTTCATTGACCGGTTGGCGACGCACATCCTCTCGTTCGAGGACGACGCACAAGTGGTCTTTTTCGAGGGCAACTTCACCGATTACGAAGAGTCCAAAAAGGCCCGTGTCGGCGACATCACACCGCACCGCCCCCGCGTGAAGCACATCCTGAAATAAGGGATGAGGCACAAGGGATGAGGAATGAAAAAACGCCCGTCGGCTGTGGTCGGCGGGCGTGTTTGTATGCCCATATATTATGGTGTGCGCGGGCTTGGCGAAGCCAGTGGCGATGCGGCCTCGCCATCCAATTGCAAATGTTGCCTACTTTTACCCCCACACGAAACAACATTCCCAACATGAACGCCCGCCTGCTTTTCGCCCTCACCCTGCTCATTTGCTCGAAATTGGCCGCACAGCCCACTGCCGAATTGCGCGGTGCATGGGTAGCCACTGTGGCCAACATTGATTGGCCGAGCAAGCCCGGCCTTGCGCCCGAACGCCAAAAAGCGGAGATTGACAGCCTGTTCGATGTGTTGAAAAGCCTGCGGATGAACACAGTGTTCGTGCAGGTGCGCCCGGCAGCAGATGCGCTTTACCCGACCAAACTTGCGCCGTGGAGCCGCTATTTGACGGGCCGCCAAGGGCTTGCCCCCAGCCCCGCCTATGACCCGCTGGAATACATGGTCAAGGCTGCTCATGCTCGCCACCTCGAATTCCATGCTTGGCTCAACCCGCTCCGGGCGACGGTTGACCTCGACACGGCCTCGCTCGCGCCCACGCACTTGCTTCGCGCCTTGCCGTCGGCGGAGCGGGCCAAGTGGTTTTTCCGCTACGGCAAACGCTATTATTTCAATCCCGCCAACCCTGCGGTAGTCGCGCATCTGACCGAAG
The DNA here is from genome assembly GCA_046299435.1 of Saprospiraceae bacterium. Classification (GTDB taxonomy): domain Bacteria; phylum Bacteroidota; class Bacteroidia; order Chitinophagales; family Saprospiraceae; genus M3007. Next base: position 23,005 of record JBKBIC010000005.1, read on the forward strand.
TGGTGGCCGACATCGTGACCCGCTACGATGTGGACGGCATCCACTTCGACGACTATTTTTACCCATATCCCGAACAGGGCGAGACGCTCAGCGACTACGGCGATTTTGCGGCCAGCGGTGGCGGCTTTGCCACCATCGAGGATTGGCGGCGCAACAACGTGAACCTGCTCATACAAGGCATCGGCAAAAAAATCCGCGAAATCAAGCCATACGTCAAGTTCGGCATCAGCCCCTTCGGTGTGTGGCGTAATGCCGCCAAAGACCCCGAACGCGGCTCCAACACCCGCGCCGGCCTCACTTGTTACGACGACCTCTACGCCGATGTGCTGCTCTGGCTGAAAAACGATTGGATTGACTATGTGGCCCCGCAACTATACTGGACAATCGGTTTCGCGCCCGCCGACTATCAGACGCTCGTGGACTGGTGGGGCAAAAACACCTTCGGCAAACACCTTTATATCGGCCATGCTGCCTATAAAATCGGCAACAACGCCGCCGACCCCAACTGGAACGCCCGCGACCAAATCAGCCGCCAAATCGCGCTCAATCGCTCCAACCCAAATGTGCAGGGCAGCATTTTCTACTCGGCCAAACAACTACTCCGCAACCCGCTCGGTGTGCAAGACTCGCTCCGCAATGCCTTGTACGATTATGCAGCACTCGTGCCGGGCATGGCCTACCGCAGCACAGTGCCACCTGCCACTCCCGCCATTTGCGCCACAAAAGGCACGGCCAGCACGGTCAAACTCGCGTGGAACACCTGCGATTTGCGCTCCGGCGAAGAGATGCCGTACTACTTCGCCATATATCGCTTCAATGGCGACCTCGTCGGCGACTTCCGCGACCCGTACAACCTGCTCGCCACCACGCCCTTCAACGCCGACAAATGGATTTTTGAAGACCAGAACGTCGCGCCCGGCGAGTATTACACCTATGTAGTCACAGCGTACAACCGCCTCAATGTGCAGAGCTACTCCAGCGAACCCGTTGTGGTGAAAAAGACGAAGAAGAGCATCAAGAAACGGAGGTTTCTGGGGCTGTTTTTCTGACACATCCCCTGCACCCGGCCTTGTTGTTGCTTAAACAAGCCGCCAAAGGCTTGATGCCATGTCCACAAGCCGGATTTGGATGCGGCAGCAGTTCAGAAAATTGAGGTTTTTTTCAGAAATTGTTTTTTCGTTTCGGTGGCCTGCTCTACCTTTGCACACGCTTTTCGAGAGGGGGTTCTTTTGCTTGAAAAAGCGCAGTTGTTTGACTTTTTGCCGATTCATCAGGCTTTCAAGCCGACATAATCGCCACCGTAGCTCAGTTGGTAGAGCAGCTGATTTGTAATCAGCTGGTCGGGGGTTCGAGTCCCTCTGGTGGCTCATTTGGTTTTGCAATAAATATCAAAACCGAGGAAGGGAGTGCTCCGGAGATGGCGAGCCGGGCCAGACTGTAAATCTGGTGCTTCACAGCTGAGTAGGTTCGAATCCTACCACTCCCACAACGACTTGAATCAATTTGCGGTGGTAACTCAGTTGGTAGAGTGTCAGCCTTCCAAGCTGAATGTCGCGAGTTCGAATCTCGTCCGCCGCTCATCGCCTTTGAATTGGTAAGAGCAACCGCCTTTGTAGCTCAGGGGTAGAGCACTTCCTTGGTAAGGAAGAGGTCGTGAGTTCAATTCTCATCAAAGGCTCTTATTTCGGGTTTGCCCTACGGGGCATCTTGTTTTAAAAAGCATTCTGTTCACCAAATTTTCTTGATACCAATAAAAATTTAACGATGGCAAAAGATACGTTTGTCCGCTCGAAACCTCACGTTAATATCGGCACTATTGGTCACGTTGACCACGGTAAAACGACCCTCACGGCTGCGATTACCTTCGTGCTGTCGCAAAAAGGCCTTGCCAAAAAAGCCTCCTATGATTCGATTGACTCCGCTCCGGAGGAAAAAGAACGTGGTATCACCATCAATACGGCGCACGTCGAATACGAAACCGAAAAGCGCCACTACGCTCACGTGGACTGCCCCGGCCACGCCGACTACATCAAAAACATGATTACGGGCGCCGCTCAAATGGACGGTGCCATCCTTGTCTGCGCCGCCACTGACGGCCCGATGCCGCAAACCCGCGAACACATCCTCTTGGCTCGTCAAGTAGGTGTTCCGAAGATTGTGGTCTTCATGAACAAAGTTGACCTCGTGGAAGACCCTGAAATGTTGGAACTCGTGGACATGGAGCTCCGCGACTTGCTGAGCTCGTACCAGTTCGACGGCGACAATGCAAAAATCATTCAGGGTTCGGCTTTGAAGGCGCTCGAAGGCGACCCGGTTTGGGTTGCCAAAGTTCAAGAACTGATGGACGCTTGTGACTCTGAAATCCCGGAGCCTGTACGCCTCATTGACCGAGACTTCCTGATGCCGGTCGAAGACGTGTTCTCCATCACTGGTCGTGGCACGGTTGCGACGGGGCGTATTGAGCGCGGCAAAATCAAAGTTGGCGATAGCGTCGAAATCATCGGTATGATGCGCCCCGACGAAAAGCCCATCACCTCTACGGTCACAGGTGTGGAAATGTTCCGTAAACTCCTTGACTATGGTGAAGCTGGCGATAACGCGGGCCTCCTCCTTCGCGGTGTCGACAAAGACCAGATCCGTCGTGGCATGGTCATTTGCAAACCCGGCAGCGTGAAGCCGCACAAAAAATTCAAATGCGAAGTGTACGTCCTTTCTAAAGAAGAAGGTGGCCGCCACACTCCGTTCTTCAACGGCTACCGCCCGCAATTTTACTTCCGCACAACTGACGTGACGGGCGACGTGAAATTGCCCGAAAACGTGGAAATGGTGATGCCGGGCGATAACGTGACGCTCGAAGTCTCCCTGTTGAACACTATCGCAATGGAAAAAGGTCTCCGCTTCGCTATCCGCGAAGGTGGCCGCACGGTAGGTGCTGGTCAAGTGACCGAAATCATCGAATAATTTTCAGTAGTGATGGGTGATGAAGAACAATGAGTCTAAGAAAAACTCATTGCTCATCACCCATCGCTCTGTCAAAGGGGCATAGCTCAATTGGTAGAGTGGCGGTCTCCAAAACCGCAGGCTGCGGGTTCGAGCCCTGCTGCCCCTGCATCATAAAAATTCGGTTGCCCGTTTCGCGGTTCGTTGTCCGGCTCGTAGGCAACGGACTTTTTTGGCGAAAAAAAGCAACCGCACAAAACGATACGCAATGGAAAAGTTGACGCTTTACCTGAAAGAAAGCTACAACGAACTAATGAAAGAGGTCTCTTGGCCCACACTCCAGCAGTTGCAGGAAAGTACGCTGGTTGTCTTGGCAACTGCACTCATCCTCGCTATACTGATTTTCATCATGGATGCCTTGTCGGGCACCACGCTCAAAGCCATTTACGGCATTTAATCCGGCACTCACCCGCCGGGGTTCCTCCAAACGGCTCCTTCCCAACTCACGATGAGCATCGAAACAACTCCCGTAGAAGAAAAAAAATGGTATTCACTCCGTGTCATCAGTGGCAAGGAGAAGAAAATCAAAGAGCGCATTGACTTGGAGGTCAGCCGTTCTACGTGGAAGGAGTTCATCTTTTCGGTCATCGTCCCGACCGAGAAAGTTTACAAAATCCGCAATGGTAAAAAAGTCGTGCAAGAGCGAAACCTCTTGCCCGGCTATATCCTGATAGAGGCTTACGGCTCAAAACTCAACGGCGACGTAGCCAAGATGATAGCCGACATCCCGAACGTCATCCACTTTTTGGGCAAAGAGCAGCCGCTCCCCATGACCACCCCAGAGGCACACCGCCTGCTCGGCATTGTGGACGAAAACACCGAAACGGGCGAATCCATGGTTGAACCGTACCTCATCGGCGAAACCGTGAAAATCATTGACGGCCCGTTCACCGATTTTGTGGGCGATGTCCAAAAAGTGGATGAGGAGAAGAAAAAACTCACCGTCATCGTCAAGATTTTTGGTCGTGGCACAGAGGTCGAGTTGAGCTTCATGCAAGTAGAAAAAATCAGCTGACACCAGTTTTTCTCGATGCCCGACTTCTCCACTGGGCTTCGCTTCCTCGAAGAAAAATCGTCTACTGTTTTTTACATAACTCATTGGTTCAGAGAACTTCGGAAGTATGGCATAAGTCGGATGGGCAGTCAAAAAGTTTATCAATCCGCCTCCTTGCAAACTTCCGAATTCAAAAAAAGCAACAATGGCAAAAGAAGTAGAAGTCTATATCAAGCTACAAGTAAAAGGCGGTGCGGCCAACCCCGCCCCGCCGATCGGCCCGGCTCTCGGCTCGAAGGGCGTGAACATCATGGAGTTCTGCAAGCGTTTCAACGCACAGACCCAAGACCAGCCCGGCAAAGTCCTCCCGGTCATCATCTCGGTGTACAAAGACAAAACATTCGACTTTGTCATCAAGACACCGCCCGCAGCCATCCAGCTCTTCGAGGCTGTGAAACTCGCGCCGGGCAAAGGCTCTGCCGAACCCAACCGTAAAAAAGTCGGCTCCGTCACTTGGGACCAAGTGCGTGCCATCGCCGAAAACAAAATGCCCGACCTCAACTGCTTCACCATCGAGTCTGCCATGAAAATGGTGGCAGGCACGGCTCGTTCCATGGGCATCACGGTGACAGGCACTGCTCCCTGGGCGTGATTTTGGAAATTAGAAATTGAGAGATTAGCCAAAATACCCATTTTCTAATTTCCAATTTTCTATAACAAGGGAGCTCCGCCCCACGCGGAGCGTTCAACCTTAAACATTTTACAATGGCTGTCAAACTGACAAAAAAACGCAAAGCCGTTGAATTGAAAGTTGACAAAGACAAACTGTACTCGCTCGGCGATGCTATGGTTTTGGTCAAACAAGTCAACACAACAAAATTCGACGCATCGGTGGACATTCACGTCCGCCTCGGTGTTGACCCGCGCAAAGCCGACCAAGCATTGCGGGGCACCGTTTCTCTTCCACACGGCACAGGCAAAACCAAGCGCGTCCTTGTGTTCTGCACACCGGACAAAGCCGACGAGGCCAAAGCCGCAGGTGCCGACCACGTTGGCCTTGACGATTACATCGCAAAAATCCAGAACGAAGGCTGGATGGACATTGATGTCATCATCGCAACGCCCAACGTCATGGCACAACTCGGCAAGGTCGCCCGTGTCCTCGGCCCGCGTGGCTTGATGCCCAACCCGAAGACGGGTACGGTCACGCAGGACATTGCTTCGGCGGTGAGCGAGGTGAAAAAGGGCAAAATCGCCTTCCGTGTGGACAAGTTCGGCATCGTGCACGCCTCCGTCGGTCGCGTGTCTTTTTCGCCTGAACAACTGACCGAAAACGCCCACGAACTCGTCGCCACATTGGTACGCATGAAGCCGTCCACCGCAAAAGGGGTTTATATGAAAACCGTTTCGGTGGCCAGCACCATGTCGCCCGGTATCGCCGTTGACCCCAAATCCATCAAGGTTTGATAAGTTCGGCGCAGCTCGTTCTTGATTCATTGCATTGATTCTCAACGAGTTGTCATCCAAACAAACTCGAATCAACAAATCCACAACTCAACATTTCAATATCATACAGAAATGAACAGAGAAGAAAAAACAGCGGCGATTGCGGAGTTAAAAGAGGAACTGCTGAACGTCCCGTTCTTCTACCTCGCCGACTCCTCGGTGCTGACCGTTGCCAAAGTCAACAAACTGCGCCGGATGTGCTTCGAGAAAGGCATCAAGATGAAGGTCGCCAAAAACACCCTCATCAAAAAAGCCCTCGAAGACCAACCGGAAAGCAAGGGCTACGCCCCGCTCCTCGAAGCGTTGCACGGCCCGACCACCATTATGATTTCACCCAATCCGAAGGCTCCGGCCTTGTTGATTGAGGAGTTTCGCGGCAAGGACGGCGACCGCCCGATTTTGAAAGCCGCTTACATTGACACCGCCGTTTTCCTCGGCAACGACCAACTGAAAGCATTGACCAAACTCAAATCGAAAGAGGAGATGGTCGGCGAAATCATCGGCCTGTTGCAGTCCCCGGCGAAACGCATCGCCAGCCAAATCACGGCTACTGGCTCGAAATTGGCCGGTATCGTCAAGACGCTGGAAGAGCGCGGTCAATAATGATGAACGATAAGTGATAAATGATGAGTGCCCAACATTCATCACTCATCACTCACAGTTCATCACTCAAAAACTTGGCTTCCAAGTACGCATCATACGCAAAGCCCCAAGATGCTCGAACATCAAACCCTTTGACCCCGCAAGAAGAACCACTCATTTCACAACATTCGCAAACAACATTTAAATTTCTACTACAATGGCAGATTTGAAAGCCCTCGCGGAACAGCTCGTTAACCTGACCATCAAAGAGGCCAACGAACTGGCTGGCATCTTGAAAGACGACTACGGCATTGAGCCGGCAGCTGCCGCTGTGGCAGTCGCAGGCCCGGCTGCTGGCGCAGCTGCTGCCGACGCTCCGGCTGAAAAAACGGAGTTCGATGTCATCCTGAAAGACGCTGGCGCGAACAAACTCAACGTCGTGAAAGAGGTGAAAAACCTCCTCGGCTTGGGCTTGAAAGAAGCGAAAGACCTCGTGGACGGCGCACCCAGCCCGCTGAAAAACGGTGTGAACAAGGCAGAAGCCGAGTCCATCAAAGCAGCCCTCGAAGGTGCTGGCGCAGTGGTCGAAGTGAAGTAATTTGTTGGGACGCACAGGCTCGCACCCGCCGAGCCTCCGGTTTCAAACATCTTACTTTCTCCCGACGACGATATGTCATTCGATTTTTCGATACCCATACTCTGATAAAACGTTTAGGCTCAACACTTATCTGCCACTCGGCGGAAAGTGTTGAGCCTATCGTTGTCTGTAACAGGTTGCAAAACCTTTCCGAGCACCAAACCGTTTAAGGTTTGTTTCCCGGACAATTTGTCTCCCAAAAACTGTTTGCCGGAAGCGGCAACTCGCAATTTGCAAACTCGCATTCTCCATATAAAAATGAGCAAAAACGGAGTCTCCACGCTCACTGCCGAGCAACAACGGGTGAATTTTGGCAAGATTCACCTCTCCGAGTACCACCCGGACTTGTTGGAAATCCAGTTGAAATCCTTTCAAGAGTTTTTCCAGCTGGAAACCACGCCCGACAACCGCCAAAATGAGGGCCTTTACCGGGTGTTTAAGGAAAATTTCCCCATCACGGATGCCCGTAACATCTTCAACCTTGAGTTTCTCGACTACTTCGTTGACCCGCCGCGCTACACCATCGAAGAGTGCATGCACCGCGGGCTGACCTATTCCGTGCCGCTGAAAGCCAAACTGCGCCTCTCCTGCAACGACGAGGAACACATTGATTTCCAGACGATTGTGCAGGATGTGTTCCTCGGGAACATCCCGTACATGACCCCAAAGGGGACGTTCGTCATCAACGGGGCGGAGCGCGTTATCGTGTCGCAGCTGCACCGCTCGCCGGGCGTGTTCTTCGGCCAGAGCTACCACCCGAACGGTACGAAGATCTACTCGGCACGGGTCATCCCGTTCAAAGGCGCGTGGATGGAATTTGCGACGGACATCAACCTCGTGATGTACGCCTACATTGACCGCAAGAAGAAATTCCCCGTGACCACGCTGCTCCGGGCCATCGGTTTCGACACGGACAAAGCCATCCTTGACCTGTTCAACTTGGCCGACGAAGTGGCCGTGAACCAGTCCAACATGAATGCCGCCATTGGCCGCAAATTGGCCGCACGGGTGCTGAAATCTTGGACGGAGGACTTCGTGGACGAGGACACTGGCGAGGTGGTGACCATTGCGCGGAACGAGATTATCCTCGAACGCGATACCGTTTTGGATGAGGAAAACATCAGCCTCGTGCTGGATTCGGGCGTGACGACCGTCATCCTCCAACGCACCGATGTGGACGAGGACTTTTCCATCATCTACAATACGCTGCAAAAAGACCCGACTTCGAGCGAACTCGAAGCCGTGACCTATATCTACCGTCAACTGCGCGGCTCCGACCCGCCAGACGATGAGACCGCGCGCGGCATCATTGACAAATTGTTCTTCTCCGACAAACGCTACAACCTCGGCGAGGTGGGGCGTTTCAAGGTGAACCGCAAGCTGCAAACTGGCGTGGACGAGGCTCTTTTGGTCTTGACCAAAGAGGACATCATCGCCATCGTGCGCTACATCGTGTCGCTCATCAACAGCAAATCGGAGATTGACGACATTGACCACCTCTCGAACCGCCGCGTCCGCTCGGTGGGCGAGCAGTTGTACGCGCAGTTCGGCGTTGGCCTTGCCCGCATGGCCCGCACCATCCGCGAGCGGATGAACGTGCGCGACAACGAGGTGTTCACGCCGATTGACCTCATCAATGCGCGCACTTTGTCGTCGGTCATCAACTCGTTCTTCGGCACGAGCCAGCTCTCGCAGTTCCTCGACCAGACGAACCCGCTCTCCGAAATCACGCACAAACGCCGCATTTCCGCGCTCGGCCCCGGTGGTCTGAGCCGCGAACGCGCAGGCTTTGAGGTGCGCGACGTTCACTATTCACACTACGGTCGCCTCTGCACCATCGAAACGCCGGAAGGCCCGAACATCGGCCTTATCTCGACGCTTTGCACGCACGCGAAAATCAACAAAATGGGCTTCCTCGAAACGCCCTACCGCAAGGTGCGCGACGGCAAAGTGGTGCTCGAAGGCGACGTGGAATACCTCAGCGCAGAGGCCGAGGACTTCATGAAAATTGCGCAGGCCAACTCTGCTTTGGACGAAAAAGGGGCGTTCCTCAGCGACCGCATCCGTTCGCGCGAGCACGGCGACTTCCCGATTTTGACACCCGAAGAGCTGAACTACATTGACGTGGCACCGAACCAAACGGTGGGCGTGTCGGCCTCGTTGATTCCGTTTTTGGAAAACGACGACGCAAACCGCGCACTCATGGGGTCGAACATGCAACGCCAAGCCGTGCCGCTCATCCGTCCCAGCTCGCCGGTGGTGGGCACGGGTTTGGAAGGCAAGGTCGCCCGCGACTCCCGGATGCTCATCAACGCCGAAGGCACGGGCGTGGTCGAATATGTGGACGCGAACGAAATCGTCATCCGCTACGACCGCACGGAGGAAGACCAACTCGTGTCGTTCGAGGATGCGCGCAAGACGTACAACTTGACCAAGTTCATGCGCACCAACCAAGGGACGTGCATCAACCTGAAACCCATCGTCCGCAAAGGCCAACGGGTGACGGAAGGCGACATCCTTTGCGAAGGCTACGCGACGCAACAAGGCGAATTGGCCCTCGGCCAAAACCTAAAAGTGGCATTCATGCCTTGGAAAGGCTACAACTTTGAGGATGCCATCGTGCTTTCGGAGCGCGTCGTGCAGGAAGATATTTTCACGTCCATCCACATCGAGCACTTCGAGTTGGACGTGCGCGACACGAAACTCGGCGAGGAAGAATTGACCGCCGACATCCCGAACGTGAGCGAGGAAGCCACGAAGGATTTGGACGAAAACGGCATCATCCGCATCGGTGCATGGGCCAAAGAAGGCGACATCCTCATCGGCAAAATCACGCCGAAGGGCGAAACCGACCCCACGCCGGAGGAAAAACTGCTCCGTGCCATCTTCGGCGACAAGGCCGGCGACGTGAAAGACGCTTCGCTCAAAGTGCCGCCGAGCATCAGCGGTGTGGTCATTGACAAGCAACTTTTCGCCCGTGCGAAAAAAGATAAAGTCATCAAGGAGAGCGAAAAACTCATGCTCGACAAACTCGACGACCAACACGCCGTCGCACTGAACGAGCTGAAGACCATCCTGATTGACAAACTTCTGATGCTCGTCAAAGACAAAGTGACCAACGGCATCAAGTCCATCTACGGTGATGAAATGGTACCGAAAGGCACCAAACTGACCCAAGCCGTGCTCCGCGACATTGATTACAGCCAAGTGGACTACCTGAACTGGACGAGCGAAAAACCGACCAACCAACTCATCTCCCGCCTGCTGCACAATTACAGCATCAAAGTGAACGAGGAGGTTGGCCGCTACAAACGCGAAAAGTTCAACATCAGCATCGGCGACGAGCTGCCCGCAGGCGTGTTGAAACTGGCGAAAGTTTACGTTGCCAAAAAACGCAAATTGAAGGTCGGCGACAAACTCGCTGGCCGCCACGGCAACAAGGGCATCGTGAGCCGCATCGTCCGCATGGAGGATATGCCGTTCCTCGAAGACGGTACTCCGGTGGACGTGGTGCTCAACCCGCTCGGCGTGCCTTCGCGTATGAACTTGGGCCAGATTTTCGAGACGGTGTTGGGCTGGGCTGGCGAACGCCTCGGCTGCAAATTCGCCACCCCGATTTTCGACGGCGCGAAAACGCACGAAATCGAGGAATGGATTGAAAAAGCGGGCTTGCCCGAACTCGGCCAGACGTACCTGTGCGACGGCGAAACGGGCGACCGTTTCCACCAAAAGGCCACAGTGGGCGTGATTTACGTCCTCAAACTCAGCCACATGGTGGACGACAAGATGCACGCCCGCTCCATCGGCCCGTACTCGCTCATCACGCAGCAACCGTTGGGCGGTAAAGCCCAGTTCGGTGGCCAGCGTTTCGGTGAGATGGAGGTGTGGGCGCTCGAAGCCTACGGCGCGTCGAACATTTTGCAGGAACTTTTGACCTTCAAATCGGACGACATCCAGGGCCGTGCGAAGGCCTACGAGGCCATCGTCAAAGGCGACAACCTGCCCGAAGCGAACATCCCAGAATCGTTCAACGTCCTCGTGCACGAGTTGCGCGGCTTGGCGTTGGATGTGAAATTTGAGTAAAACACTGCAGGCGGCCAGCGGCGGACGGTTGACAGGTTTCCTGAAAACTTTCTGCCGCTGGGCGGTTTGCTTCAAAACAATGAGTCATGCGGACATTGGAAATCAAGTTGCCAGACACTCTTGACTTGGACGAAAAGGAGACCTTGTTGCTGCTGGCAACCCGCCTTTACGAAAAAGGGAAACTCTCGTTGGGCCAAGCCGCCGAAATGGCTGGATTGACTAAGTGGGCTTTCGCCGAGTTGTTGGGCTTTTACGGGGTTTCGATATTCAATTATCCCGCATCTGATTTGACCAGAGACGTGAAAAATGCCTAAAGCCATCATCTCCGACACGAGCTGCCTAATCCTTTTGACCAAGATTGGCGAGCTCGATTTGCTGGAACTGCTCTATGGCGAAGTGCTTACTACTACAGAAGTTGCTAACGAGTACGGTTTGCCGTTGCCCAGTTGGGTAAAAACGCAAGTGCCGAAAGACTTTGTGCGCGTACAAATCTTGGGTTCACAAATTGACATAGGAGAGGCAAGTGCCATCGCGCTTGCTTTGGAAATCCCAAAAAGCACGGTGATTCTGGACGATTGGAAGGCACGGCAGATGGCGGAGCGGTTAAACTTAGAAGTCACGGGCACACTTGGTGTCATTGTCAAGGCCAAGTTGACCGGCAAAATCTCTTCTATAAAGCCGTTATTAGAGAAAATAAAGAACACGAATTTCAGGCTGTCCGCTGACTTGACCTTGAAGGCACTGGAAGCCGCCGGAGAACTCTGAATCACATGAAGCCCGACATCATCTCCACTTGGATTTACCTCGATAGCCCGGAAGAAAGCTCCGAGTACCCGCAGGTGGGGAAAAAGTCGCACTTGCTTGATTTTCAGAAGATTTACTGGAAATGCGTGGCCGTGTTTTTCGCATTGAGCCGCCGTTTCAACCCCGAAAGCAGGCACATTTTGTTCTCCAACAAACGGTTGGCGGACTTCCCCGAAATCGAAGGCTTTGATTTGCAGGGGTTTTTGAAAAAACAAAACGTGGAGGTCGTCACGCTGCCGCTCACTTGGCAAACGCCGGAGGGCTATTTCGGCAAATGGCGCAACCAGTTTTACATTTTCGATGTGCTCTCGTTCATTGAAAAAAACAGCCGAGGCGACGAGGCTTTGCTCGTGCTCGATTCGGATTGCCTGATTACCCGCCCGTTGGACGGGCTGTTCAGCGAAATCCGGGCGCACGGGCTGATGACCTTGCCGATGCATTTTGCCGACACCTATAACATCAATGGCGTGACCCGGCAGGACATGAGGCGCATCTTCGGCGAACTTGACGGCGCAGAACTGACTGAAAACCCTGAATACTGCGGCGGCGAAATATTCGCGGCGACGCTCCCGGCCATCCGGCAGGTCAACCAAATCGCCCCGGCGGTTTGGCGCGAAATGCTCCGGCGGCACGGACAAGGCCAGCAAAAACTGAACGAAGAAGCCCATTTTTTGAGCTATTGCTACCACAAAATAGGCTCCTTCGGTTTGTTGGAAGGGTTCATCAAGCGCATCTGGACTTCGCCGAAGTTCTCGAACGTGCAGCCCGCCGATGCGGATTTGCCCATCTGGCACCTGCCAGCAGAAAAGACGGGCGGTATCGCGCTGCTGTTTGAAAAACTGAAACGAAACGAGCAGGTGCTGGCCGTCGGCGATGCCGAAATGCCCGCCGAACTTGGCAAATACCTGGGGGTGCCCCGACGACGCAAATGGCTGAACGTCAAGCACTTCTTGAAACATACGGCCCTTTACCGGGCATTTGTGAAAAACTGAAACGATGTTGACTTTCGACAAAACCGACCGGACGTACCTGAACGGCAGCGCGTTTTCGAGCATTTACCCGTTCCGGCTCAAAGGCCAATCCGAAGCAAGAACGCGGATTGATTTTTTGAAATCTTACTTGCCGGGCAAGCGGGTCGTCCACTTCGGTTGCGTTGACCACATCCCGCTCATCGAGCACCGCCGCAAGACCGGGAAATGGGTTCACGAGGTGTTGGCGCAGGTTTGCGAACGGGTGGTGGGCATTGACATCGTACAGGCAGGCATTGATTACATGACCCAAAACGGGTTCGAGGCATACAACGCGAACGCGGTGACGGAGGAAATCCCGGCGGCGGTCAAATCCCAAAAGTGGGATTACCTCGTGGCCGGCGAAGTGTTGGAACACATTGACGACCCGGTGCAGTTTTTGAAGGCCATCAAAGCGAAATACGGCCCCGTGACCGAGCGCATCATCATCACGGTGCCCAATGCGTTCAGTTGGTCAAACTTCCGGGCATCGCTTCGGAACGAGGAGTTGATAAATACCGACCATCGCTTCTGGTTCACGGGATACACGTTGGCTAAAGTGGCGACCGAAGCGGGCATCGAAGTGGAGGGCTTGGAGTTTTGTCAGGATGCGATGCCCTCTGTGTTTTCGCTCAAATACTTTTTGGTGAGGAACAAGCCGAACTTCCGGGACAGGCTTGTTTTGATTGGAAAACTATAAAATCAGCGTATCAGCACATTTCTATAATATGCCATTTAAAAAGAAAAGCAACAAGACCGACCAAGGCTTTGACAGCATCACCATTAGCCTTGCTTCGCCCGACGAGATTCTGGAGCGGAGCTACGGCGAGGTGCTCAAGCCCGAAACCATCAACTACCGTTCGTACAAACCCGAACGCGATGGCCTCTTTTGCGAGCGCATTTTCGGCCCTGTGAAGGACTACGAATGCTATTGCGGCAAGTACAAACGCATCCGTTACAAAGGCATCGTGTGCGACCGTTGCGGCGTGGAAGTCACCGAGAAAAAGGTGCGCCGCGAGCGCATGGGCCACATCCGTTTGGTGGTGCCGGTCGTGCATATCTGGTTTTTCAAAAGCTTGCCGAACAAAATCGGCTACATCTTGGGCCTTTCGTCCAAGAAACTGGAAAGCATCATTTATTACGAGCGTTACGTCGTCATCAACGCAGGCGTGAAAGGCGAGGAAGGCATCCATCGCATGGACTTGCTGACCGAAGAGGAATACCTCGAAATCCTCGAAAACCTGCCGAAAGACAACCAAATGCTCGACGACACGAACCCCGACAAGTTCGTGGCGAAAATGGGCGCGGAGGCCATCCATGCCATCCTCAGCACGTTGAATCTGGACGACCTCTCGGCGCAGCTCCGCCACGAAGGCGCGAACGAAACCAGCCAGCAAAAACGCGGCGAGGCCCTCAAACGCCTGCGCGTGGTGGAGGCTTTCCGCGACGGCTTGGAGAATTCCGGCCAACGCCCGGAGTGGTCAATCATCCAATATTTGCCCGTCGTGCCGCCCGAACTGCGCCCCTTGGTGCCGTTGGACGGTGGCCGTTTCGCGTCATCGGACTTGAACGACCTGTACCGCCGCGTCATCATCCGCAACAACCGCCTGAAGCGTCTGCTCGAAATCAAGGCACCGGAGGTGATTCTGCGGAACGAAAAACGGATGCTCCAAGAGGCCGTTGACTCGCTGTTCGACAACTCGCGGAAATCCAACGCCGTGAAAGCCGAAGGCGGGCGCGCCCTCAAATCGCTCTCCGACATCCTCAAAGGCAAGCAAGGCCGTTTCCGCCAGAACCTGCTCGGCAAACGGGTGGACTACTCTGGCCGTTCGGTCATCGTCGTCGGCCCGACGCTGAAACTGCACGAGTGCGGCATCCCGAAAGGCATGGCAGCCGAGCTGTTCAAGCCGTTCATCATCCGCAAACTCATCGAGCGCGGCATCGTGAAAACGGTCAAATCGGCGAAAAAACTCGTTGACCGCAAAGACCAGGTCATCTGGGAAATCCTCGAAAACATCCTGCGCGGCCACCCGGTGCTGCTCAACCGCGCCCCGACGCTGCACCGCTTGTCCATCCAAGCGTTCCAGCCGCGACTCATCGAAGGCAAGGCTATCCAGTTGCACCCGCTCGTTTGCACGGCCTTCAACGCCGACTTTGACGGCGACCAAATGGCCGTCCACGTCCCGTTGAGCCACGTCGCCATTTTGGAGGCGCAAGTTTTGATGCTTTCGAGCCACAACATGCTCAACCCGCAGGACGGCTCGCCGATTACCCTGCCTTCGCAGGACATGGTGTTGGGCCTCTACTACCTGACAAAAGAGCGCAAGTCCATCCCGGAAAACCCGGTGAAAGGCGAAGGCCGCAAGTTTTACTCGCCGGAGGAAGTCGTCATCGCGTACAACGAACGCCAGCTCGACCTGCACGCCAGCATCGAGTGCCGCGTGGAGACCATCGAAAACGACCAACCCGTCCACAAGCGCATCAAGACGACCGTCGGTCGCGTGCTGTTCAACCAAGCCGTGCCGAAAGGCGTGCCGTACATCAACGAACTGTTGACGAAACGCAACTTGAAAGGCATCATCGGTGACATTATCACCCGCACGAACTTCAAGGCGACGGCAGAATTCTTGGACGAAATCAAAGAACTCGGCTACGGCTGGGCGTTCAAGGCCGGTCTGTCGTTCAACTTGGGCGATTTGATTATCCCCGAATTGAAAAAGACCGCGCTCGAAGCTGCACAAGGCGAGGTGGACGAGGTCTGGGACAACTACAACATGGGCCTCATCACTTACAATGAACGGTACAACCAAATCATTGACAAGTGGACGTATGCCGACAACCGCATCACCGACAAATTGATGCAGGAACTGGCCCAGCACAAACAGGGCTTCAACTCCGTGTTCATGATGTTGGACTCTGGTGCGCGTGGCTCGAAGCAACAGATTAAACAGCTCTGCGGCCTTCGTGGCCTCATGGCCAAGCCCCGGAAATCGGGCGACACGGGCGGTGCCATCATCGAGAACCCGATTCTTTCCAACTTTTTGGAGGGCCTCTCGGTGCAGGAATACTTCATCTCGACGCACGGTGCCCGCAAGGGCCTGGCCGATACGGCCCTGAAAACGGCCGACGCGGGTTACTTGACCCGCCGTCTTGTGGACGTGGCACAGGACGTGGTCATCCGCGAGGTGGACTGCAATACGTTGCGCGGCATCGAAACGACTGCTTTCAAAGAAGGCGACAAAGTCATCGTGACGCTCAAAGACCGCATCAAAGGCCGTTACAGCCTGCACGATGTGTTCCACCCGGAATCGGACACGCTGCTCGTTGCCGCAGGAGAATACATCACGGATGCAATTGCCGCCGCGATTGACGCCGCCGAAATCGAATCCGTGAACATTCGCTCGGTGCTGACCTGCGAAAGCCGTCACGGTGTCTGTGCCAAATGCTACGGCAAAAACCTGGCGACAGGCCGTATCGCCGAAAACGGCGACGCAGTGGGCATCATCGCTGCCCAATCCATCGGTGAGCCGGGCACGCAGCTGACGCTCCGCACCTTCCACACGGGTGGTACGGCTATGGTCGGTCAGACCGAGAACACGCTCACGGCCAAGTACGTCGGCAAAATCGAGTTCGACTCCATCAAAACAGTGGACGGCCAAGACACCGACGGCAAACCTGTGCAAGTGGTCGTGTCGCGGACGGGCGAATTGCGCATTATTGACCCGAAAACAGGCCGCATTTTCTCGAACAGCCACATCCAATACGGGTCGTACCTGTTCGTCAGCGACGGCCAAGAAGTACAGCGTGGCGACAAAATCAGCGAATGGGACCCGTTCAACGCCGTCATCGTCAGCGAGCACAAAGGCGTAGTGCGGTACAATGCCCTCGAAGAAGGCACCAACTACCGCATCGAACGCGACGACCAAACGGGCTTTGCCGAAAAAATCGTCATCGAGAGCAAGAACAAGCGGAAAATCCCGACCATTTCCGTCATGGATGCCAAAACCGGCGAGGAGTTGAAACACTATTCCCTCCCGGTGGGCGCGTACATCACGGTTGACGACGGCGAGGAAGTCCACTCCGGTCAGCAAATGGTGAAAATTCCCCGGAAAATGGGCAAGATCGCCGACATCACGGGCGGTCTGCCGCGTGTGACCGAGCTGTTCGAGGCACGGAACCCGGCGAACCCGGCGGTCGTGGCCGAGATTGACGGTATCATCACTTTCGGCGGCATCAAGCGCGGCAACCGCGAGGCGACCATCGAAGCCCGCGACGGCCAAAAACGCAAGTACCTCATCGCCCTCGCCAAACACATCTTGGTGCAGGATGGCGACTACGTCCGCGCAGGCACGGCTTTGACCGACGGCACGATTTCGGTGAAAGACATTTTGGCCATCAAAGGCCCCTTCGCCGCGTCGCAATACCTCGTCAATGGCGTGCAGGAAGTGTACCGCTCGCAGGGCATCGTCATCAACGACAAGCACATCGAGGTCATCGTGCGGCAAATGCTGCGCCGCCTCGACATCGTTGACCCCGGCGACACGCACTTCCTCGAAGGCGAACCCGTCGAACGCAACGAGTTTGTGGATTACAACGACTGGATTTTTGACAAAAAATTCGTCACCGACCCAGGCGACAGCACCAAACTGAAAGCCGGCGCGCTGGTTCCTATCCGCCAAGTCCGCGAGGAAAACTCGTTCTTGAAACGCAACGACAAAAAACTCGTGCAATACCGCGATGCCATGCCCGCCACGGCGGTGCCTATGCTGCTCGGTATCACGAAGGCATCGTTGAACACCGATTCGTGGATTTCCGCCGCGTCGTTCCAAGAGACCACGAAAGTGCTTTCGACGGCAGCCATCGCCGCCAAGAAAGACTACCTCATGGGCTTGAAAGAGAACGTCATCGTCGGCAAGAAAATCCCGGCGGGCACCGGTATGCGTCAGTACGAGGGCATCCAAGTCACCGGTACTGGACGGCCTTTCAGCGACGACGCGCCGCGCCGCCGCTACGAAGAAGTCGAGCAAGTGGTGCTTGGTGGTTGATTGGAAAAGCAATGAGACGGGCATTCAAACCCGTGACAATCAGCGAGATACGAAACCGCCGTCGGCCTTTCAGGTCGGCGGCGGTTTTCTTTTTGCTCAAATTTTGTCGGCTTTTAAAACCGAGAGCATCCGTTCGGCGATGGCTTGCCACGAAAGGTTTTCCTCGAAAAAACGGCGCACCGCCCCCCGGCGGTCTTCGTTGCGGGCGAACGTGGCCGCCAGGGCGCGGGCAAAATCCGGGGCATTCCCCGGCTCGAACAGGCTGCCTGCCGCGCCGCGCCCGGTGATGCTTCGGAAAGCCGCAATGTCGCTGACTACCGGCCAGCAGCCGCAGCCTATCGCCTCGGCCAACGCCGTGCCGCTGCCCTCGTACCGGCTGCCCAGCACGAACACATCCGCTGCCGAAAACCATGTTTCGAGCACGGGGTGGGGGATTTTGCCAATCAAAACCGTGTGCTCGGCTAACTGCGGGTTGGCGGATAGTAACCGCTGAACGTCGGGCAGCAAATCATTTTCCTGAAAAATCATGTAAAGCCGCGCTTGCCCGCCTGTTTTCAAAAACTCCCCAAAACCACGCACGACCGTCAGCGGGTCTTTGACCGGGTGCAGCCGCCCGACCCAGAGCGCGATTTTTTCGCCGACGGGCAGGCCAAGTTCGAGGCGGCATTGGTCGCGGTCTTTGGCTTGGAAATGGCTCGAAATTTCCATGACCTCGTGGATTTTGGCCGGATGCTCGATGGTGCCCCGCGCGAGCCAAGCCTGCGCGTTTTCGGTCGCCGCGAAAAAATAGTGGTCAACGGCCCATCGGTCGGCCAAAGTCTGGAGCCATGCTTTTGCCCCAGCGGAGGGTTGTTCGGCATGGTGGAGCACCGCGATTTTGGGCCGTCGCGGCCCCGAAAAAGCAAGCCGCAAGGCCAGCAACTGCAGAGGCGAGCGCATCCCATGCACGAGGATGGCATCGAACGGTTCGCGTTTCAGCCGACGATGCAGGGCCGAAGGCCACCAAAAAACACCTGGTTTTTTTCGCAAAATGATTTGCCGCAGGCTGCCGTCCTGCCAGCCGTCCTGCCAGTCGCCGCATTCGACATGGACAACCTCGTGCCGCTGCGACCAGTGCCGCAAATAGCCGAGGTAGCGTTCGCGGAAGGCCGCGAAGCTCGCCCGGTCTCGGTGCAACGGGTTGTGTTTGTATGAAATATCGAGGAGGCGCATCGGCAAGTGCGGAGCAGCCAGTCCGCTGTGAACGGTCACTCAATCAAGCCCCGGCCTTCTTTCACGATGCGGCCTTCTTTCAGGAGGCGTTTCATCAGCCGGTCGAGGATGCCGTTGATGAAGTCCTTGCTTTTGTCGGTGGAGTACGTTTTCGAGATTTCGACGAACTCGTTGATGGTGACTTTGGTCGGGATGGTCGGGAAATTGAGCAGCTCGGAGAGGGCCATTTTGAGCATAATCATGTCGAGCACGGCCACGCGCTCCGCGTCCCAGTTTTTAAGCATGGGTTCGATGAGGTTGAAAAGCTGCTGGTCTTCTTGGCAGACGCGGCGCAGGAGCTGCTCCCCGAACTCGCGCACGGTCTCGTCGGACGGCTCATGGTCTCGGTAAAAATCGCCGCTCAAAGGCATGGCTTTGAGGGTCTTTTTCATCGCGCCCAGGACGAGCGATTCGTCGTCGAACCAGTTGTTGTAGCGGTCGTCGGTCATCTCGACGAAGAGGTCGCTGTTCGAGAGGTATTTGTACAGTTCGAGCAGGATTTTCACATGGTCGGCCTCGGTGGGGTCGGGCAGGGCATAGTACGCCTTGAATTCGGGCGTTTCGATGAAACCGAGGTACAGGGTGCGGATGTGGTCTTCGTCGAGCTTTTCGTTGCTCTTGTATTTCTCGACGAGGGCGAGGAAGCCTTTGTGGTTGGCAAGGCTTAGCGTGCAGGGGTTGTTGTAAAGGCGTGGGGTGAAATTCTTGTCCTCTTCCGTCGGGAGGTGCTTGGCGGCGCGGTTTGCGGCATCTTTTTCGGCGTATTGCGCGACTTTCAGGAAGCAAAACAATTGGAAAATGTACACTTCAAAGGTGCGCCAGATGCCGTCATTGTACTCTTTGACCAAATCGGGGAAGGTGAGCGATTCGTCCCGATTGAGCATGTACAACAACTGCATGACCTTGATGCGGACGCTGCGACGGCTAAGCATAGAATTTCAAATAACTTTTTGCGTGAACGGTCTGTGATTTCTGGGCGCAAAGAAACGAAAAAGAATTGCGATTGACGCTCTGCAAATTGAAGCGGGCAAAAGGCAGGCAAACCCAAACCTGCAAAACATCAATCGCTATGCCCTCAAATCTTGATGATTTTCTGCGCCAGCACTTCGCCACTCGAAGTCTGCAACTGGCACCAATAAGCGCCCGGCGGCAGGTGCGAAAGGTCGGCGCGGACTTTGGTTTCGCCCACAGGCTGCCCGGTCGCGGGGTTTTGCCAGACGGTTTTGCCGGCAATGTCGCGGATGCTGAACTGCACGTCGGTGGGGCGTTGCAGGGCGCAAACGATTGTGGCATAATCAGTTACGGGGTTGGGCTGCACATCAAAGCGGGCCACCGCGCTGGGTTCTTTGGCTGCGGTGGTGTGGTTGTCCACCACGAGGATGTCGTCAATTTGCAGTTTGTCGTCGCACTCCGAGTCGTGCAAGAACGCGACGTAAATCCGCTGCCCAGAGTATTTCGAGAGGTCAACCGAGTGCGGCTCGAATTGGCCGAGGAAAAAATCGGCCCCCGCCGGGTCAACCTCTGAGATGAAATATTGCGGCAGCGTGTACCTGTCGGCATGGACGTAGCCCGGCGAGTAAACATACCTGTCGGGGTCGAGCGAGCCATTGAACGGCCCGATGGAGCGAATCATCTGCGCGGCGACGAACACCGTGTCGGTGAAGCTCGTGGGGAAATTGTCCGTTGTCGAGACGAGCACTTTGTAGCCGTCCACCCAATACGGGCCGTAGTAGGTGGCCGATTTCCATTCGAGTTTGGCGATGCTGCCCAGCACTTGGATGGGCGGCATGATGAGCCAGTTGCGCGTCTTTTTGGCGCAAGGGAAAAAGTTGTTTTCGGTGAAGGAGCAACTGGTGAAGGCGTAGTTCGTGCTCATTTGGCTGGGGTCGGTGAAGTCGAAAGCTGGGAACCAGCCGAAGGTGGTGGTGTCTTGAAAACAAAGCTGCGGGTGGCCGTCTTCGTCAAAATTCACCCAGTCAAAATCGTTGCCAGTGGGCTGGCCGAGGTCCAAATCTGTCGGCTCGAACGGGCTGTCCGACTCGAAATTGGCGATGAAAAGCGTGTCAAAAGTGCCGGTAAAATTTTGGGCGTTGGTGGCGTTGGCGGCCAACAGCAGGGCGAGGAATAGGGTAAATACTTTCATGTCGGCTCGTTTTTTTATGGTGATGAGTTCAAAAAGTCGCGTTTCAGCCATTCGAGGTTGACGGGCACCACGCCCGATAATTGACACACTTGGCCACCAGCAAGGTTGGAAAGCGCGGCGATTGTCGGCAAATCCAGTCCCGCCGCCAGCCCCATTGCCGCCACGCTAATCACGGTATCGCCGGCCCCACTCACATCGGCCACGTTGCGGGTTTGAGTCGGGTAAATCGCGCCGCCCGTGCCGTCGTCCAAAAATAGCCCTTTTTCGGAGAGCGTAATCATCGTCAGGCGGTTTTGCAGTTTTTCTTGCAAAAAACGGGCTGCTTGCGTGAGCGATTCGAGCGTGGGCGCGACTGCGAACGGCGCACTGTCGCGGATTTCCTTCAAATTCGGCTTGAACAAATCCACGCCCCGGTAGGCAAAAAAGTTGCGGAGTTTCGGGTCAACCGCTGTCGGGATGCCCCGCTGCCGCGCCCAACCGATGACCTCCGAGATGACCGCAGCGGTCAGCACGCCTTTGTTGTAATCCTGAAAAATGATGACCGAGCAGGGCTGCGGGCCGTCGAGCACGGCACGGATTTTTTGCAAAAAAGCGGCTTGTTCGGTTTCGGAAAGGTCGTGCGTGTCCTCGTGGTCAATGCGGAGCATCTGTTGGTTGTTGCCCAAGACGCGGGTTTTGACGGTCGTTTTGCGGGTTTCGGAAGCCAAAATGCCTGCGTCTGAAATGCCGTGTTGCGGCAGGATGTCGCGGAAGAAACGCCCGTCATCGTCCGTCCCGACCACGCTGCACAAGACGGGTTCGCCGCCCAAAGCCCGCACATTCAGCGCGACATTGGCCGCGCCACCGAGCCGGTTTTCGGTACTCCGGTGCAGCACCACCGGGACGGGTGCCTCCGGCGAGATGCGCGACACCGAGCCAAGCAAATAGCGGTCGAGCATCACATCGCCGACGATGAGGACTCGTTGATTTTCAAACACTTGGAAGTCCATGCGTAGTTGGAAAGTTGAATGGAGTTGAAAAGTTGAACGAAACTGCCCACTGCTGCTACTGCCTACTGCTTACCGTCCAATACCGCATCAGTCCGGCGACGGCCATGAACGACGGGTTGGCGGCCTCGTACTTTGCCAGCCCGGCTTTTCCGATGCCGTGTGCCCGCAGTTCGCCCTGCACGAATGCCTGAAACTGTGGGACGATTTCGGCCTGTGGCGTTTGCCGCTCGAAGTGCGGTTTCATCCATGCGGCCCATTCGAGCAGGCGGCGTTCGAGCGCGTCAAGGTGCGGGATTTTGTCCGTGATTTTGCCAAAATGAGTCAAGTACAGGGTTTCGACGGGCAGTTTTCGCATCAACTCAATCGAGTTTTGCCAGTCGCCGATGTGGATGTCGGGTGGTGGGCAGGGCGGCATTACCACGCCCCGGCTGCCGATTTTCACGCCCGCCACGTCGCCCGTGAACAGCACGGGCTTGCAGCGGGTGCGCGGCGTGACACATTCCCAAGCGATGTGATGGACGGCATGGCCGGGCGTGTGCCAAGCCGTGAGCCGCAGCCCGGCCACCTCGAACACTTCGCCGTGCGCGGGTGCGTGGAGTTGGCGCTCGGCGATGGGTTGCATCGCGCCCCAGAGCCTGTCCATTTGGTCGCCGTAAATCTGCCGGGCAGAATTGTAGAGTTTCTCCGGGCTGGCAAGGTGGGGCAGGCCCTTCGGGTGGACGTAGATTTTCGCGCCCGCCTGCGCCAACGCCCAGGCTGCGCCCGCGTGGTCGAAGTGGATGTGCGACAGGAAAACGTGCCCGATGTCGCTGGGGCGCAGGCCATGCCGGGCCAGTGCGGTTTCGAGTGCCGGGAAAGTGGAGTAGGGGCCGCATTCGACGAGTACCACGCCTGATTTGCCCTCGACCAAAAAAGCGGCGATGGCATCGGAGTTGTCCAAAAATTGGAGGTCTAAGACTTTGATTTTCATGTGTTTAGCAGCACAGGTTTGATGGTCGCTGTCCGGCAAAAGTACGCCAGCCCGTGCCTCATCCCCATTGCTTGCGCCTGAAAGAAAAAAGCCTCTGCGACTTACATCGCAAAGGCTCAAATTACAAAACAAAACAAACTATGGGAAAATTCTTGATTCGAGTTTGGGCCGACAAAGATATGCGCGGTGGTCTTGGATTTTCAAGACCACCTACTGGCGATGTTTACTCGGAGGTACCGCCGACGCGATAGATGTACTTGTCAATATCGCGGCCATCGGGCGAGAGCGGGTATTCTTTTTTGAGTTTTTCGTATGCCTTGCGAGCGTCATCGGTCTTGCCGTTGTACTCGTGGAGCATACCGAGTTTTTTCAGGTAGTGGGCCGAAAGCATTTCGTTTTTGCCTGCTTCGGATGCTTTTTCGTACAGGCTTGCGGCCTTGTCGAAGTCTTTTTTCTCGGAATAGCAATCGCCCAGCGCGCCGTATTTCATGGTGGGCAGGAGCGAGCCTTCGGGCGAAAAATCCTCCAAATATTTGATGGCATTGTCGAAATCGCCCGTTTGCAGGTAGCAAACGCCGATGTAATAGTTCATCGAGTTGGCCGCCGGGGTGCCGCTGAATTTGTCGGCAAGGGCAAGGAAGCCGTCATAGCCGCCGCCGGGGTTTTCGAGCGCGAGTTTGAACGAGTCGCGCTCGAACTGCATCTGGGCCTGCCACATGGCCGCGACCGCTTCTTTTTGTTTCGGGGCGACGACGAGGCTCTTGTACGCAAACCAGCCCCCGACCACCACAGCCAAACCGATGA
The DNA here is from genome assembly GCA_046299435.1 of Saprospiraceae bacterium. Taxonomy (GTDB): domain Bacteria; phylum Bacteroidota; class Bacteroidia; order Chitinophagales; family Saprospiraceae; genus M3007. The sequence goes on from JBKBIC010000005.1 coordinate 46,820, forward strand.
GGCCGTACATGATTTGCTGTTGGTATTTCTCCCAAATATTGACGGACGGAGCCACTGTCACTTCTTCTGCTTGCACCACCACTTCTTCTGCTGCCGAGGATACTTTGCGTTTTGCCATTGCCTGATTTTTACGATTGATAAAAGATTTTTGAATTGGATGTTTTCGGAAACACCTCCCGAAAAAGGCGGGCAAAAGTAGAAAAACTTTCGTTCCGCGAAGGTGCCGCCTTAAAAAATGTCCGCCGTCAATGCCCGATTTTTGCCCGAATCATGTCGAAATCGGCCTGCAACAACGACCGTCGCCCCGGCAGTACCGCGTTGAAAACCCGGCTGATTTGGTGGTACGACAGGGCGCGGAACAGCAGGGGCGCGGCCAAATTCCAGCTCCCTGTTTCCAGTTTCCGCCGGGTGAGCAGGTGCAGGTTTTTCCCGTTCGTGTAAAAATGAAGCCCGTGCCGCTCGGCCAAAACCGCCAGCGAACGCCTCGAAAACAAGGCGACGTGCTGCCCGATTTCTGGCAAGATATACCACCACGAATCGGGCGTGGGATGTGGGTGCGGCTGCAACTCTGTGGAAAACAGGATGTTGTCGCTGAATTCCAGCATTTTTTGCAGTTCAAAGGCTGGGTCGGCCAAGTGCTCGAACACCTCGAAAGCCGTCAGCAACTCGAACTGCGCGGTGCCCGCGTCCGTCCACTCAAAGTCTTTGGCAAACAGGTTTTCGGCGTACACGTCCTGTCGGTAAAAATCGAGGCCCCGGTCGCGCAGCAGCCGCACGAGTACCCCGTAGCCGCCGCCGTAGTCCACGAATTTCGCGCCGGGGCGAAAAAACGCACGGACGATGGCGGCCACCACTTCGCGCAATTCGAGGTTGCGTTTCAGCAGACCCAAATCGAGCGAAGTGATGGCCGAGGAATACGCTTCGGGCAGCCATTCTTCGCAGCCTTCGGGCGCGAGGAAACCGCACGCCGGGCATTGAAAATAGGCCGTGTCGTACTTGCCCAGCACCCGTGCGCGGAAGGTCTCGCGGGCGGGCGCAGTGCAGATTTTGCAGTGCATCGGACTTTTTTAATTCGATTTTCGCCAGTATTGAATCAAGGCCAAGCGGATGTCGTTCCGCAGGTCAGCCTTGTCCTTGCCGTCGGGTTTTGAGATGGAAACCACGTCTTTGTGGGTCGTGCCCTTGCCGTCGGGGTTGGGTTCGGCTTTCAGGAAGCCGAGGTTCGCCTCGTTGCCGGTGAGCAAAAATTCGGGCAGCACGACCTTATAAATTTTGTCGTTCTCAATCGCCTTGCCGCCGATAAGCCATTGGTTTTCACCGGCTTGCGTGGCTCCCTGTGTTTGCAGGAACCCGCCGTTGCCCGCGTTGTATGGTCCTACGGCGAGGACTTTGCGCAGCAAGATGCCTTTCATTTCGGCCTCGACAACGGCACCGCCAAAGGGCAGCATCCGCACGATGTCCACTTCGGTCAGCGTCCCTGTCAGCACGTCGTCCACGCGGATGGAGCCACTGTTGAGCAGTGCCAAATCGGGCTTGGATTTCGCGGCGGCCATCATGGCCGAAGTGATGATTTCGCCCGCTTTGCAGGCGGCGTTGCGGACGGTCGCTTCGCGGCAATCGAGCGGTTCTTTCAAGTTCACGACCACTTTATCGGGGTCGAAGCCGGATGAGCGCAGCGATTCGTCCTTGATTTTTTCCCATTTCGCCACGACAGCAGCGGTCGTCGGCTCGCTGGCGATGCTTTTGTCCACGCGGCGCAGCTCGGATTTGAGCGTCCATTCGCGTGTTTTTTTGTTGAAATTCAGGGTGTGTACGTACACCGTTTTGGCGTTCGCGTCGGCTTTGGCGAGCGTCGAGCGACCCACTTTGTGGATTTGGTTGTCGTGCTCGTGGCCGCCCATGATGAGCGGCACCTGCGGGAATTTGGCGAGCAGTTCTTTGTCAAAATTGGCCTCGAAATGCGTCAGCCCGATGGCTACGTCCGACCGACCTTTCAGCGAGTCGAGGCTGCGCTGGATGGATTGCACGGGGTCGTTGTAAGTGACGTAAGGCTTTGGGTTTGAGGCGATTGTGCCGCTGAAGATACCAATGTTCAGCGTTGTGCCGTCCTTGTCTTTTGCCTTCAATACGATGTAATCCGGGCAAGTTTGCGCAGCCCCGTTGCGGTTTTGAACGAAGGGCTGTTTGGTTTTCATGTCGCGGACGTTCGTGCCGATCCATGTGAAATTGGACTCGTCCAAGCGGGCTTGCAGGTCGGCCAAGTCGTAGTCGAACTCGTGGTTGCCGAACGCCGTCGCGTCCAACCCCAGTGCGTTAAGCACTTCCACCATTTGTTTGCCCCGGATGCGTTTGCCGTCGTGTTTCAGGGTGCCGATGACCGATGGGCTGATGAAATCGCCGGCCAGCAAGGTGAATGTGTTGGGGTTTTTGGCGAGCAAATCCTTCCGAATTTGTGCCACGCGAGCCAGCCCGCCGAGGCTTTCGGTGCCGATGGGCGAGATTTCGTACACGTCGTTGAGTTGCAGGAACACGACCTCGATCTGGCCGTCGCCGTCTTTGGCCATTTTTTGGCCGGGTTTGCAGCCGAAAAACAGGCCGACAAACAGAAACAGTAGGGAAAGTTTTTTCATGTCTTTGAAAAATGAAAGGTGGGTGGCTGTTCGGGGGCTTCGGACTTCGAATAGCCGAATCGCCAAATCGTCGAATCCCCAAAAACAGGCGGCAAGTTTCAAAAACAGGCGGCGGTTTTCGGCCATTTGCCAGACTTTTGGGCGCGAAAAATTGCCGACACGAACCCTAAATTGCCGTCAAAAAAATATGGCTGCCAAAGACAAGTACCATCAAGAAGCACGGCGTTCGCTCGAAAAAGACGGCTGGAGCGTCACGCACGACCCCTATTTCATCGTGAGCGAAGGCGTGAACTTCCCCGTTGACCTCGCTGCCGAACGCATCATCGCTGCCGAAAAGGGCAACGAGAAAATCGCGGTGGAGGTCAAGAGTTTCCTCCGTGAAAGCCTCGTCAACGAGTTTCACCAAGCACTTGGGCAGTACCTCGACTATGAAATCGGCTTAGAAGAACAGGAACCCGACCGCCAAATCGTGCTCGCCGTCACCGCTGAAGTTTTTGACAAAATCACCAAAATCCCGCTTTTGATGCGGGCATTGGATAAGTTTCGGGTGTCCGTCATGGTGTTTGACCACAAAAACGAAGTCATCATTCAATGGATAAAAAAACAGCCAAATACGACCAAGTCCTGACCCAACTGCTCGATTCGTATGCCGCCGACATGAATCGCAGCGGCATGGGCATTGCCGCCAAGCCCGTGCTCGACCGCGAGCGCGGCCACTACCAATTGCTCAACTCCGGCTGGCGCAATGGCAAGTACTACTTCTATGTCGTTTTCCACTTCGAGCT
>JBKBIC010000006.1:0-5441 GCA_046299435.1 Saprospiraceae bacterium
ACCCGGGGCCCCGCCCCCCTCACCCCCCCCGCGCCCCCCGCCATTTTATTTTGGATTTTCAACGCTTCAACTTTTCCCCCCTTCAACTCAACATCATTGCTCGAACACAAACTTGACGATGTTCGCGCCCATTTGCAGGGCTTTTTGGCGGAGGTCTTCGGGGTCTTTGTGTACGTCGTCCCAGCCGTCGCCGAGGTCGGTTTCAAAATTGTAAAAACATACGAGGCGGCCCTGCCAAATCAGTCCGAAGCCTTGCGCGGGCTTGCCGTCGTGCTCGTGGATTTTCGGCACACCGTTTTTGAAGTCGTACTTCTGGTGGTAAATCGGGTGGCTGAACGGCAGTTCCACGAAGTCCAGTTCGGGGAAAACCTTTTTCATGGCCGGGCGCACGAAGGGGTCGAGGCCGTAGTCGTCGTTCAAAATCAGGAAGCCGCCGCCCTCCAAGTAAGCGCGGAGGTTGCGGGCTTCGAGGTCGCTGAACAACATATTGCCGTGCCCGGTGGCATAGACGATGGGGTGGTTGAAAATCTCCGCGCTGCCCGGCTCGACGGTCGCAAAGTCGAGGTCGAAGTTCGTCCGCAGGTTGTCGTTGCAGAACTTGGCGAGGTTTTTCAGCGAGTTCACGTCGTTGTACCAGTCGCCGCCGCCCGCGTATTTGAGCAGGGCGAGTTTGAGCGTGGGCGGGTTTCCGGTTTCGAGTTTCGAGTTTCGAGTTTCGGGTTTGAAGGCCGAAGCCGCGAGAAATATCAGGCTGATAAAAATGGTGATTCGCATGGTAAAGTGTTGATTGTCAGGGAAGAAGTGTCTAATCCTACGGTATATCAAAGTTTCGCATCCTCCACACCCTCCAAAAACCGCTCGATTTCGCCCACGACAGAGGCTACGCAGCCGTCGTCGAACGGTGAGCGCAGGTTGGCGAGTTTCACCAAATCAAGGAACGAGCGGCTGCCCCCGGCTTGGCACAGGCGCACATAATCCGCCCAAGCGGTGGCGTGGTCTTGGCGGTCTTTGGCCCAGAACTGGAAGGCACAGATTTGCGCCAGCGTGTAGTCAATGTAATAAAACGGCGAATTGAAAATGTGGCTCTGCTTCTGCCAGAAACCGCCGCCAGCGAGGAACTCGTTGCCGTCGTAGTCGCGGTGCGGCAGGTATTGTTTTTCCAGATTACGCCAGACGGCGTTGCGTTCGGCGGGCGTGAGGCTGGGGTTTTCGTAAATGATGTGCTGGAACTCGTCCACTGCCACGCCATAGGGCAAGAACAGCAGGGCATTCGAGAGATGTTGGTAATAGTATTTTTCGGTTTGCGTGCCGAAGAACAGCCGCATCCAAGGCCAAGTGAAAAACTCCATGCTCATTGAGTGGATTTCGGCGGCATCGGACGTGGGCCAATGGTATTCATCGAATTTGAATCCGCTGCTCGAAAACACCTGAAACGCATGGCCGGCCTCGTGGGTCAGCACGTCAATGTCGCCGCTCGTGCCGTTGAAGTTCGAGAAGATGAACGGTGCCCCAAAATCGTTCAGGTAAGTGCAGTAGCCACCGGGAGCCTTGCCGTCGCGGTTGACCAAATCCATGAGCCGCGTGTCTTGCATGAAGCGGAAAAATCTGTCCGTCTCCGGGCTGAGCTCGCGGTACATCTGGGCGGCGGCGGCCACGATTTCGTCGGGCGAACCGATAGGCTTGGGGTTGCCGCTGGCGAATTTGTACTCTTCGTCATAGAATTTCAGCGCGTCCAAGCCCAGTCGTTGGCGTTGCCGTTCGTACAGTTTTGAGCAGATGGGCACGATGAGCTCGCGCACCTGTCGGCGGAAATTGGCGACCATCGCGGGGGTGTAATCCGAGCGGCGCATCCGGGCATAGCCCACTTCCACGAAATTCTGGAAGCCCAGTTTCAGGGCCATTTTGTGCCGAAGCTTGACCATCCGGTCAAAAATATCCTCCACGCTCGCCTGATTGTCGGCCCAAAACTGCCACTTGGCAAAAGCGGCGCGGCGGCGCGTGTCGCGGTCGTCGGAGAGTTCGAGCGGATGGATGCTGCTCAAATTGTACGTCGCGCCGTCGAACTCGATTTTGGCCTGCGCCTTGATTTTCGTGTACTCCGTCGAGAGCGTGTTTTCCTGCTGCAAATCCTCCAAAATGTTCGGATGGAAGGTTTTGAGCGACACTTCCGCAAAAGTGAACAGCTGTTTGCCGTGCTCTTTTTCCAATACCTCGCGGAACGGCGCGGCCAGCAAAGCGCGGTAAAAACGGTTCGTCAAATCCTCGAAACTGGGCAAACACCCGTCGAAATACTCGTTTTCGGCCTCGTAAAATGGGTCGCGGGTGTCCGAGGTGTGGCGGATGTAACAAAGGTTGTACATCGTCGCAAATTCGTCGCGCTGGGCGTTCAGCCGTTCGAGGGCTTGGCTTTGCGCCGCCGGGGAATCTGCCTTTTCAAAGTCGGCGAGCGTGGCCTGAAATTTCAGGGAAAAAGCCTCAAAATCGGGCCGAACGTATGGGAAGTCGTTGAAAGTCATCGGGTTGGCGGGCTTCGCGGGTGGGCGGTTTGTGGGTTGGTCGTTTTCGTGCTGCGATGTGTGTGCTGTCGTACTTGGGTTTGCAATCATGCTGATAAAATTGGAAGCGTTTTTTCTTTCTGAAACGCGGCCAAAGGTAGGCTGCTCGGTAGGCAACTTCAACGCAATTCTACCAACAGGCATTTTCTGTGCAAACCCGGCCATTTGTCCGCCATTGGCAGCCCGCTGCCGTTTGCTGGCCGAACGCCGGGCAGCGGCACAGGGCGGGTTTCCTACTTTTGCTGCCCGACTTGGCGAGATTGGAAATAGTCGTTAGTCGTGAACGGTTAGTTGTCAGTTTGAAAAAATCCGTGCAAATCCGCTCAATCCGTTTCATCCGTGTTCCAATCCTGTCTTGTTCGCAAACATCAAATTTCAATGAAAAAAACGCTCCTCCTCGCGCTCGTTTGCGCCCCCGTCTGGCTCTTTTCGCAGGGCAAAATCAGCATGGCCGATGCCATCCTGAAAGGCCGCACCGCACTGGCCCCCGCCAATTTGAAGCAACTGAAATGGCTGCCCGGCACGGCCCAGTTCACGCACGTCGTCGGCACGAAAATCGTGCGCGTCAACGCCCCGAACTTGGCGACCGACACACTGGATATTTTGCCGAAAATCAACGACGGCCTCGTCGGCCTCGGCCTGAAAAAAATGGACGCGCTGCCCGGCCTGACGTGGATTTCTGGCGAAAAATGCTGGTTCCAGACCGAAAACACGGCCTTGACCTACTCGTTTTCCGACGGCCTGAAAAAAGAAAACTGGTGGGCCGACGGCGCGGAAAACACAGATTTCCACGAAAAAACACTGAACGCGGCCTTCACCTTGAAAGACGAGTTGTGGGTCAGCGCAGGTGGCTCGGCGCAGCAAGTGGCAAAAAGCGAGGCCGAGGGCATCGTGTACGGCAAGAGCGTCCACCGCGACGAGTACGGCATTTCCAAAGGCACGTTTTGGAGCCCGTCGGGCACGAAACTGGCTTTTTACCGCATGGACGAGCGGCAAGTGACCCAGTACCCGATTTACATTTTGGATTCCATGCCCGCGCAGGTGCGCCAAATCCGCTACCCGTATGCCGGGGCCGCGAGCCATTTCGTGACGGTGGGCGTGTTCGACACGAAAACTGGCCGCTCCGTGTACCTGCAAACCGGCGAACCCGCCGACCAATATTTGACCAACGTGGCGTGGTCGCCCGACGACAAATACATCCTCGTCGCGGTGCTCAACCGCACGACCGACCACATGTGGCTGCGGCTGTACGACGCGGCGACGGGCGCGTTCGTCCGCACGATTTTGGAGGAAAAAAGCGACAAATGGGTGGAGCCGCAGCACCCGGCGGAGTTCGTTCCGGGCACGACGGACGAGTTCGTCTGGCAAAGCCAACAGGACGGCTTCAACCACCTGTACCGTTGGAATCTGGCGGGCAAAATGCTCGGCCAAGTGAGCCGGGGCCAGTTCCCGGTGACGAATTTTTACGGCTTCGACGACAAAGGCACAAGCTGCTTTTTCCAAGCCGCCGACGAATCGGGACTCAACCGATATGTGTATCAATCCGACTTGAAAACCGGGAAAATGACCCGCCTCACCAACGACGAAGGCGTACACAACTGCTTGATTAGCAGCGCGGGAACGTGGGTCGTGGACAATTTCTCGAACGAGGCCACACCGCGTTTTATCTATGCTTTCGAGGCAAAAAAGCCAGCGGAGCGGCAAGTCGTTTTTGCTGCCAAAAACCCGCTCGAAGGCATCGCCACCGGCCTGACGCGCATGGTCAGCATCCCGTCGCCCGGCGGCCCGACGCTGAACGGTCGGCTCATCTTGCCGCCCGATTTTGACCCGAAAAAGAAGTACCCCGCGCTGGTTTACCTCTACAACGGCCCGCACGTCCAGTTGGTCACGAACTCGTGGCTGGGCGGCGCGGAACTTTGGATGCACCACATGGCCGAGGAGGGTTTCGTCGTGTTCAGCATGGACGGGCGCGGCTCTGCCAATCGCGGGCTGGCCTTCGAGCAAGCCATCCACCGCCAGTTGGGCACTGCCGAAATCGAAGACCAAACCGCCGGGGCCAAGTACCTGCGGGCGCAATCGTTCGTGGATTCGACGCGCATGGGCATCTTCGGGTGGAGCTACGGCGGCTTCATGACAACCTCCATGATGACCCGCCCGGAAGCCAAAGGTTTGTTCAAATGCGGCGTGGCCGGCGGCCCGGTCATTGACTGGAAGATGTACGAAATCATGTACACCGAACGCTACATGGACACCCCGCAGGAAAACCCCGACGGCTACGCCAAAGCCGACCTTTTCAGATACATTGACAACCTGAACGGGCGGCTGCTGATGATTCACGGCTCTTCGGACGACGTGGTGCTGTGGCAGCACTCGCTGCGCTACATCCGCGAGTGCGTCCGCAAGGGCAAGCAAATTGACTATTTCGTCTATCCCGAACACCTCCACAACGTGCTGGGCAAAGACCGCGTCCACCTGTTCGAGAAAATCGGCGGGTTCTTCAAAGAGAACTTGCAGCAGCGCGTGCCGTGAGTTGGTTGATTGGTTGGCTGGCCGAATCAACCGGCCAACCAATCAACTATGGTGTGTCTGATAAATCAAAATTGTGAGTTTTGAGGGTGTGTTCGAAGCGTTGGAACTAGTCAAAAGCCCTTGGTTTTGATGCGTTTTTGAGTTCAAATTCAATTTGGCTGTCCAACAAAAAGCATTTTTCAGACACACCTAGTTAAACACAGAGACACAGGGGGCACGGAGTTTCCAAAAAATAGAATCCGTGCAAATCCGCCCAATCCGTTTCATCCGCGTTCCAATAAGGGTACATGACAAAATCTGTGTTGATGAAATAGTGGGCGCGGTCGTGTGCGTTTGCGAACGCCCGCGCCCCCAAAA
>JBKBIC010000006.1:5451-28057 GCA_046299435.1 Saprospiraceae bacterium
TTGAATTTGGGGCGGGGGTTTTTTCTTTTGCCCACCCCCCGCGCCACAAAATCCAGCGGCTGTGCCTCACGCGGCCTGTTTTTTGGCAGACGAGGCAGGCCGTGCAGCAGGTTTGGCCTTCGGCTTGGCAGGTGCTTTCGCGGCGGTTTTTGCCAGAGGCTTGGGCGTGGCGGGCGGTTTTTCGCCTTCAAAAATCTGGACGGCCAGCGGTGCGAGCCGGAACGAGATGGAGTAGGCCTTCCCGTGCGACTCTTTTTTCGCGGCTTTGAGCGGGCCATTGACCACGCCGCGCCCGCCGAATTTCTCGTCGTCCGAGTTCAAAACCTCCGTCCAAGTGCCGCCGAACGGCACGCCGACGGTGTACCCGTCAATTTGCTGCGGCCCGAAATGGCAGACGACGAGCATCGGTTTGTCGGTTTGGTCGCCTTTGCGGAGGTAAGCCAGCACGGAATTGCCGGTGTCGTCGCCCGAAATCCACTCGTAAGTGTCGGGGTGGAAGGTGTTTCGCCAGAAGGCAGGGCGGCTGCGGTAGAGTTCGTTCAGGGCTTTGACCCACAGTTGCACGCCTTTGTGGTAGTGGTATTGCAGCAGTTCCCAGACGATGCCCCGGTCGTGGCTCCACTCGCTGGTCTGCCCGATTTCGCCGCCCATGAACAGCAGGTGCGTGCCGGGGTGCGTCCATTGGTGGCCGAAAAGTGCGCGCAGGTTGGCGAATCGTTGCCACTCGTCGCCGGGCATTTTGCCGATGAGCGAGGCTTTGAGGTGGACGACCTCGTCGTGGCTCAGCGGCAGCATGAACCGCTCTGAAAAGGCATAGACCATCGAAAAAGTGATTTCGTTCTGGTGCCATGGGCGGTACATGGGCGGGCGTTTGAAGTAGCCGAGCGTGTCGTGCATCCAGCCCATCATCCATTTTTGGCCGAAACCGAGGCCGCCGTCCCACGTCGGTTTGGAGACCGCCGGGAAAGCCGTGCTTTCCTCCGCGATGGTCTCCGCGCCGGGGAAATTTTTATAGACCGCCTCGTTGAACTCTTTGAGAAAGGAAATGGCCTCCAAATTCTCGCGCCCGCCGTAGATGTTCGGAATCCATTGGCCTTCGTTGCGGGAGTAATCGCGGTAAAGCATGGAGGCTACCGCGTCCACGCGCAGGCCGTCAATGTGGTATTTTTCGAGCCAAAACAGCGCGTTTGAAATCAAAAACGAGCGCACCTCGTTGCGGCCGTAGTCGAAAATGTAGCTGTTCCAGTCCGTCTGGTAGCCGATGCGCGGGTCGGCATATTCGTAAATGTGCGAGCCATCGAACAGGTAAAGCCCGTGAATATCGCCCGGAAAGTGCGACGGCACCCAGTCCAAAATCACGCCGATGCCGCGCTGGTGGAACGCATCAATCAGGAACATGAAATCCTCCGGGCTGCCGAAACGGCTCGTCGGCGCGAAGTATCCAGTGATTTGGTAGCCCCACGACGGGAAGTACGGGTGTTCCATCACGGGCATCAACTCGACGTGCGTGAAGCCCATATCTGCCACATAATCAACGAGTTCGGTCGCCAGTTCGCGGTAGTTGAGCGAGCGGTTGGCATCGTCGGCCAGTTTTTTCCATGAACCGATGTGGACTTCATAGACCGACCACGGGCGGGGCTTGCCAGCTTGTGCTTCGCGCTCTCGCATCCATTTGTCGTCCCGCCATGCGTGGCCGGGTTCGTACACGACGGAGGCGGTCTTGGGCGGCGTTTCCCAGACGCGGGCGTAAGGGTCGCCTTTGTCCAACTTGACGTTGTTCGCGCTCGTGATGCGGTATTTATAGACCGTGCCGTGCCCGATGCCGGGGATGAAGCCCTCCCAAATGCCGCTCGAATCCCAGCGCGGCAGCAGGACGTGGCTTTTCGTGTTCCAGCCGTTGAAGTCGCCCGTCACGGCCACTTTTTTGGCGTTCGGTGCCCACACGGCGAAGTAGGTGCCGCGCTCGCCGTCCACTTCGACGACGTGGCTGCCGAGTTTTTCCCACAAGCGGAAGTGTTTGCCCGACTGGAACAGGGCGATGTCGAATTCGGTGAGCAGGGAGTGTGGTTTGACCATGTTTCGATGTCGTTTCGATGTGTGTTTGTGGTTCGTCTTTGGTGGGCGGCGGTCGGAGTTTCAAAGGTAAACGGGTTTCCGATTTTGCTATCATCACTTATTGCGCTCTACTTCCCAACCTATCTTCGCCGCATGGAAGATTGGCAACTTGACTTTGAATGGGTGCGCGTGCAGCACATCGTCCAAAAATCCCTTCGGCGCGACACACTGCCCGACCTGAACACCGTGCTCCTGATGATCGGCATCCAAGAACTGGGCCGCTGGAAAAAAAACTGGACAAAGGAGGAAAAACAGGATTTGATGCACGTCGCCGTCTGCACCCTGCTCGGCTACGATGATTGGTTCGAGTTCGTCGGGCGCGATGCCGACGGCTGGCCGCATTTCCGGCAGGTGCGCGAAATGCCCGTGCGCGGCCTCGAAAACCAAGAGAAACTGTTGAAAACCAATGCAGTACGCTACTTCAAAGAATTGGAGTCCGAAAACGGCGGCTGGGGTGACTTGGAGGGATGAGGAACGAGGGATGAGGCACCAACGCAGCCTCAAATGGCTCATTCCCTATTCCTTGTTCCTCTTCCTTTTTCTGTTTGCCTGCCGCCAGCCCGACCGTTTTGCCACATTGCACACGGATTTCGGCGACGTGCGGGTGCGGCTTTTCGGCGACCAAGCGGAGCAAGTCGAGGCATTCGGAAGCATGGCCGCCGGGCCGGACACCGTGTTTCTGGGCGCGTTTTTTCGCGGGTATTGGGCCACTTTGGGCACGGATTTTCCCAAAAATTGGCCTGAAAACTGGCGGGCCATGCGGCTCGAACAACCCTCCTCTCGACCACACCTGCGTGGTACGTTGACGATGCTCAACCTGCCCCGCGAAAACGGCGTACCGCAGCATTTCCAAATCGTCCTCGGCAAGCCGCTGACCGAAGCCGAACTGGACAAATACGGACGAAAACTCCCGCCAGACATCCGAAAACAATACCTCGCTCGCGGCGGCGAACCCGCGTGGGACGAACGCTCCGTCGTTTTTGGGGAGGTCATCGAAGGCATGGATGTGCTCGACCGCATCGCCGCCATGCCGACCGACGGCGAACGTCGCCCGCTGCGCCCCGTGCCCGTGCGGATTGCACAATGAAAATCCGTGCAAATCCGCCCATCCGTCAAATCCGTGTGTCAATTGTTCCCAAGACAAGGCTCATTCCACAAAAATCTCGTCCACGAAAATCCACGATTTGCCGCCGGGCGTGGGATGGAACGGCGGGTTTTTGCCCAAATTCTCGACCATGACTTTTAGGTATCGCGCCCGCGCTGTGCCCGCGTCGGGTGTCTCCGAGCGGAAGCCCGTGTGCGCCGATTGCATGGCCGTCGGCTTCGGGTAGGCTTTGGCAAAACAGGGCTGCCAGCGTTTCGCGTCGTCCGAAACCCAAGCCCGCAGGCCGACGGGCGCGAAAATCCAGGGGCTGTTGTCTTCGAAGAAGTGGACGTTAACCCGTTGAATGTCAACGGCTTCGCCAAAATCCAGCACCGCCGTCATGTCCACACCCTCGAACCCCAGCCAGCCTTTTTCGGAGCGGTCGTTGAACACAAAACCGTCGCTGAGCGAGGCCGCGCCATTGGCCGGGTAAAGCGGGTGGGGCGGGGCGACCAGCGTCACGGACTTCGCGGAGTGGCGTTTTCGCACAAAAGTGGCCTCCGCGATGGGGCTGTTGGCCCAGCCTTCGCGGGCCGCAAACGTGCGCAGGCGGGTCGTTTTTTCAAACACGAGCGGCTTGCCCTCGTATCGCGGCGAGGCGGTCGTCGGCGATGCCTCGTCGAGTGCGTAAAAAAGGTCAATGCCCGAAAACGGGAACTCCAAACGCACCTGCACCGTGTCGGCGAAGACCGTCCGCCCGAACACGATTTTCGGGGCGCGGAGCTGCAGCGGGGCAGCATTGGTGTCGGGCGGCGCGCCCGTATTGATTTGCAAATCAGGCAGTTGCGCCCGCAATTTTTGCACACCTGTTTCGGTACAGCCTGTCCGCCAGAGGTGCAGCTGCCGCAAGTTTTTCAGGCCAGAGAGCGCGTCCAAGCCTGCGTCGGTCACGCGGGTTCCGGTCAGGTTCAGGTTTTCCAAAAATTCCAGTCCAGCCAGCGGGCGCAAATCCGCGTCGGAAATCCGGGTATCTGCCAAGTTGAGCCGTGTCAAGTGGGGCAGTTCGGCGGCAATTTTCAGGCCCGCGCCGTCGAGGTTCGTGTGGCCGAAATCGAGGTGGGTGGTTTGTTCGCGGACGTTTTTCAGCAAGTTGATTTTGGCGGCGGACAAATCGCGCTGCCCAGCATAAGACACTGAAAGCCAAGGACTTCCCGCGCCCAATGGCATGGCGGCCACGCCATTTTGCCGCAGTTTTTCGATGTCCGACGGGCTGGCCGACGTGATTTTTTTCGCAAAAACCGGGCTGGCAGCAGCGGCATTTTTAGCCCTGTCGAACACTGCCTGCACGTCGGGCGGCACGGGCACATCGGCCATGCGGCGGCCAAAATCCGCGCCGCCTTCGGCCAGCCACCAGCGCAGCAAAACCAGTTCGTCGGGCGTGAGTTGCGGTTTGCCGCTCGGCGGCATGTGTTTTTCGTCGGCCATCGGCAGCGCGGCACGGCGCAGCAGTTCGCTTTCGTCGGGTTGGCCGGGCACGAGCATCGGTTTCCGGCTGTCGCCGCCCGCTCGGATGGCTTCGGGCGAATCGAGCCGCAGGCCGCCTTTTTGCTTGGCTGGGCCATGACACGAGACGCACTTTTTTTGCAACATAGGCTGCACAACTTCCTGAAAAACAATGCTTTCGGGCTTAGGCAAGGTGAGCGGCACAGCTGTGGCGGCGGTTTCATTTTCCGAAAAAGGCTCCGTCAAATAGCCCTCGCCATGCGTCAACGTGCCGCCAAAATGCCCGGCTGCCGTCAGCACCGCGCTCGTCGCCAGCAGTGCGGGCAGCCGCCAAGCGGTGTCCCGGCCCAGCCACGTCGCCGCTGCCAAAGCCGCCGTGCCCACGCCCAGCCATCGGTGCCAAAACAGCGCGACGGGCGGGTACAAACCTTGCCCGGCCAACAGCCAGCCGCAGGCCGCCGCCGCGATGGCCGTCGCCGCCCCGACTGCCAATGCGAGCCGGGCGGCTGGCAAAAACTCCGGGCGTTTTTGCCAGCGGGCCAGCACTTCGAGCAGCACGGCGAGGCCGAGCAACCCGATTGGGAAATGGAGCAAAAGCAGGTGAAGACGGCCCAAAAAGTCCATTTTAAAAAGGAGTTGAAACGGCGTTGAAGAAAGGAAAAGTTGAAAGGTTCAATACTTCAACACCCCTCTCCTCAACGCCGTTTCAACTTTTCCTCTCTTCAACTTTCTGTTACACCCGCGTCGTGGCGAGCAATTTGCGGATGCTGTACCGTCCGCTGCCGTTCGCCATGACCATCAGTAGGCCGCCCATGATGGCGATGTTTTTCATGAAAAGTATGCTTTGGAGGCGCATCTCGGCTTTCGGTTCGTTCCAAAAATCGGGGACGAGGAAAGTGACAGGTGCCCAATAGCATAGCAAAAGCAAGGCTCCGAGCGTGCTGCGGTAGCCGAAAAGCAGCATCAAACCACCGGCGACGAGCAGGAAAATCGCACCGTATAGCAGCAAATCTTGGTTCCAATTGAGGCCGTATTCGGTCATGGTCTCCTTCGTTTTGCCCGCGAAGGCAATGGTGTCGTAAGCCTCGAAGATGAAAATCGCGGAAAGGAAAATCCGGCCAAGTAAGTCGTATATGTCGCGCATCGGATGTTGATATGTGAGTGGGCGAATGATACAAGTCGTTGGAAACCAATGTGTTTTATGCCCTTGTCTTTTGCCCGTTCGATGAAAAGTGCGCGAAGGTAAGCAAAGCGGGGGCGTTGAAAAGTTGAAAAGTGGAGGGCTGGATTGGGGTCGAAAAGTTGAAGGGAAGTTGAAAAGTTGAATCCCGAAACCTTGGAAACCAGCCGGTTGCCGGATTTTTGCGCCGTCCACCGTCCACCACATCATGGAAAAAATCACCGAAAGCGCGTCGCGCTACCGCCACTTGGAAAAAATGTCCGTCCACGAATTGTTGACGAACATCAACCGCGAAGACCAGACCGTGCCGTTGGCCGTCGCAGCGGCCATTCCGCAAATCGAGGCGTTGGTCGAAGCCATTGTGCCGAGGATGCGCGAGGGCGGACGGCTTTTTTACATCGGCGCGGGCACGAGCGGTCGGCTGGGCGTGGTGGATGCTTCCGAAATCCCGCCCACGTTCGGCGCGCCGCCCGATTGGGTCGTGGGCATCATCGCGGGCGGCGACACGGCCATCCGACGGGCAGTGGAAAACGCCGAGGACAACCCGACCCAAGCGTGGCTCGATTTGGCGGCGCATGGCATTGGCAATCAAGATATTGTGATTGGAATTGCCGCGTCGGGCAGCACGCCCTACGTCGTGCATGGGCTGCGGGCTTGCCGCGAGCGGGGCATTGCGACGGGCTGCATCACCTGTAATCCCGGCGCGCCTGTGCTGGCGGAGTCGGATTTTCCGGTGCTGGTCGTCGTCGGGCCGGAGTTCGTCACGGGCAGTTCGCGGATGAAGGCCGGCACCGCGCAAAAATTGGTGCTGAACATGGTTTCGACGGCCACGATGATCCAACTGGGCCGCGTCCAAGACAACAAAATGGTGGATATGCAACTGACCAACGCCAAACTCGTGGACAGGGGCGCGAAAATGGTCGAGCAAATGACCGGGCTGGATTACGACTCGGCCAAAGATTTGTTGCTCCAACATGGGAGCGTGCGGGCGGCAGTTTCAGGGATGAGGGATGAGGGATGAGGGATGTAAATCCTTCAAAATCAATTTTTTACATCCCTCATCCTTCATCCCTCATCCCTGCCATCATTGCTTCCATCAATTCAAACGACGCATCCCACAGGTGTTGGATTTCGCGGAGTTCCCACTGGTAATTGAAGTTGAAGTGCATGTTGTCCGTGTGGTAATCGAACGGGAAAATCCAGCGCAGGTTCAGCCAGCGCAGCAGTGGGTTTCGCCAGCGGATGCGCCCGTGCCCGCGCAGCTCGGCGAACGGGATTTCCAGAAATTTTTGCTCCGGGAAAAAGCGGTATATCACCTTGCTGCGCCGGATGAACTCAATCGCAGCCTTGCGTTCGGGCAGGCCGTTTTCGTCCGGGAACTCGCTCACCTCGCGGAAATACGCGGCCTCCGCGTCGCGGTAACGATTGATTGCCAAGTGTTTACGGGTCTCGAACAGGTTGTAGCGCGTCGAAAGCCGGGGCAGTTGCAGGGCCACCGCCAGCGCGTCGAAGCCCGCGTCAGGGTGCGTCACCCAGCGGCTTTCCGGGCTGATGTCGAGCCACGCGAGCTTGGTCTCGCCGACGATTTCGTCGTGCAAAAAAGCGAGGTATTCCGGCGCGGGGGACATGGCTTGGCAGGCCAAAGTTTTGAGTAAAAGCGCGCGCAGGGCGGCGCGCTGCGCTGCGTCGCCGGGCGGGATTTGGCGGAAATCCTCGCCGACTTTTTGGAAAATGCGCCCGGCAATGGCCGCCTCGATTTGCGCCTCCGACCACGAAACGGGCAGCTGCCGCAACTCGAAAAGCGCGGCCAGCGGGTCGAATCCGATGTCGCTCGCAGCAGGCACGGGCGCGATTTGCGTGGGCGCGAAATCGAGCCATTGGAACAGCCCGGCCCCGGCCAGTTCGCGCACGGCATAGTCCAAAAATGCCATCTCGCCCGTGATTTTGTGCAGGATTTTCCAGCGGCGGATGCACTCGACGAGGCCGCGCCGGTTTTTCAATTCGAACAATTCCTTGCCCTTGCCGCCAACCGCCGTTTCGAGGTTTTCGTGCAGGCGGGCCGTGTCGGTGCGGTACTTCGCCAGCGTCGCCAAGCGCACCCGTTCGAGGCCGGTTTCGGTGGTCAAAAGGTCGTTTTTCGAGAGGATTTGCAGTGTTTTTTCCAACACATCGCGGGCGGGGAATTTCAACTTGGCGCAATCGGCGTGCTCGATGAGCTGACCATTTTCGTCAAAATCGAACCAATCCAGTTCCTTCTGCTCGAACAAAATATGCTTCGGCAGGGCCAAAAACTCCTCCGAGTTAAACATCTCATAGCCCAAAATCGAGGCGTTCACGAGGCGCACGAGTGCCTCGCGGATGCGGAGTTCCGGGTCGCGCAGCCGCGTGCGCCAGTCGGGCATCTGCCGGACGAGTTTTTGGAACTTGAAGCGCAGGCCGCCGAGCAGGTTTTCGCGCAGCAAATCCGCCTGCCGGATGTCGCGTTCGGGTTGGTCAAAATCGGCCAATAAGTTTTTGATTTCGCCGATGCGCGTTTCCACATCCACGCCTAAACTGCTGAAAATGTGGAAGTTCCCGTCGCGCACGGCCACACCGTCCACCCAGCGGAATTTGCCCGCGCCCGCCAGCTCGTTCGCCGCGATGTCCAGGAAGCCCGGTGCGTGGTAAAAATACCGGTGCAGGTCGAGGGCGGTTTCGACGCACTTGCGGGCGAGGGCGCGGCGGTTTTCGTAGTCCTTTTTTTGCGTACTGTCGGGTTGGTTGGCGATGCCGCCCACCATGTCGAGCGGGATTTTTTTGCCCAAATCCAGCACGTTGTCCTCCTCGAACCGGGCGTAAATCTGCCCCAGTTCGGTGCTCAATTCGGCGGCGATCGCCCGCACGTTCCATTCGCCCGTCTCGGAGCTGCATTTCCCGGCCTGTTGGTACTCCATGAACCGCCCGGCGAAGAGCCACACATAGCGCAGCGATTGGCCGTCGCCGAAGATGGCCTGCTCCACGATTTTGGCGGGCGTTTCCTTTTTGACGAACGTAATCAGCAGATACTCATACAGTTGCGCGGATTCGGGGTCGAGCGTGTGCCGCACTTTTTCGCAGTGGTGCAGGGCCTTGTCGAAGTCCTCGACCGCGAGGCAATCCTGCGCCAGCCGCAGTCCGCGCCGGAAATCCATCTTGTGCCCGCTCGGCCAATAGTATTCGTCCACCGCTGTGGCGGAGTGGCTGTCGGGGTGCTGGGTGTAGCCGGGCACGCGGCGGGTGGAGCGCGGGCGGGAGGTTTCGGGGATTTTGATTTCGCTGGCCGTTGCCAAAAGCCCGAAAAACGGCAGCCCGCTGGCTTTGGCCGAGCCGAAACCGAGCCATTGCTCGCCGAAAATGCCGCGCCAGCCGGGCACCAACTGGTCGTCGTGCAGCCCGTCCACGAAGGTTGCCAAGCGACCAAAAAGCAATTTGCGCTGCGCCTCGAACTCGCTGAAATGGCTGCGGTTCGCGCGGTTGAACTCGTGGTGGATTTCGTTCCACTCGGCCTCGAAGGTGGCGATCTTTTCGCGCTCGTCGGCATCGCGCACGACGGATTTGAGCAGCGCGACGGCCTGCGAGGGCAGGTTTTTGTGCAGCAAATCGTGCAGGCGTTTTTGCGCGTCCAGCACGTTTTTTATCAAAAAATCGTCGGCTGGGTCGGTTGCGGGCTGGGCAGTTTTTCGCCCCAAAAGCAGGTCGAAAACACTTTCGACGGCCAGCCGCAAATCGCGGTCGCGGTGCTGGCCGGGGTCAACGGGACGGTCTTTTTCGGGGAAGATCGGGTAGCGTTCGAGTTCGGGCCAGAACTCGGTGGCACGGGCGAGCACGGACATGAGCCGGAAATCGGGGCGTTTTTCTGCCAATTCGAGGGCTTGGGCAAGCGGGCTGCCGTCCGTGCGGTTGTCCATCAAATCCACGCTCGCTACGAAAACCACCGCCTCTGCCTCCTGCAAACGGGCGCGATACCAGCGCGGCAGGTCGTCGCCGGGGCGGGCATCGGCGGTGCTGGCGAGCTGCCAGCCGACTTTGTCTGCGGCGACGCGCAGGTGCCTGACCAGGTCGGTGCCGAGGGCGGTGTCGGCGGGTTCCCAAACGATGAGGAGGGTGGGCATTTTTTTAGTGGTCAGTGGTGAGTTGGCCGAGCGAGACAGGATTGGAACACGGGTGGAACGGATGCAGCGGATTTTTGATAGTTGTCAGTTGTGAACGGTTGGTTGTCAGTTCTGTGCAAGCAGAAAAATCCGTGCAAATCCGCTGCATCCGTTTCATCCGTGTTCCAATCCTGTCAAGTTTGCAAAAGTCTCAAATTATTGGAAATCAACACCTTGTTGGCCGCCGCTCACTTCCGAAACGGCGAGTTTTCCAGATGCTCGCGCACCAGCTGCCCGCTGAAATACAGGCACATATACAGCCCGACGACGGCCAGCACGAACAACCAATCCAGCCAGTTTTGGAGCATCAATAAATCGTAAAAACCGTGCATGGCGACCGCCAGCAGCAGGCCGCGCACGAGCAACCGGGCGCGACGGGCAGGCGGCGCAAACTTCGCCAAGCCCGCAAAATAGCCCGCGATGATGGCGAAAAACAGGTGCGCCGGCACAGCTGTCAAGGCGCGCAGCACGACGGTTTCGAGGCCAAAACGGTCGGCGTAGGCCAAGTTTTCCATCGTGGCGAAGCCCATCGCGGCCATGACCGAATAGACGATGCCGTCGAGCGGCTCATTGAAAAACGAGAAGGGATAGGCCGCCAGCCGCAGCACCAAAAACTTGCAAACCTCCTCGTTCAGCCCGACGACGACGAATGCCAGCACACAGGTTTCCAGCACCGTCGGCTCGGCGGAAAGGTGCTCGAAAGCCCACATCTCGACCCAGACGGCGGGCACCGTCGCGCCCGCGCCGAACACGAACGACAGCGCGAGCGGCACGAACGGCTCCGGCTCGTACCTGTCCACACGGAACATGGCGAAGGCGACGAGCAGGCCCGGCAGCACGGCAAAAAGCAGGAGCAGTGGGTTCACGAATTTGAGTGAGCGTTTGGGCGCGGCAGCCGCCAACGCCGGGGCAAATGTTCACCGGGCAGCGGCGGCTTCGGGCAAGTTTGCGCCACTTTAACAGCCGCTCCGCCGCCCGGCTGCCCGTAAACCTGCCATTCTGTCCCAAAAAGCCACCGCCGTCCGGCTGGAACGAATTGTGCGGAGGGGTTTCTTTCCGGCGGCACCGTCTATCTTTGCGCGCCTCTTTACAGTTTTGAGTTTTGAGTTTCGAGTATTGAGTCTATGACCAATCTGAAAACTAAAAACTCGAAACCCAAAACTCAAAACTTCTCATGCTCGGTTTCCTAAAAAAAATCTTCGGCTCCAAACAAGACCGCGACCTCGCACAGTACCTCAAGCGCGTGGACATCATCAACGGCCATTTCCAAGCCTACCAGAGCCTCTCCAACGACGAGCTCCGCGCCAAAACCCTCGACTTCCGCGCCCGCATCGCCACTTATCTCGCCGATATTGATGCGGAAATCAAAAAAGTCAACGCCCAAGCCCTCGAAACCGAGGACATCAACGAGAAAGACCTCTTGTTCAAAGAGGTGGACGAACTCAAAAAGAACCGCGACAAGGCATTGGAGGACATCCTCCTCGACATCCTGCCCGAAGCTTTCGCCGTCGTGAAAGAGGCCAGCCGCCGTTTCGCCCAAAACGAAACGCTCGAAGTCACGGCCACCGACCACGACCGCGCCCTCGCCGCCAAGCCCGGCAAAACTTACGTTTCGATTGACGGCGACCGCGCCATTTGGAAAAACAAATGGACGGCTGCGGGCGGCGAAATCACTTGGAACATGGTGCATTACGACGTGCAGCTCATCGGCGGCATGGTCTTGCACGACGGCAAAATCGCCGAGATGGCCACCGGCGAGGGCAAAACCCTCGTCGCCACTTTGCCCGCATACTTGAACGGCGTGGGCGGCAGCGGTGTCCACATGGTGACGGTCAATGATTACCTCGCCCGCCGCGACCAAGAGTGGGTCGGCCCGATTTACGAATTCCTGCTGCTGACGGTGGATTGCATTGATAAATACCGCCCGCACAGCCGCGAACGCATCGAGGCTTACAAATGCGACATCACCTTCGGCACCAACTCCGAGTTCGGCTTCGATTACCTACGCGACAACATGGTCATTTCGCCCGACGAACTGGTGCAGGGCAAACACCACTACGCCATCGTGGACGAGGTGGACTCTGTGTTGATTGACGATGCGCGCACCCCCTTGATTATCAGCGGCCCCGTGACACGCGGCGCGGAAGACCAAGAATTCGTCGAACTCAACCCCTACGTCAAACGCCTGCAAGACGAGCAGCAAAAACTCGCCGGGCAGTTCCTGACAGAGGCCCGCAAGCTATTTGCCGAAGGCAAAACCGGCACGGAAGAAGGCCAAGCAGGTCTGGCACTCCTCCGGGCGCACCGGGCTTTGCCGAAATACCGCCCGCTCATCAAGTTTTTGAGCGAAGAAGGCGTGAAAGTGCTCCTCCAAAAAACGGAGGACGTGTACATGCAAGAGAACAACAAGCGGATGCCCGAAGTGGACGTGCCGCTGTTGTTCCACATTGACGAGAAAAACCGCTCCGTCGAGTTGACCGAAAAAGGCGTGGTCTTCCTCTCCAAATTGGTCAATGACGACAACTTTTTCATTGTGCCCGACATCGCCGCCGAGCTCGTCCAGATTGACAAAAACGACGAACTCACGCCAGAGCAAAAAGTCGAGGCGAAGGAGCACTTAGGTGCGGATTTCGGCGTGAAAAGCCGCCGCATCCACGCCGTGCAGCAGTTGTTGAAGGCTTACACTTTGTTCGAGAAAGACAACGAATACATCGTCATTGACGAGGAAGTGAAAATCGTGGACGAGCAAACGGGCCGCGTCATGGAAGGCCGCCGCTACTCCGACGGCCTGCACCAAGCCATCGAGGCAAAGGAAAACGTGAAGGTGGGCGAAATCACCCAGACCTACGCGACCATCACCTTGCAGAACTACTTCCGTATGTTCCACAAACTGGCGGGCATGACCGGCACCGCCGAAACGGAGGCCAAAGAACTGTGGGACATTTACAAACTGGACGTGGTCGTCATCCCCACGAACCGCCCCATTTCGCGCAAAGACGCGGACGACCTCGTGTTCAAAACCGCCCGCGAGAAGTACAACGCCGTCATTGACGAAATCCAAAAACTGCGCGACGCGGGCCGCCCGATTCTGGTCGGCACGACTTCCGTCGAGATTTCAGAGCTGCTGTCGCGTTTGCTGAAACTGCGCGGCATCGAACACAACGTCCTGAACGCCAAGCAGCACCAACGCGAAGCCGAAATCGTGGCCGAGGCCGGCTTGGCCGGCAAAGTCACCATTGCCACCAACATGGCCGGTCGCGGCACCGACATCAAGCTCGGCCCCGGCGTTAAAGACGCGGGCGGCTTGGCCATCATCGGCACCGAGCGGCACGACTCGCGGCGCGTTGACCGCCAGTTGCGCGGTCGCGCAGGCCGTCAGGGCGACCCCGGCACCTCGCAGTTTTATGTGTCGTTGGAGGACAACCTCATGCGCCTGTTCCAAAGCGAGCGCATCGCCAGTTTGATGGACAAAATGGGCCACCAAGAAGGCGACGTGATCCAGCACTCGATGGTCACGAACAGCATCGAACGGGCGCAGAAAAAAGTGGAAGAAAACAACTTCGGCATCCGCAAACGCCTGCTCGAATACGACGACGTGATGAACATCCAGCGCGCCGCCATTTACAAAAAACGCCACAACGCCCTCTTCGGCGACCGCATCGCGCTCGACATCAACAACGCCTTCATGGCCATCACCGAAGAGCTCGTGCGGGCGCACCGGCAAGGCGGCGACTTCGAGACCTTCCGTTTGGACAGCATCCGCGTCATCGGCGTTGACCCCGACATGACCGCCGGGTATTTCAAAAGCGAACCCCTCCACTCGGTCATCGAGCAATTCCAACGGCAGGTTTTCGACCTCTACGAGCGCAAGGCACAGCACGTCGGCGAGCGGCTCCTGCCCTTCATCAAAGACGTGAAAGCCCGCGAAGGCGACCGCTACAAACGCATGGTCGTGCCGTTCAGCGACGGGCGCACGGGCCTGAACATCAGCGCGGAAATGGACGAAGCCATCCGCACCAATGGCCGCAGCATCATGCGCGACATCGAAAAAGTGGCGACGCTCGCCATCCTCGACGATGCTTGGAAAGAACACCTCCGCGACGTGGACGACCTGAAAGAGTCCGTGCAATCGGCCTCTTTCGAGCAAAAAGACCCGCTCGTGATTTACAAAATGGAGGCGTACAACTTGTTTGAGTCGCTCATCGGCAAAATCAACGGCAGCGTCACGTCATTCCTCCTGCAAGGCACCCTCGCCCTGCCCGACGAAGACCAACAACGCCAAGCCCAAGAGGCTGCCGCCCGCGCCGAGGCCATGCGCCGCGCCCAAGCCAACCGCCTCCGCACCAACAACAGCGGCCAACAAATGACCGAAAGCCAAGCCGCTGCGCACCGCGCCGCACAATCTGCCGGGCAAAACCCGGTGCAGCGCGTGCAGCCCATCATCCGTGAAAAAGTGGTCGGGCGCAACGAACCCTGCCCCTGCGGCAGCGGTAAAAAGTACAAGAACTGTCACGGGGCGAATGCCTGAGCCGATGCCCCGGTTCTGAAAATTGAAAAGGAGCCGCCCGGAAACGAGCGGCTCCTTTTCAATTTTTCGGATGTGCGAACAAGGTTCACGTTCACAGGTCGTCAAAAATGGCCTGCAACCCTGCCGAAACCTCGAAGTTTTGCGTGTTCATCCGCCCGATTTTTTCCTCCGCCACGCGGACGCGCTCGCCCATCGAAGGGTGTGTGCTGAGGAAAGTCGGCGGCCCGTCCGCGCCGCTTTCGGCCAGCGCGGCCTCCATTTTTCGGAACAGCGCGGGCATCCCCTGCGGTGGGATGCGGCTTTTTTCCAGCAGTTTCAGGCCGTTGTCGTCGGCCTCGAATTCGAGTTCGCGGGAGTACGAAAGCCCGGCCAGTTGGTCGGCCTGCTGCGCCACGATGCCCGACACCTCGCCCAAATCGCCCAGCAACAGGCTGAAAAACAACGAGTTGCCCAGCTCGCGGAAAATGGCGCGGGTCGAGTGTTTCAGGTGGACGTGGCTGACCTCATGCGCCAGCAGCCCGGCGAGTTGCTCCGGCGCATCCATCAGGTGCAGGATGCTGTCGAACACCACGATTTGGCCGCCGGGCACAGCGTAGGCATTGATGACGGGTTCATTGACGACGGTCACACGGATTTGGTAGTCGCCGCCGAAGCCGAGCGAATCGTAAAATTGCTGCACGAGGCGCGTCCGGGCGGTGTCCACTTGTTGGTTGGCAGTTAGGGCCTCGAACCATGAGTCGCCGATTTTGCGCTCCATGTCCGGCGAAATGCGCCCGGCGGCGCGGTCGGCCAAGCCCGGCAGCACCCAAAAATAGCTGCCCAAGAGCGGCAAAAACACCAGCAAAACAGCCGCGAGGCAGCCCATCGTCCCGATTTTATCGAAAAAGCCCTGCGGGCGGAACAGCCTGTTTTTCGGGAAACTACGCTCGAACGCCGCCCGGAAGCCCGGCGCGTGGATTTCCAGAAACTGCCGCCCGTTTTGCAAGATGACCGAGCCGTCGGCGTGCTCGCGGGCGGAAGTCAGGTCGGCGAGCGTCCATTCGAGTGTTTGCCCGGCGGGCAGTTTTTTCAAAAACACCGACAAAAAGCCCGGTTGCACCCGCACTTCTGCGGCGCAGGCCTCGCCCCGTGCGCGGTCGAAATAATTGGCCGGGAAAGTGTCCGGCGGAAAAAGCGTGGAATCCATGTGGCGAAACTACGGCGGGTCGCTGCGGACGGCGGGCGCGTTTCGATGAAAGTGCGGAAATCAGCGGACGGCCAGCGGGTTGCCCGGTGCATTCGCGTGGCATCAGCCATGCAGCCAAGCCAGCGTGTTGCGGTGGAAAATCTTTTCCAAAACCGGCCCCGGCAGCCCCATTTCGGTGATGAATTTCCCGATTTCGAGGTCGCCCAGCGGGAACGGATAGTCCGTGCCGAGGCAGACCTTGTCCTCGCCCGCCACCTCCAAAATATAGCGCAGCAGCTGCGGGTCGTGCGTGGCCGAGTCCACCCAAAACTTGCCGAGGTAATGGCGCGGGTTCACGGGGTTGTCAATCGCCACGAGGTCGGGGCGGCAGTTGAACCCATGCTCGACACGCCCGATGGTCGTCAAAAACGAGCCGCCCGCGTGGGCAAAACACCAGCGCACGCGCGGCAGCCGCTCCATCACACCGCCAAAAATGAGCGAGCAAACGGCCCGCGAAGTCTCCGCCGGCATCCCGACGAGCCACGGCAGCCAGTATTTTTTCATGTCGGCCTCGCCCATCATTTCCCAGGGGTGTACCAAAACGGCGAGGTCGAGGGATTGGCAAGCCTCGAAAATCGGGAAGAAACGCGGCTCGCTCAGGTTCAGCTGGTTCACGTTCGAGCCGATTTGGATGCCGGGAAAGCCGAGGGCTTTCAGCCGCTCCAACTCCTTGATTGCCAAGTCGGTATCCTGCATCGGCACCGTGCCGAGGGCCATGTAGTGCTCCGGGAAATCGTCCACCACGCCCGCCAGATGGTCGTTCAAGAACATGGACAAATCGAGGCAGTCCGCCGGCTTGGCCCAATACGAAAACATGACCGGGATGGTGCAGACGACCTGCACTGGGCAGTGGTAAAGGTTGTACTCGTGGATGCGCGTCTCCGGGTCCCAGCAGTTGCGCCCGATTTCGCGGAAAAACACGTTGCCCTTCATCATGTCCGCAAAGCCGGGGCGGCGATGGACGAGGTGGATGAAATCCCCGTACCCGAATTTGTCGGCGAAATTTGGCAGCCGTTCGGGCAGCAGGTGCGTGTGCATATCAATTTTGAGCATGGCAATCTGTTGATTGTTGATTCGGTGATTCGGTGATTTGGTGATTCGGTGATTTGGTGTTCAAATCACCGGATAACCAAATCCCCGAATCCCCAACAAAATTCAGCTGGCCGCCGCCTGCCGGAACTTCAACGTCGAGGGCGAAACGCCCAAGTCCGCGTCGGCGTTGACCGCCGGGAATTGGCAGCGCAAACCCACCTTTATCATCGCCAAATGGTGGATGGCGTGGTCGTACACGAACATCAATTCGCGCCCGACCGTGCTGTCGTACACCGGGCGCGACTCCGTGCCGAACTCCGCCCGCACGGACACAACTTGTTGGCAATCAAAGTTTTCCAGCGCATCGGCAAACATCCCGAACGCCTCGGCGGTCAAGGCCGGGTCGGTCTCGTACAGCAGGTTCCGCTCGCGGGAAGCGTAGTCCACCGTGCCCACGTCCGTGCCGCGTTCGAGGCATTGAAAAAATTCGAGGATGTGCCGAAAGTGCTGCCCCAGCGACGAGCCGGCAAACTCCGGCAGCGGGCGGTAATAATCCGCCGGGGCAAGCTGGGCAAGGACGTGGTTGATTTGGCGGACGACGGGAACGAGGGCTTGCGTTGCGTTCATGGATGCGTAGGTATATGGAAGCAGTTCGGGCGGTAAAAGTAGGCAGCTTTGCCCCTGCGTCAGCCTTTTTGCGGACTTTTGCCCGCACTTGTTTGCTGCGAGACAATTATCAAAACACCCACGCACCGCAATTTGAGCATGGCCCACTCGACCAACGCCCCGACGCCCCGACTCCCCCATGCTTTTTCCGAGCAAATGCGCCAACTGCTCGGCGCGGAATACGAGGCGTTCGAGGCCGCGCTGACCGAACCCGCGCCCGTCAGCATCCGGCTCAATCCGTTCAAAACGGTTGACGCTGGACGGTGGATGGTGGACGGTAGGCTGACTGCGAACGCGGCTGAACCGTCCGCCGTCCACCGTCCACCGTCAACCGTCGCATGGCATCCCCTCGGTTTTTACCTCGCGGAGCGGCCCGTTTTTACGCTTGACCCGGCGTTCCATGCCGGGGCATATTATGTGCAAGAAGCCTCGTCCATGTTTTTGCACGAGGCCCTGCGGCAGTCGGTGGATTTTTCCAAAGCCTTGAAAGTCTTGGACTTATGCGCTGCGCCCGGCGGCAAAAGCACGCTGCTTGCCAGCCTGCTCAATGCCGAAAGTTTGCTCGTCGCCAACGAAGTCATCCGCACACGCGCCGCGCCGCTGCGCGAAAACTTGGAGCGTTGGGGCTGCCCGAACGTGGCCGTCACGAGCGCGGAGGCCGACGAATTTGCCGAAAAACTGCCCGATTGGTTTGACGTGGTCGTGGCCGACGCACCCTGCTCCGGCGAGGGGATGTTCCGCAAAGACCCCGACGCGGTGGGCGAATGGTCGCCCGCGCACGTCCAACTTTGTGCCGGGCGGCAGCGGCGCATCTTGGCGGCGGCGGTCGCCACGCTCGCGCCGGGTGGCATTTTGGCATACAGCACCTGCACCTACAACCACGCCGAAAACGCCGAAAACGCCGCGTGGCTCGCCGAAGAATTTGGTATGAAGCCTTTGAAAACCAACACTTTACCGGAATGGGGCATCGTCGGGACTGACGGTGGTGGGCTGCAATTTTTCCCGCACCGGGTGCGTGGCGAGGGTTTTTTCATCGCCGTTTTTCGGAAGCCAGACGAAGGTGAGGTGGCCCGCCTGCCGCAGCCTTCGACGTTCAAAAGCCTTACTCCGCTCGCCAAAAACTTGTTGCCCGAAATGTCGCGCTGGCTGGCCGCGCCGGGCGATTCCAGTTTTTTCCAGACCCCGACGGGCGAGGTGCTGGCCCTGCCTGCCGGGCTGCTGCCCGAATACCTGACATTGGACAAAGCCTTGAAAATCAAATGGTTCGGCACGGCGGTCGGCGAATTTAAGGGCAAGGATTTCGCGCCCGCCCACGCGCTGGCGTTGAGCCAAATCGCCGCGCCCAGCCTGCCTGCCCTCGACCTTGACCGCGACACGGCCCTGCGTTTTTTGCGGAAGGAAACTTTCGAGCCGCCCACCGATGCGCCACGCGGCTGGGCTGTGGTGCGTTTCGAGGGCCTGAACTTGGGCTGGGTGAAAATCCTGCCGAACCGCTTGAACAACTACCTGCCCGCCGAGCGGCGCATCAGGATGAGGGGCGAAGAATGAGGGATGGCGCGATTTTCAACTCTTCCTCTTTTCAACCCTTCACGCTCTTCAACCCTTCCGCTTTTTGTTAAAACCGATTTAGTTTTGCCCGGTTTTGCCGCAAAACCGTCCCTCGTTCTTCATTTTCCTCCTTACAAAGAATGGCTTACAAAAGATTCCCGGCCAAAGTCCTGCTTTTTGGCGAGCACATTTTGCTGCGCGGGGCGACCGCGCTTTCGCTGCCCGTCCCGCGTTTTGGCGGGCATTGGGCTTGGCTCACGCCCGAAAAGGCGGGGGCGGCGCAGGGGCGGCTGCGGGAATTTGCCCAAAGCGAAACGCTGCGGACGGTGCCGGGCATGGATGCCGACGCGCTTGCGCTCGAACTTTCGCGGGGGATTTGGTTTCGCTCGGACATGATGAGCGGCTACGGGCTGGGCAGCAGCGGGGTGGTTTGCGCGGCGATTTACGACCGTTATTGCCGCGCAAAAGCGGAGGATTTGGCCGTGCTCAAAGGCCATTTGGCACAGATGGAGAGTTTTTTTCACGGCAAAAGTTCGGGCATTGACCCGCTGACGAGTTACTTGGGCCGCCCCGTCGTGGTGCGCCATCGCACGGAAGTGGAACTGGCCGACTGCCCGGACTGGTCAAAAAACCTGCGGATTTTCCTGCTGGATTCGCGGCAGCCGCGCCCGGCTGGCTCGCTCATCCACCGGTTTCAGGATATGTGCCAGCACCCCGATTTTGCCAGCGAACTCGACTATTTTTTGGCCGACGCGCACGAGCCTGCCGTGCGCGATTTCCTCGCCGGAGACTTCGACAGCTTCTGGAAAAACATGGCGCAAGTGTCTGAGTTTCAATACGTTTTCATGCGCTACATGATTCCGCGCGAGCTGCACTACCGCTGGGAGCGCGGCCTCGAATCCGGCGATTTTTACCTAAAAATATGTGGCGCGGGCGGCGGCGGCTTCATGCTGCTTTTCGTGCGGGACAACGCGGCCGCCGAAGTGCTTGGCCGCCTGCACCGCCTGACCGAAATCACCCGCTCCGTCGGCCCAACCTCAAATTCGCACCCATGAAAAACGACCTTCCGCTCGTGCTGCTGCACGGCTTTTGCGAGGATGCCAGCCTGTGGGACGGCTTGCTGCCGATGCTCGGCGAGCTGCCCGTTTTTTGCCCGGATTTGCCGGGGTTCGGCGATGCGCCCGTGCCCGAAAAGCCGGGCATGGAGGTGTACGCCGAGGCTGTTTTGGCATTTTTGGACGGCCACAATGTCGAAAAATGTGTGCTTGTGGGCCACTCGATGGGCGGCTACGCGGCGTTGGCTTTTGCCGAAAAATACCCTGCACGGCTGGCTGGCTTCGGCCTCGTGCATTCGCACCCGTACCCCGACACGCCCGACCGCCGCGAAAACCGCCGACGCGGCATTGAACTCATCCGTTCGGGCAAAAAAGACCAATATGTGGCGCAGCTTTTTCCCGCGCTTTTCCTGCCTGCCTTTGCAGCCGCCAACCCGGACGTGGTGCAGCGGCTCGTCCGCCGGGCGCAAAACTTCCCCGCCGACGGCATCGCCCTTGCGCTCGAAGGCATGATGAACCGCCCCAGCCACGAAAAAACTTTGGAAAACGCCCCGTGCCCGGTGCTGTTCGTCGTCGGGACGGAGGACGGCCTGCTCGAACGCCCGCTGGCTGAGGCCATGACCGCGCTGCCGCCGGTGGCCGACATCCACATTTTGGAGGGCGTGGGGCACATGGGGATTTTCGAGGCACCCGAAAAAGTGGCCACCGCCCTGCGCGGCTTCCACGCGCTTTGCTCGTCCGAGTTGAAAAGTTGAGGCGTTGAAAAGTTGAGGCGTTGAAAAGTTGAGGCGTTGAAAAGTTGAGGCGTTGAAAAGTTGAAAAATGCTTCAACTTTTCAACGCCTCAACGCTTCGTCTTTTTCAGAAAATCATGCTGTATTTGAGCAAAAACGCACCGACGAGCTGTGCGCCACGGCCGAGTTTGTCGGTGCCGTCAGTGTCGGGGATGGTGCCTTGCGGGGCGTTGACGGGCAGCGGCAGGATGTTGCCGATATCGTAGATGCCGTCGTCGTTCGTGTCTTTTTTGATGAACACGTCGTAGTCGTAGTACAGCTCGCCGAGCAGGTCGAGCGAGAGGCCCTTGAAAATCAGGATGCTCAGGTTGTTTTGCCAAATCACGTCCACTTTTTCGGGCTGGCGGCGGTAGTTGCTGAACAGGTTGAGCGTGCTGGTGGTCGAGATGCGGTCTTTGAAATACTTGTTGGTGTATTTGGCCACAAGGTTCGAGCCGATTTGCACGGAGTTGTTTTTGCCCACGTCGTTGCCGTGGATGTTGAGGTTGGCGAGTGCGTCGTCGCCGACATAAATGAGGCGCACGCCGACGGGCGAATAGAACAAGGAGTATTTCGCATTGGGCCGCCAGTCAAGGCCGGGCGAGAGCGTGAACAGTGCGGGCGCGAGGAATTTGGCGACCACCTTGTCCTCCGCATCCTGCTGTTTCAAGAAGTTGCTGGCGTAGGTTTCGAGGAGCAGCGTTTGGGCCATGCCTTCGGCGGCGATGTAAAGTTTGCCACCTTTCAGTTTGCGGCCGTAGCGCGAGGTGAGGCGCAGGATGTCAAGGTTTTTCTGGAAGCCGAGGCCGTCGGTGGGCTTGGTTTGGCCGATGCGTTGCAACGAGAGTTGCAGCGAGCCGTTGTTGTCCCAGTACGAGCTGCTGTCTTTCCGGTTCATAAAAAACGTGCCGATGCCGCCGATGCCAAAACGGTTGGCACCCGCCCCGACACGCGGATTGGCGATGCCCATGCCGCTCAAATCGAGGCCGATGCCGCCGCCGCGTTGCCAGCCCATTTTTTCGGCGGCCATTTTTTTGTCCTCGGCGGAGCGGTCGAGCTGCGCAAACGCGACGTGGCCGAACGCGAGCAGGGCGAAGGATAGGAGGAGAGATTTTTTCATTGCGTGTTGGTGTAAGCTTGAAATGTTAAGAATTGTGTGGTGGGTGTTTTGTCCAAAGAAGGTGCCAAAAACGGCATTTTCTGTGTGCCCAAAGGTCGGTCAAAATTAAAATGGGATAAGATTTGGCGGGTAGCCCTGCCGGGCGGATTGGGGCAAGAAGTGTTTGGGCGAAGATTTTTTGGGACATTTGCCGCCGCTTTGGAAACAGTCCGGCAGCGGGCCTGTTTTTTCAAAAAAAAATGAAAATGGATTTTCAACGGGTTTTCCCCAAGCAAAACCGCCCGGTGCTCATCGCCGGGCCATGCTCCGCAGAGACGGAGCAACAAGTGCTCGCCACCGCGCACGGGCTTAAAAATCAAGGAGTTGCGCTTTTTCGGGCAGGCATCTGGAAGCCACGCACACGCCCCGGCGCGTTCGAGGGCATCGGGGCGCAAGGGCTTCCGTGGCTCAAACGGGTGAAGGCTGAGACGGGCCTGCGGGTCACGACCGAAGTGGCGACGGCGCAGCACGTTTACGAGTGCCTGAAATACGGCGTGGATGTGTTTTGGATTGGTGCCCGCACGACGGTGAACCCCTTTTCGGTGCAGGAAATCGCCGACGCGATGGCTG
>JBKBIC010000006.1:28067-34867 GCA_046299435.1 Saprospiraceae bacterium
GTGCTGGTCAAAAACCCCGTCAACCCGGACTACAAACTGTGGGTCGGGGCCATCGAACGGCTGCACAAGGCCGGGCTTCGGCGCATCGCGGCCATTCATCGCGGCTTTTCGACCTACGGCGACTCGAAGTACCGCAACGTGCCGCGCTGGCAAATGGCCATTGATTTGATGCAGGAATTCCCGGATTTGGAGGTCATCTGCGATATTTCGCACATCTGCGGCCGCCGCGACATCCTCGCCGAGACTGCCCAAAAAGCCCTTGACCTCAATTTCGCCGGCCTCATGGTGGAGGTTCACCCCACGCCCGACGCGGCGTGGAGCGATGCCGCCCAACAAATCACGCCCGACCGTTTCGGCGAGATGATGCGCGGGCTGGTCGTGCGCCCGGTGACGACCGACGACCCGGATTTTCACGCCAAAATCGAGCGTTACCGAGGCCAGATTGACGAGATTGATGAGGAACTCATCCACCTCATCGCCCAGCGGATGCACCTCGTGCGCGAAATCGGCTATGTCAAAAAAGACAAAAACGTGGCGGTTTTCCAGCCTGAACGCTGGCGCGCGCTCTCCGATGGGCTGCGCCGACGGGGCGCAAAGCACGAGTTTAGCCCGGAATTCGTGTCCATGTTTTTGGAGGCCATCCACCAAGAGAGCATCAATCAACAGGAAAAAATCATGAACGACGGCGCGGAAGTGGAACACGGCACCGTCGGCAACCTTTGGATAAACGATTGAAGGCTGGCGATTCGGCGATTCGGCTATCTGGTGATTTGAAAATCAGACTCCCAAATCGCCGAATCGCCGAATAGCCAAATCACCGAATCAACCATATCATCAATGATTCAACGCATTCAATCCATCTACCTTCTTTTGGCGGCTGCGGTCACGGGCCTGCAATTCGCGCTGCCCTACGCCACCGCCCCGGCCAACACCCCGGCCACGACGACGGCTGTTTTTGCCGACGGACAATTCAATCCTGCGGACAACATCGGGCTGCTCGGCCTCGCGGTCTTGGGCGCGGTTTTGTCGGCGGCGGCCATCTTTTTGTTCAAAAACCGTCCGTTACAAGGCCGCATCGCGGGCTTGGGCATGGTGGTTTCGGTGCTGGCGGTCGCGCTGCTGGGCGTTGTGTTTTTCAACGTGAGCAAAAATCTGCCCGCTGGTTCGGTCGTGTCTTACGGGATTGGCGGGGCATTGCCTGTGCTGGCTGCCGTGTGCAACTGGCTGGCGCAACAAGCCATCCGCAAGGACGACGAAAAAGTCCGCTCGATGGACAGGCTGAGGTGAGAGGGCGAGAAGTTGAGAGGGCGAGAAGTTGAGAGGGCGAGAAGTTGAGGGCGTGGGACGGCGAGAGGCGTTCATTACCTCGCCGTCTCACCCTCTCGCCCTCTCACACCTGTTAAGGACTTTAAGAATGGCAAGGGGCGGACATTTCGAGCGGTTAATGTGCGCTTAAAACAAACGGAGGTGTCCGCCGAGCGTTCGGCTTGGTGTTTCTTTGTGCGCCAAACCGGGACGGCCAGCCCGTCCGAGCCAAATTTTGAAATTCCGAACATGAAAAATTTACGTTTCCTGACCGCCTTGCTCGCCATGTTTTTCGTGGCCAACGGCTTTGCCCAAAACCCTGTCAAGTGGTCTTTTTCGCAAAAAGACGCTGGCAACGGCCAAGTTGACCTCATTTTCACGGCCACCATCGAAAACGGCTGGTACACCTACTCGCAGTTTTTGGAAAGTGACGAAGGCCCTGTGCCCACGTCGTTCACGTTCGAGGAAGGGCCGCACTTCAAGCTCGTCGGCAAAGCCAAAGAGAGTGGCGACATCGTGAAGATGTACGACAAGGTGTTCGGCATGAACCTCACCAAGTTCAAGCACAAGGGCGTGTTCACACAGCGGGTGCAAGTGGCGGATGCCTCGAAGCCCATCACCGGCTACCTTTCCTACATGACCTGCAACGAGGAAATGTGCCTGCCGCCCAAAGACGTGGATTTTTCGTTCAAAATCGCGCCGACAGCGGCCCCTTCGACGGGCAGCACCGCGCCCGATTCTGAAAAAAAAACTGAACCCGCACCGCCCACCAACAACGCCCAGCCCGGCAGCGGCGCGCCCGGCGGCGGCGGTGTGGCCGGCGGCACCGAGGCGCAGCCCGGCGAGAGCATCATCCTGAACCCGCGCGCCGAAAACCCGGATGTGGCAGCGACCGTCAAAGCCCCGGACGACCCGAAGTTTCAGGGCTTTTACGACGCGAAACGCGACATCAACTCCGCCCAATTTGTCAACAACTGCGGCACCGTGGAGGCAGCCGACCCTTCCATGTGGTGGGTGTTTTTCGGCGGTTTTTTGGGCGGTTTGCTCGCGTTGCTCACGCCGTGCGTCTTCCCGATGATCCCGATGACGGTCAGTTTTTTCGTCAAACGCTCGAAAGACCGCGCCACCGGGCTTCGCAACGCATTCTGGTACGGCGGCAGCATTCTGCTGATTTATGTCGGCATCGGGCTGGTGCTGACGAGCGTGTTCGGCCCCACGGTTTTGAACGAACTGAGCACCGACCCGTGGTTCAACGTGGCGTTTTTCCTGATTTTCATCGTGTTCGCGCTGTCGTTTTTCGGCCTTTTTGAAATCACGCTGCCCTCGTCGTGGACGACTTCGAGCGATAAAATGGCCGACCGGGGCGGGATGCTCGGCATCTTTTTCATGGCGTTCACGCTGGCCCTTGTGTCGTTTTCCTGCACCGGCCCGATTGTCGGCACGCTGCTGGTCGAGACGGCAAAGACCAATGCTGGCGACGCGCTTTTCGGCTTCATCCCGGTGCGCCCGTTGATTGGCATGACGGGGTTCGGCCTCGCGCTCGCGCTGCCGTTCGCGCTGTTCGCCATGTTCCCCAGTTGGCTCAATTCGCTGCCGAAATCCGGCGGCTGGATGGACAACGTGAAAATCACGCTCGGCTTCGTCGAGGTCGCGCTCGCCCTCAAATTCCTCTCCACCGCCGACATGGTGATGCACTGGGGTCTGCTGAAATTCGAGCTTTTCCTCGCCCTGTGGCTGCTCGTGGCCCTGCTTTTGGGCCTGTACCAGTTGGGCGTTTTCAAATGGAAAGGCGCGACGGACAAGCCCGGCCCCGGTCGGCTCGCGCTCGGTCTGGCATCGCTGGCGTTCGCTGGGTACATCGGCTGGGGCTTGGTGAAATACCAGTCGCTTTCGCTGCTTTCCGGCCTCGCGCCACCCGTCCACTACAATTTTTTCCGCCCGATGGACTGCCCGCACGGCTTGGATTGCTACCACAATTTTGACGAAGGCTTGGCCGAAGCCAAACGCCTCGGCAAGCCGCTTTTCGTGGATTTCACGGGCTATGGCTGCGTGAACTGCCGCAAAATGGAGGAAACCGTCTGGCACCGCCCCGGCGTGATTGAGCACCTGCAACGCGACTATGTCGTCGTCTCGCTCTATGTGGACGACAAGGAGCGGCTGTTCCCGGACGATAAATTCAAATACCTGCTCGACCCGCGCACCGGCGAAAAAATGCGGACGGTGGGCGACAAATGGAGCGCGTTCCAAGTCAACAACTTCGGCGTGACGGCCCAGCCGTACTATGTCCTGATGCACAACGACGGCAAAACCCTCCTCAACCAGCCCACCGACTACAACGGCGGCAAAGACCCGGCGGCCTATTCTGCGTTCTTGCAATGCGGCCTCGATGCCTTCGCAAAAGTGAAGGACAAGCCCGAAGGCGGCTTGATGGGCGCGAAATAAAAGCCGCCAATCAGGCAGGATTGAAACGCGGATTGGACGGATTGGACTGATTTGCACGGATTTCTCAAAACCATTTCAAAAAATCCGTACAAATCCGCCCAATCCGTTTCATCCGCGTTCCAATCCTATCCAGCGTGCAAGTCAACTTTGCTGCCAAATTTCCCACGCGCGTTCGGCCTGCAAATGCAGCATTTCCAGCCCGTTCACGGTGGCCGCGCCGCGCAGTTTGGCTTCGCGCAAAAGTAGCGTTTCGGGGGGATTGTACACGAGGTCGAAGACCAAATGTGCCGCCGTCAATCGCTCGAACGGCAGCGGCGGGCAAGTGTCCGAATTGGGGGCCATGCCCAGCGGCGTGGTGTTGACGATGAGCCGGAAGTCGCTGAAATCCAATTGGTTGAGCGCGTCGTATCCAATTTCACCCGCACCCTGTGGCTGCCGCGAGACCGACAAAAACGGCACACTCATCTTGCCCAGCACGAATTTCACGGCCTTCGCTGCGCCGCCCGTGCCCAGTACGAGTGCTTGCCCAAAATCCGTGCGGCCTGTGTTTCGCAGCGACATTTCAAACCCGAACACGTCCGTGTTGTGGCCGATGAGCCGCCCGTTTCGGAAAGCAATGCAGTTCACGGCACCGACGGCGCGGGCGGTTTCGGCCAGTTCGTCCAAAAATGGGACGACCGTTTGTTTGTGCGGGATGGTCACGTTCAGGCCACGCAGGTCGGGGTTTTTGGCCAAAAGAGCCGGGAAATCGGCGATTTCGGGCAGCGGGAACAGCTCGTATCGTGCCCCGGCGATGCCTTCGCGGGCGAATTTTTCGGTGAAAAAAATCTTGGAAAACGAATGGCCGAGCGGGTAGCCGATGAGTCCGTAAAGCATGGGCGGTCAGGCTTTTTCGCTGTTTGCCCGGCGAGCGAACGAGGGCAAAAGCAGCAGGGCCGCCCCGCCAAAAACGACGTTGTAAAAAATCTGGATGGCAAAAAACGAGATGTTCGCGTACGAAAAACCGTCCGTCCCGACCACGCCGTACAGGGCCAAACCCGCGATGCAAAGCGCGTGGAAAGTGCCCATGCCGCCCGGCGACGGGATGATGAAACCCAGCGTGCCGATGACGAAAATCATCAGCGCGGCCCCGGCGGTCAGGTGCGCCGTCGGCGGGAAAGCGTACATGTTGAACAGGCATTGCAGGTAAAACATGAGCCAGATGCCGCCCGAATAAAACAGGAACAGGGGCCAATTTTTCAGCCGGAACACGCTGCGGAAGCCTTGCCCGAAGCCGAGCAGAAGGTTTTCAATCTTTTGAAAAAGAGGCAGTTGTGCCAGTTTTTGCCGGAGGAAAAATGCCGCCACGCCGCCCGCCAGCATCAGGCCGAGCACGATTTGGACGACGGGGTTTTGGAGCAGCCCGCCGCCGGAGGCTGAGCCGTCGGCGCGGTTGTCGGCGATGAACGCCCACAGCGTCTGACCCTCGAACACGAACGCCAGCCCGACGACCACCGCGAGGCACACGAAATCCATGAGCCTATCCACGACCATCGTGCCCATGACGGTCTCCATCGGGATGTTTTCGTTGCGGGCCATCGCGCCGGCGCGCACCACCTCGCCCATGCGCGGCAGGCCGAGATTGGCGAAATAGCCGAGAAAAATGGTCAAAAGCGCGTTCGGGAAGCGCGTCCGGTAGCCGAGCGGCTCGAACAGCATCTGCCAGCGCAGGGCGCGAAAAATGTTGCTGACCGTGAACGCTGCGACCACCGCCAACATCCAACCGAGATGCACCGTCGAAAAATCGTGGAGCAGTTTGTCGGTCAGGCTGCACTGGTCGGCGGGCGTGCCGTCGAGGCGGCATTGCTCCTGAAAAGCCGCGTTTTGGCTGCGGAACACGAGGCCGAGGATGACCACGCCGAGGCCGAGGAACAGGGTGAATTGCAGTATTTTTTTCAGCATTCGCGAAGTGCTTTTGAGGCTCAAAAGTCTTCCGCAGTAAGGTTCGTAAGGAATGACCGGAAGGCCATTAACATCTTTTTTCGTAAAAACATCGGAAAAATGTTGCCCCCCTGTTATATGTTGAGTCTGAGGCTGTCTAAAGTTATCGGATGAAAAACAAAGTGTACCCAAGTCTGTAACTTTGAGTTGAAGACAAAAAGGTTACAAAACATGGATACACTAAGCAAAGATACCCTGCGGCGGCACATTTTGCCTTATTTGAGCCGTGCGAGACGCGGAAAAAAAAGCCCGACGAGGAGTTGCTGGGCATTGTGGAGTTGATTTTGTACCGGCTCAAGACAGGGTGCCAGTGGCGGGAATTGCCAATCAAGGCCTATTTGGAGGCCCCCTACAGTTGGCAAAGCGTTTTTCATCACTTCAACAAGTGGAGTTTGGACGGGAGTTGGGAGCGGGTTTGGCGGCATCTGGTAGCGCGTTTTCGGGCCTGTTTGGACATGTCGAGCGTACAGGTGGACGGCAGCCACACCCGGACGCGCACTCGTGGGCAAGCCATTGGCTATCAAGGGCGCAAGGGGTCGAACACGGCCAACTCGCTGTATCTGTCAGACAATCAGGGCGTTGTGTTGGGCATGAGCGAGCCGGAGAGCGGTCGGCACCACGATTTGTTTGACATTGAAAAACACCTTGGCGAACTTTTCGGGTCGGTCGAAGGCATGGGCCTGAGTTTGGAGGGGCTATTCCTCAACGCCGACGCAGGGTTCGACTCCGAGGGGTTCCGACGGGCCTGCCAAGCCCAAGGCATAGAGCCGAACGTCGCACTGAACCCCAGAAATGGGGCTATCGGTGACCGGGATGAATATTTCGACGACGAACTTTACAAACAAAGAACTGTCATCGAACGCGCGTTCTCCGTCTTGGACAGCTTCAAAACCCTCCTTATTCGATTTGAAGTTACCGCTAGAAACTGGAAAAACTGGAACATCATCGGGTTCACAGTCCATTTCATCAAAATCCTCAAAAAAAGAAGAAAACTTTAGAGTATGTTTTAAAATTTGACGGGTTGTTTTTGGCAAGTTGGAAATGGTGCAAATGCTTGATTTTCATGTTTTTAG
>JBKBIC010000007.1:0-47161 GCA_046299435.1 Saprospiraceae bacterium
TCTCAACATTGAACCAGCGTGGGCAAGCGTCTTGCAAACGAGGTGACACGATTTGCGTATCAGTTCAAGTTCGCTCGGCGTCTTGTAGAAAACTTGCTTACCCTGACCGCCTTTTGTAAACAGTCCCATTGATTATTGAGGTTGGCCGATTTGAAGCCCTTGTGTATTGCGACCTTGAATGCGACCAGACTTGATGAGGCCGTCATAACGCTGCATCAACAAGTAGGATTCGATGACCTGCAAGGTGTCCAATGCTACGCCGACCATAATCAAGAGCGTAGTACCCCCGAAGAAGAGTGCAAACTGTTGGTTCACACCCATCGTCGCAACGATGGACGGAAGCACACCCAAAATACCGAGAAAAATCGCGCCCGGCAGCGTGATGCGGGTCATGATATTATCAATATAACTGGCCGTTGCTTCGCCCGGCTTCACGCCCGGAATGAAGGCGTTATTGCGCTTTAGATACTCCGCGTGATTGGTTGGGTTGATCATCAACGCTGTGTAGACATAGGTAAAAATGACCACCAACAAGAAGAACACCACGTTGTAGCCAAGGGAATAGATGTCGTTGAACATGTGGATGCGCCCCGTTGCCTGAGCATCGCTACCGCCGATGTACTGAAATGCAGTTGCAGGCAGGAACATCAACGCTTGCGCGAAGATGATGGGCATCACGCCTGCGGAGTTGACTTTCAGCGGGAGATAATCACGGGCACCAGCAGCTGGAAGGGAAGCCCCTTGACGACCGACCATTCGTTTCGCAAACTGTATGGGGATTTTGCGGACACCTTGTATGACGAGGATTGTTGCCATGACGATGGCGAAGTACAGAGCCATTTCCACGAAAAACAGCAACAACTTGTTATCACCAGCAAGTTTTTGGAACTCAAACACAAACGCTTGTGGCAAACGAGCAATGATGCCTGCTTGAATGATAAGCGAAGTGCCATTGCCCACGCCCTTGTCCGTGATACGCTCACCGAGCCACATACAAAACACGGTACCGGCTGTCAGAACGATGATGTTGCAAAACCAAAAAATACCTTCGGGAATGTTCGGGTCAACTGCACCGGGAATAGAACGAACCATTTGCAAGTACCCACCGCCTTGAACCAAAGTGATGGCGACCGTAAGCAGGCGAGTAATTTGGTTCAATTTCTTCCGGCCACTCTCACCCTCCTTCGTTTGCAAACGCTGAAAATATGGGACAGCGAAACCCAACAGCTGGACGATAATGGATGCTGTGATGTACGGCATCACACCGAGCGCGAAAATGGCCGCGTTGTCGAAAGCCCCTCCCGTGAAGGTGTTGATAAGACCCAGCAAGTCGTTGGAGCTGCGGCTCTGACTGGCACGGGCGAGCGCTTCCGGCACCACACCGGGCAACACCACGAACGTACCCACGCGATAAATCGCCAACAGGCCGATGGAGAACAGGATGCGGTCACGCAGTTCCTTGATGCTCCAAATATTTTTGAGTGTATTGAAGAATTTCATGCTTCTGCCCGGTATTGGGTTTAGACAAGAGTTACCGTGCCACCGAGTGCTTCGATGGCAGCCTTGGCGGATGCCGAAACAGCGTGGGCCGTGATGTCAACCTTCGACGACAGCTTGCCGTTGCCGAGGATTTTGATTTTTTCGGACTTTTTGGAAAAGCCAAGCAACACGAGTGCGTCCACATCGAACGAAGTCTTGCCTGTTTTCTGAATCAATGCTTCAATGGAGGCCAGATTCAGCGGTGCGTACTCCACGCGGTTGATATTCTTGAAGCCACGCTTCGGCAGACGACGCTGCATAGGCGTTTGGCCGCCCTCGAAATGGCGTTTCTCTTTCGCGCCGGAACGGGCTTTGTCGCCCTTGTGACCGCGTGTGGACGTACCGCCGCGACCCGAACCCGTACCGCGACCGATACGCTTGCGATTTTTGACGGAGCCTTCCGCTGGGCGGAGATTGCTTAAATCCATTTTATTGAACGTTTGAGCGTTAGTCGTTTAGAATCTTTCGAGGTGCCGCACCCAAATCAGGCTTCGACAGAGATGAGGTGGTTCACCACGCGGATCATACCCTGGATTTGAGGGGTTGCCTCATGCTCAACGGTTTGGTGCATCTTGCGGAAACCAAGTGCTTTGAGCGTGTCTTTTTGCCGTTTTGACTTGTCAATCGGGCTTTTGACGAGCGTAATCTTAACCTTGCTCATTTTTTGAATGATGTATTTTGGAATGACGATTGACCCCGAAAAGCCCATACGTCATCGGAAAAGTTTAGCCGTTGAACAACTTATCGAGTGTGATGCCGCGCTGACGAGCCACTTCGCTCGGGCTGCGTAGGCTGGCCAATGCCGCGAGCGTAGCCTTGACCACGTTGTGCGGATTGGAGCCGCCCTGCGATTTAGCCAACACGTCGTGCACACCTGCCATTTCGAGTACTGCACGCATGGCACCACCAGCGATAACGCCCGTACCGTGTGCCGCAGGCTTGATGATGACGCGGCCAGCGTCAGATTTGCCGTAAGCCTCGTGCGGGATAGTGCCTTTATAGACAGGAACCTTGATGAGGTTCTTTTCGGCATCCTTCACAGCTTTACCGATGGCCTCCGACACTTCGCGGGCTTTACCGAGACCCTGACCGACCGTGCCTTTACCATCACCGACCACGACCACAGCCGCGAAAGTGAAAGTGCGGCCACCTTTCGTGACTTTGGCCACGCGATTGAGGGCGACAAGTTTTTCTTTCAAGCCAGATTCGTCTTGGACTTCCGTTTCCGGTTTCCGGCCTCTATCTTGATTTTGCCTAGCCATTTTGATAATGTGCTAATGTGCGATTTTGAAAATTTGAGAATGTCGAGATGCGCAGTACCCAAAAAACAGGGCACGAACTCATCAGAATTGGAGGCCGCCTTCACGTGCGCCTTCTGCGAGGGCCTTCACGCGACCGTGATACAGATAGCCGCCCCTGTCAAAAACCACCGAAGTGATGCCTGCAGCGATTGCTTTCTTCGCAATCAACTTGCCGACTGCGACCGCCGCCTCAGTTTTGGATCCCGTGATGGACTCCTCACGGGAATTTGCTGCCGCCAAGGTGTGGCCTTGAGTATCGTCAATCACTTGGCAATAAATTGCCTTGTTCGAGCGGTAAACGCTGAGGCGCGGACGCTCTGAAGTGCCGTTGACTTTCCGGCGAACCCGATTGTGAATCCGGCGACGACGCTGTTCTGGTGTACGTTTCATCTTTATTTCAAATTTCTATCCTCCGATACCGACCGGAGAAACTTGATTGATTTGTTTGCAAAAGGCTCTCCGGCTGAGAGAATTCCAATAAAATTGAGAGCCAACGGGAAATATGCCCCAATCCAAAGGGATTACTTCTTGCCACCAGCAGTTTTGCCAGCTTTGCGGCGCAGCACTTCGCCTTTGAACTTGATACCCTTGCCTTTGTACGGCTCCGGTTTGCGGAACGAACGGACTTTCGCACATACTTGGCCGAGCAGGTGCTTGTCAATGCCTTCCAAGCGGAGCAACGGAGCCTGACCTTTTTCCATGGCCGTCGTCACTTTGATCTCGCTTGGAATCCACATGACGACAGGGTGGGAATAGCCAATCGTGAAAGTCACGAGGTTGCCCTGATTTTCCACGCGGTAGCCCACACCAACGACCTCCATTTCACGGACATAGCCTTCGCTCACGCCGACCACCATGTTGCTGATAAGAGCACGGGACAGGCCGTGCAAGGCACGGTGGCGTTTCTGGTCGGTCGGGCGTGTGACGACGATTTTGCCGTCTTCGAGAGCCACGTTGATGTCCGGGTCAATCTTCTCTTTCAGCGTGCCTTTGGGGCCTTTCACCGTCACGGTGTTATCCGAGGCGACGCTGACTTCCACTTTTGCAGGGAGGGAAATCGGCAACTTACCAATCCGAGACATATCCTTCGAGTTTTGAATTTCGAGTTTGAAAAAATTTGGGTGCCAGTTTTGCCACCCGTTTTTGGTTTTTGTGGGCGTTGGAGATTAGCAGATGTAGCAGAGCAACTCGCCGCCAACGTTCATCTCACGGGCTTTTTTGTCGGTCATCACACCCTTTGAGGTAGAGACGATCATGATGCCCAACCCATTGATGATGCGTGGGATGTTGTCGGCACCCGCGAATTTGCGGAGACCCGGACGGCTCACACGCACCAGTTCTCGAATGACGGGTTTCTTCGTCATCGGGTCGTATTTCAATGCGATTTTGATGATGCCCTGTTTGTGCTCCGCAGCGTCGTCATAGGTATACTTCAAGATATACCCTTGGTCGTAGAGGATCTCCGTCAGTCGCTTCTTCATTTTGGAAGCCGGAATCTCAACGATGCGGTGCCCCGCCATCTGCGCGTTGCGAATGCGGGTCAAAAAATCTGCTATCGGGTCGGTGACGTGCATTGTACCGTGATATTGATTGAATTCTATGAATTTGAGTTTGAGTTTTCCGAGAGGGCTTGGCCTGTTCGGAAACTTACCACGAGGCTTTGGTTACACCCGGGATTTTGCCGTCAAGTGCCATTTGGCGGAACTTCACACGGCAGATGCCGAACTTGCGCATATAGCCTTTCGGGCGGCCCGTCAGCAAGCAGCGGTTGTGCAAGCGGATGGGATTGCTGTTCGGCGGGAGCTTGTCAAGCGCATCGTAGTCGCCCGCTTCTTTGAGTTTTTTGCGGAGGTCTGCGTATTTTGCCACCAAACGTTGACGCTTGGCTTCGCGGGCGATGACTGATTTCTTAGCCATATTTTTTGAATTTGCTAATGTGTCAATGTGCTGATATGCCGGACTTTGCTAGCACATCATCGCATTAAAAATCATTGTTGCTTGGGTTCGCGGCCTTTGAAGGGCAGGCCGATTTCTTTCAACAGGGCGAAAGCCTCTGCGTCGGTACTGGCTGTGGTCACGAAGGTGATGTCCATACCCATGATCTTGGTCACTTTGTCAATGTCAATTTCAGGGAAGATGATTTGCTCCGTGATGCCCATGCTGTAATTGCCACGGCCGTCGAACGATTTGTCGTTCACGCCCCGGAAGTCGCGCACACGCGGCAACGAGATGTTGATGAGCCGGTCGAGGAACTCGTACATACGCTCGGCGCGGAGCGTGACGCGCACGCCAATCGGCATACCTTCGCGGAGCTTGAAGTTCGAGACCGAGGTGCGAGCTTTCGTGGAGACTGCCTTCTGACCTGTGATGGTCGTCATCTCGCCAACGGCAATGTCAATAAGCTTTTTGTCGCCAGTGGCATCGCCGATGCCTTGGTTGATGCAAATCTTGACCAAGCGCGGCACTTGCATGACCGAAGTGTAGTTGAACTGCTTCATCAGGGCAGGCACCACTTCACTTTGGTATTTTGTCTTGAGACGCGGAACGTACTTATCCATTATTGAATAATGTTACCAGATTTTTTTGAATAGCGGACGTTCTTGCCGTCCACGTTTTTGCGGCCGATGCGGCTTGCTTGGCCTGTTTTGGGGTCAACCAACATCAGGTTGGAGACATGGATGGAAGCAGCCATTTCTTGGATGCCGCCTTCGTTCGTCTGCGATGCCTTGACGTGTTTTTTCACGATGTTGACACCTTCGACGATGGCCCGTTGCTTGGCGGGGAAGACTTGCAGGACTTGGCCTTTTTTGCCTTTGTCATCGCCCGAAATCACCTGAACGGTGTCTCCAGTCTTGACGTGGAGCTTCGGTGCGAAACGGGTGCTTTTTTGCTTGGTTGCCATTTTTTATGAATGTTGGGTTTTGAGCGATGAATGATGAGTTTGACTCTTCGATTCAAAACCGCGACCTCACTTGTTTTTTCATTAGAAATCAGAGCACTTCCGGCGCGAGCGAGATGATACGCATATAGTCTTTGTCGCGCAGCTCGCGGGCAACGGGGCCGAAGATGCGGGTGCCGCGTGGCTCATCGGAAGCGTTGAGCAACACCACTGCGTTGTCGTCAAAACGTATGTACGAGCCATCCTTGCGGCGCAGCGGGTACTTGGTGCGGACGATGACGGCCTTGCTGACGGTACCTTTCTTGATGCCGCCGGGGCTGGAATCCTTCACAGTCACGACGATTTTGTCGCCCACGCCAGCGTAACGTTGGCGGGTGTGCCCCAGCACGCGGATGCAAAGCACTTCTTTGGCACCGGAGTTGTCTGCAACGTTCAATCGAGATTCTTGCTGAATCATATCAGTTGAATTGGTTGAATTTGTGGAAGTGGTTGAAGCAATTCAACCAAATTACTTTGCTTTCTCAATGATTTCGACCAGACGCCAACGCTTCAGCTTGGAAAGCGGACGGGTTTCC
Source organism: Saprospiraceae bacterium (assembly GCA_046299435.1). GTDB lineage: Bacteria > Bacteroidota > Bacteroidia > Chitinophagales > Saprospiraceae > M3007. The sequence continues at coordinate 6,315 of JBKBIC010000007.1, forward strand.
ATGATGCGGACTTTGTCGCCGACAGTGCATTCGTTTTTCTCGTCGTGCGCAAAGAACTTGTTGGAACGCTTCACGAACTTGCCGTAAAGCGGGTGCATCAGGCGGCGTTCCACTTTGACCGAGACAGTCTTGTCCATCTTGGTGGAGACTACCGTGCCGATTTTCGTCTTGCGAAGATTTCTTGCTTCCATTATTTCTAATGTGATGATTTGCTTGATGAGCCAAAAGTTTTAACGCTGCCGACGACGGCGGGCGCGGAGTTTGGAGCGCAACGCCAGTTCTTCTGCGGACATGGTAGCCAGTTCGCGGCTGCGCATTTCGGTATGGATGCGCGCAACGTTGCGGCGCAGCTCGCGCAGTTCCATCGGATTGGCCAAGCCTTTGACGGCATGGTCGAACTTCATGTTGGTCAAGTCATTTTGCATACTTGCCAATTCCGACACCAGTGTGTCGTTGTCCATTTCGGCGAGGTTCAATTTTTCCTTTGCCATTGTTCCTTATTGGTTCGAGGAAGTTTCCTCAAAGTGATTTTTGCTGATTGGACGGTACTCCTTGGATTAGCCTTCGTAATCGTAACGAGTCACCGCTTTGCAAATGATGGGCAGTTTTTGGGCGGCCAACCGGAGCGATTCGTATGCGAGTTCTTGGCTCACGCCTTCAATCTCGAACATGATGCGACCCGGCTGCACTTGGCAAACGTAGTGATCAACTGCACCCTTACCCTTACCCATACGAACCTCTGCAGGCTTCGACGTGATGGGCTTGTCCGGGAAAATGCGGATCCAGACCTTGCCTTCGCGTTTCATGTTGCGGGTCAGGGCAATACGGGCAGCCTCGATTTGGCGGCTTGTGATGCGGCTGAACTCCATGCTTTTCAGCGCAAAGGAACCGAACGAAATGGTGCTGCCCTTGTGTGCAATACCTGTGTTGCGGCCTTTATGTTGTTTGCGATACTTTGTTCTTTTTGGCTGAAGCATCGTATTTCAGTTTAAATGCTTGACAATCAATTTAATAGAGTACAACCACTATGCCTTCCGAAAAAGCGGCTGCGAAAGTACGGCGTGGCTCAAAATCCCCAAAACAGATTTTCAGTAACTCCGCCGTATTGTGGTTTTAACGACGGCCGCCAGCGCCACGATTTCCGCCGCCGCGACGATCCCCGCCGCGACCGCCTTCACGGTCACCGCCACCTTCGCCACGTCCTCCGCGACGGTCGCCACCGCGACGGTCATCACGGTCGCTGCGACGATCGCCGCGTCCACCTTCATCCCGACGGTCGCCGCTGCCACGCACTTCACCGCTTCCCTCTGCGCTGGCAAAGGGGGTGAGTTCGCGTTTCTGCAGTACCTCTCCTTTGAAGAGCCACACTTTGATACCGATTTTACCGTAAACGGTCAGTGCCTCGGAAAGTGCGTAATCAATGTCGGCCCGGAATGTGTGAAGGGGTGTGCGTCCTTCTTTATATTCTTCTGTACGGGCAATCTCCGCGCCGGCCAAACGTCCGCTGATGCGAATTTTGATGCCTTCACCGCCTGCACGCATAGTGCTTTGGATAGCAGCTTTGATGGCGCGGCGGTAGTTAATGCGTGCCTCGATTTGTTTGGCGATTTGCTCGCCGACGATGGCTGCGTCAAGTTCCGGTTTGCGGATTTCAAAGATGTTGATTTGGACATCCTTGCCCGTCAGGATTTTCAATTCTTCCTTAATCAAATCCACCTCTTTACCACCTTTACCGATGATGATACCGGGGCGGGAGGTTTGGATGGTCACGGTCACCCGCTTCAAAGTGCGCTCGATGACGATGCGGCTGATGCCGTTCTGCATCGGTTTGTTGCGGTCGCGCGGATCCTGCGTGGCCGTTTTGGGGCGGCGTGCGCGGAGATAGGTGCGGATTTTCTCGTCCTCCACCACTTTGAGACCGTAATCTTTGTCGGCATACCAGCTGCTATCCCAGCCGCGAATGATGCCCAAACGGTTGCCAATTGGATTTGCCTTTTGACCCATTTTTTATTTCTGATGTGCGGGTTTGCGAATTGAGTTGTGCAGATTAGGCCTCGCCTTCGAGGGCCTTTTTGTTTTCGACCACCAGCGTCACGTGGTTGCGACGCTTGCGGACGCGATAGGCGCGGCCTTGCGGAGCCGGGAGGAAGCGGTAGATGATGCCGCCGGGATCTACGAACGCCGTCTTGATGTACAGGTCGTAGTCGTCGGCTGCGCCCACTTGGTCGGTCTTCTGTTCCCAGTTGTTGACGGCGTTGAGCACGAGTTTTTCGAGCCACATCGCTGCTTCCTTGTTTTTGTACTTCAAAATGCCCAGAGCATCCACGACGCGCTTGCCCCGGATGATGTCCACGACGAGGCGCATTTTGCGCGGCGACATTGGGCAGTTTTTGAGTTTTGCGACAGCTTCCATTTTATTGAAATGTGCTTATTGGTCAATTTGCCAATGTGCTGAGTGTCGGGAAATGCGGTCGTACTTTCACTTGGCATTTCCTTGTTTCAGCAGATTTATTTTTTGTTCCCTGCGTGGCCCCGGAAGTTGCGGGTCGGCGAGAACTCGCCCAACTTGTGGCCTACCATGTTTTCGGTGACGAACACGGGCACGAAGGTCTTGCCGTTGTGTACGGCGATGGTTTCGCCCACCATGTCCGGGATAATCATGGAGGCGCGGCTCCATGTCTTGATCACCGATTTCTTGTTGCTTGACTTTGCCTTTTGCACCTTTTCCAGCAGCGAGTGGTGGATGTAAGGGCCTTTTTTGAGTGAACGAGGCATTGCTTTATCGTTTGAAAAGTATTTTCAAAAAGTTGATGCTCAGGTTATTTGCCCGTTTTGCGGCGGGAAATGATGAGCGCGTTGGATGCCTTCGTGCGGCTGCGAGTTTTCTTGCCTTTTGCAATCAAACCTTTGCGGCTGCGCGGGTGGCCACCAGAAGCGCGGCCCTCGCCACCACCCATCGGGTGGTCAACCGGGTTCATGGCAACTGCACGGTTGCGCGGGCGACGGCCTTTCCAGCGGTTGCGGCCTGCTTTGCCCATGACTTCGAGCATGTGCTCGCTGTTGCTGACCGTACCGATGGTGACTTTGCAGGTGAGCAATACGCGGCGCGTTTCGCCGGACGGAAATTTCAAGACTGCATATTTGTCTTCGCGGCCCATCATGATGGCACTGGTGCCCGCCGAGCGGACGAGTGCGCCGCCTTTACCGGGGTGCAGTTCGACGTTGTGGACAAAAGCACCGAGCGGTACTTCGGAGAGGAAGAGGCAGTTGCCGATTTCGGGTGCTGCGCCTTTACCGCTCACGATTTTCTGACCGACTTTGATGTCTTTCGGCGCGATGATGTAGCGTTTCTCGCCGTCTGCATAAAACAGGAGGCTGATGAACGCGCTGCGGTTCGGGTCGTACTCAACGGTCTTGACCGTAGCTGGCACACCGTCCTTGTCGCGCTTGAAGTCAACGATGCGGTAACGCTTTTTGTGGCCGCCGCCGCGGTAGCGCATGGTCATGTGACCTGCGGAGTTGCGGCCGCCCGTTTCTTTCATCGGAGCCAAGAGGCTTTTTTCCGGGCGCACGTCGGTCATCAGGTCTTTGCTGATGGGCGTGACCCGGAAGCGTTGGCCGGGCGTGAGCGGATTGTATTTTTTAACTGCCATGTCGGAACAGTTTCAAGTTTTGAATTTCGAGTTTCGAGTGTGCGTTATGCCTCTTCTGCGGGGCCGAAGATGTCAATTTTCTCGCCCGGTTCGAGGGTGACGAACGCTTTTTTATAGGAAGGCTTGGTGCCGCGCACGATGGTCGTCTTGGTGCTGCGGGCTTTGGGTTTGCCCGGCATAATGGCCGTGTTCACGCTCGATACGTTCACATTGAACGCTTTTTCGACGGCGGCCTTCACCTCGATTTTGTTCGCGTCTTTATTCACCACGAACACATAAGTGTTGCGTTTGTCGGCGAGCTTCGTCGCTGCTTCGGTGATGACGGGCTTTATCAAAATTTGCTTTGACATTTCTCAACGAGTGATGGTGTGAACGGACTTGGGCAATCACTTGCCGCAAATCGCCGTGATTTTTTCGATTGCGCTTTCTGCGATGACGATGTTGTTAGCCTTCAAGATTTGATAAGTATTCAAATCTTGGGCAGGCGTGATTTCAGCGTTCGGCAGGTTGCGGCACGAGAGATAAAGGGTCTTGTCGTACCCGCCTACTACCGTGAGGCTGCGCTTTGCATCTGCTTTGAGGGCTGTGAGGATGTTGCGGAACGCGGCGGTTTTGGGCGCATCGAATTTGAAATCCTCCACGACGATGATGTTGCCGTCTTTGGCTTTTGCAGAAAGTGCGCTGCGGCGGGCCAATTCCTTCACTTTGGCATTCACATGAATGTCGTAGTTGCGCGGGCGCGGGCCGAAGACACGGCCACCGCCCCGGAACAGCGGGCTGTTGATGTCGCCTTTGCGCGAGCCGCCCGTGCCTTTTTGCTTGTGCAACTTGCGGGTGGAGCCGCTGATTTCGCTGCGCTCCTTCGATTTGTGCGTACCCTGACGTTGAGCGTTTTGGTAACGCTTGACATCAAGCCACATGGAGTGCTCGTGCGGTTCAACACCGAACACTTCGGCGGGCAACTCAACGCTGCGACCAGTAGGCTCGCCTTTTATGTTATAGACAGAGACTTGCATCTTGTTTGAATGTGCTAATCTGCTAATTTGAAAATGGGACGACTCGTTGTTTCACAATGAGTTCGGCACATTTTTCAGGTTCATTTTTCGATCATCAGGTACGCGCCTTTATGGCCGGGCACAGCACCTTTGATGAGGATGAGGTTTTGTTCGGGGAAAACTTTGAGCACCGAGAGGCGGCGGATTTTCACCTTCTTGTTGCCCATTTGACCAGCCATCCGCATGCCTTTCATAACTTTTGCCGCGAACGACGAGTTGCCGAGCGAACCTGGGGCACGTTGGCGGTTGTGCTGGCCGTGCGTCTGTTCCATGACACCGCCGAAACCGTGCCGACGAACAACGCCTTGGAAGCCTTTACCTTTGGAGATGCCACTGATGTTGACTTTGTCACCTTCTGCGAAAACATCAGAAACAGTCACCACATCGCCAAGTGTCTTTTCGAGGGTTGCGTCGCGGAATTCACGGACCCGTGCTTTGGGTGCGGTGCCCGCTTTCTCGAAGTGACCCAAGAGCGGGTCGGTGGTGTTTTTCACCTTCTTGTCGCCGAAAGCCAATTGCAGGGCGGAGTAACCATCGGAATCCGAAGTTTTCACCTGCGTGACGACGCACGGGCCAGCTTCGATGACGGTACAAGCGACGTTTTTGCCGTCCTTGTCGTTGACGCTGGTCATGCCGATTTTTTTGCCAATCAGACCGTTCACTGGAAACGATTTATATGGTTGAAAAATGCTGTTCGATTTTGCTGTCTTTTCCGGCAACTAATCGCGTTGGGCCAAAACAGAAAAACGCCCTTGTCCCCTCGCAGGGAAGCGTCCGGGAAGTTTTCAGTTACCCTCAGATGAGCATGGCACTTTGAAAACAGCCGCAACCTGTATGTGACGAACCGGAAAAGAATCGCGTTTAAGTCAATTTGACTTGAATATCCACGCCGCTCGGCAGTTCCAACTTGGAGAGAGCGTCCACCGTTTTTTGAGTCGGTGTGTAGATTTCGATAAGGCGCTTGTGGGTGCGCAACTGGAACTGCTCACGAGACTTCTTGTTGACGTGCGGCGAACGCAAGACGGTGAAAATCTCTTTTTCAGTGGGCAGCGGAATCGGGCCAGTTACGACCGCCCCGCTTGCACGCACTGTCTTCACAATCCGTTCGGTGGACTTGTCCACCAGATTGTGGTCGTACGAGCGGAGTTTGATTCTAATTTTTTGATTCATTACCCTTACGAGAATTTGAGTTTGAACTTTGAAAAGTCGGCTTGAAAAGCTCGCGGTTGTCCTTCTTTTCAAAAGCGGGGGCAAAGGTAGAATTAGCCCACACTTTTTTCCAAAGAGGGTTTAAAATTTTCTGAAAAAAGTTCCTGCTCACTGGCCCCTTGCTTCCGGCGTACCGTCTCAGAGCAAGATTTAGCCCAAAAACCAGCCGCTTTTGTGGACATTTGCCGCGCAATCAAGCAAAACCAATGTTCATGCAACTGCTCCCGCGCCTCTTGCTTTCGGCTTTTGCCGCCTCTACCCTATTCACTGCCTGCCAAAAAAACATCCCCGACACGACTTCGAGTGCATCCGATTCGGTGCCCGCCCCTGCCGACGCGCTTTTCCAGTTGCTCCCCGCCGCCGAGACTGGGGTAACGTTCAGCAACACCTTCACCGAAAGCCACCAACTCAACATCTTCGGTTTCGGACACCTATATAATGGTGGCGGCGTGGCAGTGCTCGACCTGAACCGCGACGGTTTGCAGGACTTGTTTTTCACGGCGACCCTCGGCCCGTGCGCTTTGTATTTGAACAAAGGCAATCTGAAATTCGAGAACATCACCATCGCCGCAGGGCTTGGAGTGGCAACACAGGGCCTAAAAACCGGTGTGGTCGCAGCCGACGTGAACGGCGATGGCTGGCAGGACATATATATATGTCGCTCCGGCCCGAACGCGAACGATGCCCGCCGCAACCTCCTGTTCATCAACAACCAAGACAACTCTTTCGTCGAGCAAGCCAGCACCTATGGTGTGGACGAAATCGCCGCTACCTCGATGGCCAATTTTTTCGATTACGACCGCGACGGCGACCTCGACCTGTACCTCGTCAACACACAGGTTGATTTCGGCCTGTCCAGTTCGATGAACATCGTTGACCTCGGCGGCGGCAAGTTTGTCCGCTCCAAAACGCCACCGCCGCCCTTCCAGCCCCACCGACTGCTCCGCAACGACGGCGAAAAATTTACCGACGTGACCGAACAGGCGGGCGTGCTCGATTTTGCCTTCGGCCTCAGTGCGACGATCTCCGATTTCAACGACGACAACTACCCCGACCTCTACGTCGGAAACGACTTCATCGTCCCCGACTTCATGTACCTAAACAACCGCAACGGTACTTTCACCGAAAAAACCGATGCCGCCTTCCGGCACGTCGCCAACCACACGATGGGCACCGACATCGCCGACCTAAACAACGACGGCCTCCCGGAAATCCTCACGCTCGATATGTTGCCGGAAGATTTCGAGTTGCAGCAGCAGCGCGTGTCCACCATGACCGATGCCCGCTATTATACCCTCCTGAAAAACGGGCACGGCCGCCAGTTCATGCGCAACGTGCTCCAACTCAACAACGGCAACGGCACGTTTTCCGACATCGCCTGCCTCGCCGGCGTGTACGAAACAGACTGGTCGTGGGCACCGCTCATGCAGGATTTCGACAACGATGGCTACCGCGACATCTACATCTCAAACGGCTACTTCCGCGACGTGACCAACGCCGATTTCATGGATTTCACGATGGATTCGCTGTCCAAACTGACGGGCACTTTGCAGCAACATTTCCCCGACATCAACAACCTGCTCAAACAAATCCCGCAGTTCAAACTCCTCAACTACGCCTACCGCAACCGGGGCGGCACGGAGGCCGGGCTTGCGTTCGACGACGTATCCGCCGCGTGGGGCTTGGCCGAAAAATCGTACTCCAACGGCGCGGTCTATGCCGACCTCGACAACGACGGCGACCTCGATTTGGTGGTCAACAACCTCATGCAGCCCGCTTTTATTTACAAAAACACCGCCGCCGAGCGCAAAAAAGGCAACTGGCTCCAATTCAAACTCACGGGCAGCCAGAAAAACCCCTTTGCCACCGGCGCGAAAATCCGGGCTTGGGCCAGCGATGGGCGCGTGTTTTCCGAAGAAATCACGCCCGTGCGCGGCTTCTGGTCGTCCGTCGAACCCATCGCCCACATCGGCCTCGGCCAGCTGCCCAAACTCGACCGCGTGGAAATCCAATTCCCCGAAGGCCGCGTCGTCAAACTGACCGATGTGCCTGCCAATCAACGAGTTGCCGTCAATTTCACCGATGCAAAACCCGGCCAACTCACGCCCCTGCCCGCGCCCAAAACCTTCGCCCGCGAATTGACCGGACAACGCGGCCTCGCGTTCCGGCACATCGAAAACGACTTTCACGACTTCGACCGCGAACGACTGCTCCCGTGGAAACTCTCATTGCCCGGCCCGGCCCTCGCCACCGCCGACGCGAACGGCGACGGACTGGCCGATTTTTACGTCGGTGGCGCAGCCGGCCAAGCGGGCGCACTGTTTTTGCAAAACCGAAACGGCTCATTTTCAGCAAGTTCTGCCGCGACATGGGCCGCCGACAAACAATTCGAGGACGCGGGCGCGACCTTCCTCGATGCCGACGGCGACGGCGACCAAGACCTGCTCGTGGCCTCCGGCGGCAACGAACAGCCTGCCGCCAGCCCGGCCTACCAAGCCCGCCTGTACCTGAACGACGGCAAAGGCAACTTCGCCCGCGCCGCCAACGGCCTGCCCAACGCCCCGGAAAGCGCAGCCGCCGTGACCGCCCACGATTTCGACGGCGACGGCGACGCGGATATTTTCCTCGGCGGCTACTGCGTACCCGGCGCGTACCCGACCACGCCGCCGAGCCGCATCCTCCGCAACGACTCCCCCGCGTCGGGGGCCGGGGGGGCGGTTTTCCGCGACGTGACCCGCGAAGTCGCCCCCGATTTTGAAAAAATCGGCATGGTGCGGGCCATGCAATGGGCGGATTTGGACGGCGACAAATCGCCAGAACTCATCGTCGCGGGCGAGTGGATGCCCGTCACTGTGTTCAAAAACGCGGGCGGCAAGCTGCAAAACGCCACCGCGCAGTTCGGCCTCGACAAATGGACGGGCTTCTGGCGCAGCCTCTGCGCTGCCGATTTCGACGGCGACGGCGACCTCGACCTCGTGGCCGGCAACCTCGGCCTGAACAGCCGCCACCGCGCCTCCGATGCCGAGCCGCTCACGATGTACGCCCGCGATTTTGACGGCAATGGCTCGATTGAAGCGGTCATGTGCCGCACTTGGCAGGGCACCGAACGGCCACTGGCTTTCCAAAAATCAATGGTGAAACAGATGCCGCCGTTGAAAAAGAAATTCCTCCGCACGAAGGCCTACTCCGAGGCGACCGTCACCGACATTTTCGGGAAAGAAGCCCTCGACAAAGCCCAAAAAATGCGCGTCAACGAGCTGGCGAGCGTCTATTTCGAGAACAAAGGCGGACGCTTCGAGCCGCACGCCCTGCCCTTGCTCGTGCAAATGGCCCCGACCAACAGCATCCTCGCCTTCGATGCCAACCGCGACGGCCATCTTGACCTCGTGCTGGCGGGCAACGACTACGGCCAACAAATTGAAACCCAACCGATTGACTCCGGCAACGGCTGCATTTTGCTCGGTGACGGCAAAGGCAACTTCCGCCCGCTGGCTGCCCGCGAAAGCGGCTTTTGGGCCACACTGGATGCCCGGAATTTGCGCCTGTTGCCGACCGCCGGAGGCAAAAACTTGGTGCTCGTCGGCAACTCGAACGGAGCCTTGCAGGCTTTCGAGTTTTGAGTTGTTGCTCCCCCCAACCCCTTAAAGGGAGAGGGCAAGTTTCGGTTGGTATTGGTGGCAAAGTCCCCAGACTACGAGCACTTTGCTCCCCCTTTTAGGGGGCTGGGGGGAGCAAGATTGGAACAGATTTCGCCCCTCGTTCATCATTCATCATTTATCACTCATCATTCCAAACGAATGCCTTTCCACCAAACGCCCATCGAAGGGCTGCTGATTTTCGAGCCGCGTGTTTTCCACGACGAGCGCGGCTATTTTTTCGAGAGCTACAACCAACGCACTTGGGCCGAGGCCGGCGTGCAAGCCGAATTCGTGCAAGACAACCAAGCCCGCAGCACACGCGGCGTGTTGCGCGGGCTGCATTTCCAGACGGGCGAGGCCGCCCAAGCCAAACTCGTGCGCGTGACCGAAGGCGAAGTCCTCGATGTGGTGGTGGATTTGCGGCCCGGCTCGCCGACGCACGGCCAGTGGTATTCCGTCCGGTTGAGCGCGGAAAACAAACTCCAACTGTTCGTGCCGCGCGGCTTCGCGCACGGCTACGTCGTGTTGAGCGAGACGGCGGAGTTCTTTTACAAGTGCGACAATTTTTACTCGAAAGCCCACGAAGGCGGCCTCCGCTTCGACGACCCGACCCTGAAAATTGACTGGCAATTCGACCTCGCGCAGGCCATCGTGTCCGAGAAAGACTGGGCCTTGCCGTTTTTTCAGGGATGAGGATGAATTTTCTTTTTGCCGTCGCCTTTTTCAACTATTCAACTTTCCGCGCTTCAACTTTCAAAATCGAGCATGAAAACAATCGAACAACTCCGCGCCGAAACGCCCGGCTGCGCCCATCGCATCCACCTGAACAACGCCGGGGCGGCCCTGCAACCCTTGCCTGTCCTCGAAGCCACCCGCAAATACCTCGATTTGGAGGCCGAAATCGGCGGTTACGAAGCTGGCGACGCGCTGGCCGACGACATCGCGGGCTTTTACCAATCCGTCGCCCGGATGCTGGGCGCACAGCCGCGCAACATCGCCTTTGCCGCCAGCGCGACCGATGCCTACGCCCGCGCCCTGAGTGCCGTGCCCATGCAAGCCGGGGATACCATCCTGACCACCGAGAACGACTATGTCAGCAACCAAATCGCGTTTTTGGCCCTCCAAAAACGCCTCGGCGTGCGCATCGTGCGGGCACGCGACACGGCAGCGGGCGGCGTGGATGTCGCTGATTTTGAGGCACTTCTGAAAAAACACCGCCCGGTGCTGGCCGCCGTCACGCACGTCCCGACCAATAGCGGACTCGTGCAGCCAGTCGCCGAAATCGGCAAAATCTGCCGCGCCCACGACACGCTGTACCTCGTGGATGCCTGCCAATCTGCCGGGCAAATGCCGCTCAACGTGGCCGAAATCGGTTGCGATTTCCTCTCTGCCACCCTCCGAAAATTCATGCGCGGGCCGCGTGGCGCGGGCTTCCTGTTCGCCTCCGACCGCGTGCTCGATGCCGGGCTGGAAATGCTCATGCCCGATATGCGCGGCGCGATTTGGAAAGAAGTGGACAGGTACGAGTCCGTGCCCGACGCAAGGCGTTTCGAGTACTGGGAAATGTCGCCCGCGCTCCTGCTCGGCAGCCGGGCCGCGACCGAGTACGCCCTCGCGCTCGGCCTCGACTGGATTGAAAATCGCGTCAAATCGCTCGCCGACCTCACCCGCGACCGCCTCGCCGACATCCCCGGAATGCGCGTGCTGGACATCGGCGCGGAACGCTGCGGCATCGTCACGGCGTGGCACCCGGCATGGGGCGACCCGAAAAAACTGTCCGAGTTCCTGCTCGCCCGGCACATCAACGCCCGCACTTCGCCGCAGTTCGTGGCGCAGATTGACTTCCCGCGCAAGGGCGTGGCGTGGGCCTTGCGCCTCTCGCCGCACTACTTCAACACCGAGGCAGAGGTTGAAACGGCCGTCGCAGCGGTGCGCGATTTTTCGGTTTGAAACCCAAGGCAAAACGGCACGGAACAGGCCGCTGCGCGGTCAGACTTCGGTCAAAAATATCCGAAGGCGTTAAATTTTTGTCATCGCAGATTCACCCGCGAACCAAACATTCTTTTTAGTGAATCATTTTTAAAAACAATGTCGCCGAATTTTTGCCATTCAAAAAATTGAACCAACAAAACATGATTCGGACAGTAGCGTAATTCGGGCAAATGGGCACTGGCCGGGCGTTGAACAAAAGTTTCCTCCACGCTTTACCTTCGCGTAACAATCAAGCTTTTCCGCCCAAAAACTTGTTGCGCCACCTGCCATGTTGCTTTCTGTGATTTTTTCTTTTCTGACCGTCGGCAGCAGCCCGCCCTCAACCGCTGCCGACCATTGGCCCGCCCACTCGTGCGCCTCGCACCACGACTGCATGGCTCCGCTGGCCGATGATTTTTCGCACGCCGCCCCCGACGGCCCGCACGTCTTTTACCGCAATGGGCAGGCACAGGTGAAATGCGTGGTGCGGCGCGATTCGGCGACGGTCGCAGCCTCCACCAAAAACTACAACCCGAACGATATGCCGCCGCTGACCTGCACCGTCGAGCCGAGCGGCGACCGCTTTTCGTTCCGGCTCCGGCCCAGCCTGCGCGTCGAGCCGGACGAATACCCCACGCCATCCAAACTATTGGCAATCAGCGACATAGAAGGAAATTTTGAGGCATTCAAACTGCTCCTGCGCGGCGCGGAAGTCATGGATAGCACGTTCAAATGGACGTTCGGCACGGGGCATTTGGTGCTGGTCGGCGACTTCTTCGACCGGGGGCTGAACGTCACGGAAGTCCTGTGGCTCATTTACAAACTGGAAAGCGAGGCCGAGGCTGCGGGCGGCAAGGTGCATTTTATCCTCGGCAACCACGAAATCCTGAACCTCGAAGGCAACACCCAATACGTCCGAAACAAATACCTCGAAAACGCCGAACTCATCGGCGAACCATACCCCAGTTGGTACGCGCCCAACACAGAACTGGGCCGTTGGCTCCGCACCAAAAACGCCATCGAACGCATCGGCGACGTGGTGTTTTGTCACGGCGGCATCAGCGAGGAACTGCGCGAAAGCGGCCTCACGCTGCGCCAAGTCAACGAAGTGACCCGCCAGTTCATCGGCATCCCGTTCACGGCAATCGAAGACGCGATGGCCGAAAAAGTATTCGACACGAAAACGGGCATTTTCTGGTTCCGGGGCATGGCCAAAAAGCAGGTCAGCGACGAGGCCGTCACCCGCGCCCTCGAATGGGCCGGGGCCAAGCGCATCGTGCTCGGCCACACGCTCATGCCCGACGTGACGGCGGTGTACCGGGGCCGCGTCATTTGCATTGACCTTTACCACGACGAAAACCTGCGGCAAGGCTACCTGAAAACGCTCTGGATGGAAGGCAATTCGTTCTTCGGCATCACCGACAAGGGCGAAAAAAGCACGGTTTTCAACGTCGCTTTCGTGAAGTAAATCCAAACTCAAGACAGCCGCGCCAGCAGGGCCAGCTGGTTTCGCGCCCGCGTCAGGTTGAGTTCAGGATGCGCTACCTTATAGTACACATCGCCCGCGAGGTAATCCGTCAGGAAGCGGAGTGCCTGCTCGCCGACAATCCACAGGCCACCCAAATCGAGGTGTTCGCGCTCCATTTCAGTTAAAAATCCGGCTGTCTCCGACAAAAAGCCCTCGCGCATGGCGGCCATCACGTCGTGGCGAAGCGAAAGATTGGCCGTGTCCGGGTCGTTTTCGGGGCGGTCGGGCGCGAAGGAGCGCACCATGTCGCCGAAATCCGACAGCACCGTGCCGGGCATCACCGTGTCCCAGTCAATCACTGCCACCGCCCGGCCCGTGTCGCGGTCGAGCAGGACGTTCCCGGCCTTTGTGTCGTTGTGCGTGACCCGCAGCGGCAGCGCACCGGCGGTTTTCATCTGACTGATTTTCTGGAAAATAGGCCGTGCGGCGAGCATCTCGGCTACTTCAGCACGGGCGTTTTCGAGGCGATTGGCAGGGTTTTCGGCCAAAATTTCCTCAAAAACGCGCCACCGTTGGTCGGTGTCGTGGAAGCCGGGGATGACCTCCGCGAGCGACCCCGCCGGAAAACCCGACAAGGCCCGCACGAACAACCCATAGGCTCGCGCGGCCTCGAACGCCAACGCGGGCGTGGCGGCGTTTTCAGGCGCAAACGTGTTTTCAAAAAACGGGAAAACGCGCCAGTAAGATGGATGAGGGACGAGGGATGAGGAATGAACCGGGGCGCGATTTTCAACTTCAATATGCAACAGCTGGCCGCCGAGCGTGGGCACGGGCACGGGGATTTTGAGCCGAAAATCGGCGGCGGCAAGGTGCTGCGCCACCGCTTGCCAGTTCGACATCACGGCCTCCGGCTGCCGGAAAATGTGGTGGTTCAGCCGCTGCAACACGAAGGCTTGGCGGCGGCCATTTGCTTGAAAATCAATGCGATAGGTGTCGTTGATGTGCCCATTGCCGACAGGCGCGGCTCCGTGCCAGTGCTCGATTTGGAAAAATTGCCGGGCGATGGATGCAAGGTTGGGCTGCATGGTTCGGGCGTGTTTTTTCTTGGACGATTGCCAGCGCAACATTAAAACGGTTCCCGGTTTTTTGGCTCTGCCCGGCCCGTATTCTGTTCCGGCCATGTGCGAATCAGCCGGACAAGGGTGGTTTTTCCACGAAAAAACCACCGGAGACCTGCGTCTCCGGTGGTGGCAAATTCAAATCAAACCTCTGTGTTGTCAGTTGTGTTTGGGGCGATTCGGGCGGGGCGTAAGGCACGGCCTCCCGTCAATTTTCGCCGCGTTGTCCCTCGATATGTGCGCCGCCGTCCACTTTCACGGTGCTGCCTGCATCGGAGCGGACGATAGCTCGCCCGTCGGCATTGACGCGGGCGCGGGAGCCGTCGGCAGCGGAAACGGTCACGTCGTCCACGCGAAAAGCGGTGGCTTCGAGCGCGGCCCCGTCGGCGAGGCTGACCTTGAATTGGTTGCCGTCGCCCGTCAAATCGAGCGAGCATTTGCCGCTGAGCGACACGTCAAAATCGTTCACGTCCATGTAGCTGCGGATGTTCGAGGTGCCGCGCACGGAGATGGACGCATGGTGTTCGTCGAAGCCCCGGATGGTCACGTTGCCGGTATTTTGGGCAAAAAGCGAGGTAAAAGTGGGCGCGGTGATGGTCACGCGCATTTTCCCGGTCGGCACTTTGCCTTCGGTCGTGAGCGTCAGTTTGTTGCCGGTGCGGATGTTTTTGAGCATCTCTTTATCGGCTGGCTGGCCGTCCACTTCGATGGTGAACTCGTCGCCGTGCCGGATTTCGGTCTCGAAATTTCCCTCCAAAATGAACTCCTCGTAGTTGCGCTCGTCGCGGTATCGGCGGTCGCCCCACTGCGGGCAATCGGCGCAGAGCAGGCCGTCACGGGTCATCTTGAACAGGCGGTCGGGCGTGCGCGAGATGTAGTTGTTGTCGTTGTCGTCGGCATACTCGTCCAAATCGGCGGCGGCGTTGTGGTAGATTTTTTCGTCGAAGGTCACAAACTTCCCAACGGGCATCTCGATGAGCAGGTGGATGCGTTGGTTGCGCCAGCGTTGGCCCTGTTGGAGCGTGAATTCGAGCGGGACTTCGAGGGTGTTGCCCGTCAGTTTCAGTTGATAATCAATGCTTTCCGCGTGGCGGGCGGCTTCGGAGGCGTTGTTGCCACGCGCCGAAATCGTCTCCACGAGGCGGAATTGGCCGTCGGTGCTGCGCCGCACCCGGATTTTCACGTCAGCCGGGATGGTCAGTTTTTCGCCGTTGAACCGAGCATCGCCGTTCCACCAGTCCCAGCCGTCATGGAATTCGTAGCGGTACTCGGTAGGCCCGCCGAGGCGCGTGACGCGGAGCGTATCGGAACTGATGCTGTTGAGGTCGGTTGTTTTTTGGATGCTGCTGCCCTGCCGGAAACTTTTCACGCCGAACATACCGAGCGCGAAAATCGCAATCACGTTGAGCACCCAAACGCTCGTCAGCACGCCCGAAAGCCAAGGCGGGGTGCGCGTTTTAAACAGGGCGCGGGCAAACATCAGACACAGCCCCAAAAGTGGGATGCCGAACAAAAAGAACAGGTTGGCGAGGCCGAAGTACGTCCAACCCGCCGAAATCGGGCTGAAAAAACCGAGGTACGGTGCGCCTTGGAATACCGACCAGATGCCCGCCGCCCAAGCCACCGCCAGCGAAATGAACACGCCGATGCAAATGATGATGGCAATCAGCACCCCGAACTTGGCGATAAACTGCACGAACAGCCCGAACAAACGGCCTAATACAGAAACCCCGCCCGCAAGGGCGTTTCCAAAGCTACGCCCGCCGCTGCCACTTTTTTTTTTAGCGTCGCTGCCGAACTCGTTGACTTTGTGCGAGATACGGTCGAATCCATCCTCGATTTCGCGGGCGATGTTGTCCACGTTGATGGGCTGGCCGCGCATCGAAAGACGGTCGGCGGCAGTCTTGGCCGCCGGCACCAAAATCCACATCAGGATATAGGCCGGCATCCAGAAGCCGAACGAAATCAGCGACAGCAGCACAAAAATCAGGCGCATCCAAAGCGGGTCGGCGATGCCGAAATAGGCCGAAAGGCCACTGCAAACACCGCCAACGATGGCATCTTCTTCGTCGCGGAACAGGCGTTTACCCGTGCGGATGGCTCCGCCGCCGCCCTTGCTGCCGCTCATCGTGCGGCGGTTGTCAATCGGGTCGGCCCCGAAATCCTCTGGCTTGCCCATGACCCGGACGGCAGCCTCTACGTCGGGGAGCATGACGATGGTGCGCCCGCGCAAATCCTCCGTCAGCAGCTCGCCGAGGCGGCTTTCGATGTCGTGGACGATTTCGTCGCGGCCATCGCTTTCGGAGAAGCGGCGACGGATGCTCTGGATGTACGCTTCGAGGTATTCGTAAGCGTCGTCGTCTATCGTCAAGGCGTAACCGCCCAAGTTGATATTCAGTATCTTGTTCATTTTGAAAGAGTTAGGTCGGGGTTTTGAATGTTTGATTGATGATTGGTCGGTGATTTGGTGATGCGTAAATTCGAGGAGTTGCATCTTCAACTTTTCTCCTCTTCAACCTTGCTCAATCCTCAAAAAACTGGTTGCCGGGTGGTGCGGCAGGTTCGGCCACAGGCTCGGCGGGCGGGTTTTGGTCGGCAGGCGGTGCGGCCTCGTGGCCGTTCCCGGTGCCGATGATTTGGCCGATGGACTGCACGAGTTGTTGCCAGCTATCGGTCATGCCCTCCAAGATTTGGCGACCCAACGGCGTGATTTTCAGGTACTTGCGTGGCGGCCCGGTCGTGCTTTCCTGCCAGAAGTAGTCCACGAGGCCGTCATTTTTGAGGCGGGTCAGCAGCGGGTACAAAGTGCCCTCGACCACGATGAGGTCGTGCGCTTTGAGCCGGTCGCTGATGGCCTTGCCGTAAGTGTCCTCCTCACCGATGATGGCGAGGATGCACATTTCGAGCACGCCCTTCCGCATTTGCGCTTTTGCATTTTCTAAATCCATTGCTCCTATCTTTTAGTTAGTTGTTGCCCGATTTTCAGGGAAGAGGGTTGAGGAATGATTGGCGGAATCAAGATTTTCATCCCTCATTCCTCATCCCTGAATTGGTGCCACAAACGTATGGCAATGGCAGGTACTATGCAACCCATAGTACCAACTTAGACAAGGTACCTTCTAATGGATTTTATCATAAACGCCTGAAAACCAGCGAATTGGGCGATGAAAAATTTTCAAAAATTTTTTTGCAGACACTTTTTTAATCCGCAAAACGAAAAGTACAAGCCCCGAAACCGAACGATTGCGCGATGAGGTTAAACCAACCGACGAAAAAAGCCCGCCCCACATCGCTGTGAGACGGGCTTTTGAATGGGCTTTGGAAGCCAGTACGAAACCCAAGTTTGGCCAATTTGGAAAGACAAAAAAAGAAGGCCAGCCCAAAAGGACTGACCTTCAGAAATATAACCCCAAAAAACCTGACGCGAAGGTATAAAAACTCAGAAGTATCAAAACCTATTTTTTTTCAAGAAAATTGCCGCACACACTGGTACTCCGCTTCGGGAGGGCTTTCGTGCATCCAATGCTGGCCCTTCCCAGAGGCTATTGCGTTCCGCCAAAATGCAGGCAATTCGCTGTCTTTGTGCAGTTTATGCCTGTGCCATGAGACGAAAAGAACGTCCTCCTCCGACGTACACGGAGGGGTGGGACTCGTGGGGTGCTTCTTAAATTCTAAAAATTTCGCCCTACTTGTCCCAGCAATTAGCCCTCAATTTTTCTGAAAAGCCTGCGTCACGGACGAGGCGCAGGTACGAGTCGCGGTTGTGCGCAGTGTTTTCCCAAGCAGGCGTGTGCTGAAAAATGATGTCGGCCAGCGATTGCCAGCCCCGCTCGTCGCGGGCCAGCGAGACGAGACAGGCCGCCCGGCGCGGGCCTTGTTCGGGATGTGCGCCTAGCTCGGTGGCAACGGCCGTGCGGAAATATTGCTGGATTTGCAGCTGGGTAGGCCGGTCGTAACGGACTTGATGGATGCGCGGGTCGGTGGGTAGGTAGGTGGCCTCGAACTCGTCGCGGTCGCGGAGCTCGAAGCCCGTGGGCAGGATGATTTTGCCCGTGTCGGGCACGGCGAGCTTGCCCGTGATTTGGGTGTTTTCGCCAGTCGGGAAACTGTAAAACACACGCCGCTTGCCGTTCTCCTGCACCAAAAACAGCCGTGCGACGGCGGTTCGGCCTTCCAGTTGGAGACGTTGCTCGTTTTCGGGGCCGAGCTGGCTGCCGATGCCGCGCTCGGCGGCGTTTTTTTCGCGCAGGTGCAGGTTGTATGCCCGGATACCGAAAAACAACCCACACAACACGAGCAACGAACCGCCGAAAAAGCCCGCGATTTTCCAGTTGTTGCTGCGGTTTTCTTGTTTCAGGATGCGGTTTTTGGGCGTGTCGGCCTCGCGGTTGACCTCGAACTCATAGGAAAACACGCCGTTTTTTTCGAGCCAAAGGCGGACTTCGCACAGGTCGTCCTCGATGAAAAACGAGTAGGTGCGCGTCTCTTTCACGCTGAAATCCACTTGCACGACGCGCATATTGCAATGGATGACCAAGTGGCCGCTCCGGTCGCCATGATAAAGGCCCACGCGGTGTCTGCCGCCATTGTCGTCGAGGTAAAGCCAGCTGACTTGCGCCATTGCGGGTAGATTTTCTTTCGATGGATGCGGGTTGATGAGCGCACGGCCTGCCGCCGCCGGGCGACAAGCCGCTGAAAGAACGCTCAAATCCGCCGGACGGTGCAGCCAAGCAGGCGCAAATTTTTTGCAGAAAACGCCGAACCCCGACCGAAAACAGGAGAGGAACCCGCCAAACGTCGGGTTCCTCTCCTGTTTTATCCTCAACCGCGCCCTGTCAACTGCCCACAAAGCCGCTCACTTCCAATCACTTCCCTTCCCATTTTTTGGCGTTGGCAGGCAGCTGGCATTTCATCCAATCGGGCAGCGGGTCGCCGGAATCGGCGACAAACGTGACTTTGCCGCCGTCGGTCACACGGTATTTCCAGACGTGGGCCTTGCCTTTTCCGGCAGCCCACGAGCCGAAACGGAGGATGTAATCCAACTCCCAGCCGCCGCCGATGCGCCGGGCAGCGATGTCGTTGCCGGCCACTTTGGGCACGCCGAGGTCTATTTCGTCCACGCCCTCCACGTTGTTGAACTCGTTGGCGATGGCCGCCATGTTGAGCGGGTCGCGGGAGCGGATGGTAATGGCATCCTGCGTATCGGTCCAATTGACGTGCTTTTCGATGATGAGGTTGTGGTTTTCGAGCAGGTCGTTGATAGCACGGCTGTCCGTCTCGGTGAGGCCCATTTGGAGCGGGCGCGCCCACGCGATGTTTTTGTTGTAAATGACGACCAAGTGGTCAATAGACGGGTTGGGGAAGGTGTGGATGTTGCACTTTTCGAGGCTCTTGCCCAGCTCCTCGTTGGCGTAAACATTGGATAATGCGTTGAAAATCAAGTCAATATTCTCTCGCGGGATGTACACGCCGAGATAGCGGAAATCCTCGCCGCCAGCTGCAAGGCGCAGCGCGAGCCGCGCCGCGTCGCGCCGGAACTTGCGGGCGATTTCCTTCGGCACGTCCCCAGCCGCAGGCGTGGCGGCGTGGCGCATGGCCGTGCGGTCATCCCATGTTTTGAATGCCATGACAGCGCAGTGCATGGGCAGCAGCAGGGCAAGCAAGATGATTTTGGGCTGCGTGTTTCTCATTTTCATTTCATTTAATGGATAACAAATAAGCCATTGGCCGAGGATTGTTGTGCCGCGCACGGATGTGTTTGTGTGACATTTCCCTCATAGCGATATGCCGTTTTTCAATCCTGCACCGAAATGTCGAAGTGCCGGGATGCGAGCGGAAAGGTGTCTTTTTTTGGGCGGAATTTGCCGAAACAGAAAGTCTGGGCCGCGCGTGCTCGCGCTTTGATTACAATGCACGCAAAAGGCACAAAACAATAAAAACACGCTCTTTTTAATAAATCAGGCAGTGCAATCAGTTTTCGGGGGCAGCCCAAAGCAGTCACACTATCTCGGAAGCCGTGCCAGAAAATAAAAAGGCGTGGGCTTCTTCTTTGGCCGACACGAAACGACCAAGTCAAACACTCAAAATCAAAACGATGCAAGTAAAATCATTCGTAGCACGCTCGGTGCCAGAAGTCGGCAATTTGCTCGCCAACTTTCGTGCCGAAGGTTTCTGCCCCACATTGTCCATTGTGTTTTCGAGCGTCGAGACGGATTTCGACGCGCTCCAACAGGTTTTTAGCGAGGCGGGCGTGGACATCGTCGGCTGCACGTCGGCGGGCGAAATCGTGGACGACTCGGTACACGAAAGCGTCATCGCCTGCATGGCAATGGATATGAACCGGGATTGCTACCGCATTTTCACGGGTGCGTCCGAATCCTCGTCCACCTATCAAGTGTGCTTCGAGGCAGGGCAACTGGCCCGCGATACTTTTCAAAACCCGGGCGTGCTGCTGCTTTCCGGGGGCATCCGCGTGGATGCAGAGCAGCTCGTCTTCGGCGTGAAAGACGGCGTGGGCCGCGAAATCCCGTTCTTCGGCGGCCTCGCGGGCGACCACCTCGAAATGCAGAAGACCCTCACGTTTTCCAACAATTTCCTCACCGACGACGGAATCGTGTGCCTCATCCTCGATACCGACCGCATCGAAACACTCGGCATGGCCACCAGCGGCTGGGAGGCCATCGGCGCGGAAAACCTCATCACCAAAGCCGAAGGCAACGTGGTGCATACCATCAATGACCAACCCGCGCTGGACGTGATGCTCCGGCATTTTGGGTTCTTCGGCAACGTGGCCCAAAAAGGCGAGACCCTGCGCACGCTCAACATCCAGTACCCTTTCCAACTCACCCGCGAAAGCGGCGACACGGTGCTCCGCATCCCCATGTTTGCCGATTACGAGCGACGCACCATCACGCTGGCCGGCGGCGTGCGAGAGGGCGAGCGGTTCCGCTTTTCCATCGCGCCGGGCTTCGAGGTCGTGGAAAAAACGGTCGAGGAATTCTCCACCATGCGCGAAAAAATGCCCGATGCCGACGCGGTCATCCTCTTCTCGTGCATCGGGCGGCACACGGAGTTCGGGCCGCTCATTGACGAGGAAGTGCAAGGGCTGTACAACCATTGGCAGGCTCCGATGATCGGCTTTTTCACCTACGGCGAAATCGGCAACACGCCGCACAACACCACCGAGTTTCACAACGAAACCTGCGCCCTCGTGACCCTGCGCGAAAAGCCGGCACCAAAACAACCTTGACCCCTCAACCCAACCAGCCAAGAACTAATACTGCGCCTACCACTTATTTCCCATGCTGCCCGCACTCGCAAAACTTGAACAAACTATATCCGCACTTGGCCTCTCGGAAGAGCAGCGCGTGGCTTTGGCCCGCGAGCTCAAACTCCTCGACCGGGAGTTTGAGAAGCAGGAGTACAAAATCAGCCGCATCCAAAAAGACAAGGAAGTGGCCGTCAACCTCCTGAGCGTATCGGTCGAAAACTTGGAGGATGCCAACCGCCAGATGAGCCTCAAAAACGAGGAAATCAAGATGAAAAACGCGGCCCTCAACCTCCAAAAAAAACTCCTCGGCAAATCCCGCAAAGAACTCGAAGCCAACCTCCGCGAACTCCAACAATCCTACGAAGCACTCGAACAATTCTCATACATCGCCTCGCACGACCTCAAAACGCCCCTCCGTAGCATCGCCGGCTATGCCCAACTGCTCCAACGCCGATACGGCCACACCCTCGACCCCGAGGCCCAAGAATTCATCACCCTCATCGTCGGCGGCGTGCGTTACATGGATGAAATCATCCGCGACTTGCTCGAATTTTCGAGCCTCAGCATGAAAAAACAACCCCGGACACTTGCCAATCTCAACGAAGTCGTGGGCAAGGTACAGGCCGACCTCCTCGACCAAATCGAAGAAACCAGCACCAACCTCATCATCGAGCAGCCGCTGCCCACGCTCCTCATCCACGAATCCGGCATCGAGCAAGTCTTTTTCAACCTCATCGGCAACGCCATCAAATTCCGGGGCGCGGAGCCGCCCGTCATCAAAATCGAGGCAGCGGCACACGAGCAAAAGTGGCTGTTCAGCGTCAGCGACAACGGCGTGGGCATTGATGCCAACTACGCCAACAAACTTTTCAGGCCGTTCCAGCGGCTGCACACCGACCGCCCCGGACTCGGCATGGGCTTGGCCACCTGCCGAAAAATCATCCAAATCCACAACGGCGACATCTGGTACCAGCCCCGCCCCGGCGGCGGCTCCGTGTTCAATTTCACCATTTCAGCGACGGATAATTGAACACGCGCCGAGTGGCCGCAACAAGGTCTTTTTCATTGGTAAACAATAGTTTGTGAAAATTTTGGTTAGGGCCGGCGCAACGCTGGCCCTGTTTTTTAAAACAAATTTTGTCAAAAACGCCCTCGCCAATTCCAACTTTTGCCAGACCTTTCGGCTCGTTCATCCCCTTGTCTTTCGTTCCTCACTCCTCATCCCTGCCATGTATTCCACCGACGAGCAACGCGCCATCTACGACCTCTCCAAACGCCTCCTCCACACCCCTGCCGCACAGACGCTTTTTGCGGAAAACACGACCGAACGCGCTGCCGACCTGCGCCGCGTGCTGCGTTTCCACGAGTGGAAATATTACGTCCAGAACGCGCCCGTCATCTCCGATTTCGAGTACGACCAACTTTACAAACAACTCGAAACGCTTGAAAATCAGCACCCTGAGTTGGTCACGCCTGATTCGCCGACGCAGCGCGTCGGCCAGGATTTGACCGAGGATTTCCGGCAAGTGGCGCACCTCACGCCCATGCTCTCGCTCGACAATTCGTACAACGCCGACGACCTCACAGACTTCGACACGTCGGTCAAAAAACTCTGCGGCCTGCCCGCCGACGCGGACGTGGAATACTGCGTGGAGCCGAAATTCGACGGCGGCACCATCGTGCTCGTGTTTGAAAACGACCGATTCACGCAGGCCGCCACGCGCGGCAACGGCTACGTCGGCGACGACATCACGGCCAATCTCCGCACCCTGCCCACCGTGCCGCTCCGCGCCGAGTTTTCGCGGCACGGCATGGCCAAAGTCGAGTTGCGCGGCGAAGCCCTCATCCGAAAAGACGTTTTCGAGAAAATCAACCGCCGCCGCGCCGAGGCGGGCGAGGTCGTGTTCGCCAACCCGCGCAACGCGGCCACCGGCGGTCTCCGCATGAAAGACCCGAAGGAGGCCGCCCGGCGCGGCCTCGAAGCCTTCGTCTATCAACTCGGCTATGCCGTCAACGCCGAGGGCGAAAACCTGCTCGGCAACTTCACGACCCACGACCAAAGCATCCATCTCCTGCGCGAACTCGGCTTCAAAGTGCCACTTCACCAGCCCGAACCCGGCAACCATTTGGAGGAGACCAAAACGTGCCGCAACATCGGCGAGGTCATCGCTTTTTGTCAGGCTTGGCAGGACTTCCGCGACGAATATCCCTACGAGATTGACGGCATGGTTGTGAAGGTCAATCGCCTTGATTATCAAGCCATTGCGGGCAGCACGAGCCACCACCCGCGCTGGGCGGTGGCGTTCAAATTTCGCGCCCGCCAAGCCACCACGCGCCTGCGCGACGTGGAATTTCAAGTCGGAAAAACCGGCGCGGTCACGCCTGTCGCCAAGTTGGAACCTGTGCCGCTGGCGGGGGTCACGGTCTCGAACGTGAGCCTGCACAACGAGGAATTTATCCGCTCGAAAGACATCCGCATCGGCGACCAA
Organism: Saprospiraceae bacterium; assembly: GCA_046299435.1. Classification (GTDB taxonomy): domain Bacteria; phylum Bacteroidota; class Bacteroidia; order Chitinophagales; family Saprospiraceae; genus M3007. The sequence continues at coordinate 30,186 of JBKBIC010000007.1, forward strand.
GTGCTCGTGGAGCGGGCCGGCGACGTGATTCCGTACATCGTGAAAAGCCTCGCCGAACTGCGCGACGGCTCCGAACGCCCGGTCGAATACCCGAAAAACTGCCCGGTTTGCCAGTCCGTTTTGGTCAAGCCGGAGGACGAGGCGATTTGGCGTTGCGAAAACTCCGACTGCGAGGCACAGGTGGTGCAGCGCATGATTTTCCATACCAGCAAGCACGCGATGGACATCGAAGGCTTGGGCGAAAGCACCATCGAAAAATTCTACCGCCTCGGCTGGCTGCGCTCGCTGGCGGATATTTATCGCATTGATTACCAAAAAGTTGAGTTGCTCGAAGGCTTCGGCAAAAAATCCGCCGACAACATGAAAGCCGCCATCGAACGCGCCAAGCAGAACCCAATCCACAGGCTGCTGCACTCGTTGAGCATCCACCATTTGGGGCAAAAAGGCTCGAAACTCGTGGCCGCTGAAATCGAGCACGTCCTCGATTTGAAAAATTGGGACTTGGAAAAATACCAGACCATCAAGGACATCGGCCCGGTGCTGGCCCAAAACGTGTTCAATTTTTTCCAAAACCCGCATAACATCGAACTGCTCGAAACCCTCGAAAGCCTCGGCGTGAACCTCCGCCAGACCGACGAGGACAAACGCCCCGACGCGCCCACCGAAGGCCCGCTGCTGGGCCGCTCCATTTTGTTCACCGGGACGCTCTCGCAAATGACCCGCGACGAGGCCGAACGCCGCGCCGTCGCAGCCGGGGCCAGCCTCGCCAGCGGCGTGAGCAAGCACCTCTCGATTTTGGTCGTCGGCGAAAAAGCAGGCTCAAAACTGAAAAAAGCGCAGGCTTTGGAGACGGTGGAGATTTGGTCGGAGCAGGAGTTTTTGGACAAAACGGCCAGCGAACCTGTCTCGGAAAACTGACACACCGGGTTTACTTTTGTCAAAAAAATACGCCATGTCCGCAAGCGCAACCGCAGCACAACCCATTCAAAAACAGCCATTTGCAATCAAAGGCAACGGCATGGAGGCCGTCGCCGAGCTCGTGCTCTGGGCGGGGTCGCTCACCACGTCGCCCATGCCTTTTGAGCAATACATGGAGCTCACACAGCGGCTACCCGACCACAAAATCGAACAAGAACCCAACGGCCAAGTCACCATTATGCCACCAACTTTCTCCGGCTCCGGTTCGCGCGAAATCGAGGCCAACGCCCCCCTCTGGCTTTGGAACCGCCAGACCAAACTCGGAAAAATTTACGGCCCGTCCACCGGCGTAAAATTGCCCGACGGCTCCACCAAACAAGCCGACGCGGTTTGGGTATCCAACGAAAAACTTGCCCGACTGAACGCCGCCCGGCTCGATTCCTCGTTCCTGCCCCTCGCCCCGGATTTTGTCATCGAAGTCCGTTCCGAGACCGACAAACTGGAAACCGTACAGGCCAAAATGCTCGACACTTGGATTGCCAACGGTGTGCGCCTCGCGTGGCTCATTGACCCCTACGAAGAAAAAGCGTGGATTTACCGAGAGGATGGTTCGATAGAAATGCTGCAAGGCTTTGACAATCAAAAACTTAGCGGCGAAAACGTGCTGCCCGGCTTTGAACTGGAACTGACCGACTTCAAAATCCCCGAATGACCGTGCAGCCTTCCCATTTTTCGCAATCCCCGTTGACCATCCGCGCCTCCGGCAAACTCCTCCTCACCGGCGAATATTTCGTGCTCGACGGCGCACTCGCACTGGCCCTGCCCGTGCGTTTTGGGCAAACTTTGGAAGTCGGCACGGGTGGGCTTGGAAGTCCATCCCATCTGCATTGGCAAAGCCTTGATGCTGACAGAACTTGTTGGTTTTCAGCAAGTTTTGACTTGACCGATTTCTCCCCGATTGAATTTTCCGACGAAAAAACCGCCCACACTTTGCAGGCCATTTTGCAAAAATGCCGACAGCAAAACCCCGAATTTCTATCGTCCACCGTCAACCGTCCGCCGTCCACCGTTTCCATCCGCGCTGATTTTCCTCGAAAATGGGGACTCGGCACGAGCAGCACGCTCATCGCGGCGGTCGCAAAATGGGCGGGCGTTGACCCGTACAAAGTGCTTTTCGAGACGCTCGGCGGCAGCGGCTACGACATCGCTTGTGCCTTTGCCGAAGGCCCGATTTTGTACCAATTGGACGGCCAACAGCCTGAAATTCAGGATGTTGCATTTTACCCGGATTTCGCCGACCAACTCTATTTCGTGTTCCTTGGCCAAAAACAGGACAGCCGCGAAGGCATCCGCCGATACCGCGAGCGGGCCGGGCAACTGGCGCATTTGCTCCCCGAAATCTCGGATTTGACCCGGCGTTTTTTGGCGGCTCGGACTTTGCCGGAATTGGACGCGGTCATCGTCGAGCATGAAAATTTGGTGGCCGCCGCGCTGGATTTGCCCCGCGCCAAGTCGCTGTATTTCAACGACTTCTGGGGCGAGGTGAAAAGCCTCGGCGCGTGGGGCGGCGATTTTGTGCTCGTCACCAGCCCGCGCCCGGAGGCCGAAACGCGGTGTTTTTTCAACGAAAAAGGCTTCGACACGTTCTTGCCGTACCGCGAGATGCTCGCCCCGAAAAACCCAACATCGTAAATCTGAAATCCGAAATCGAATGCCTGTTTGGTACGATACACCCATTGTCAAAACTGAACCCGCCGCGCCCGGCGTGCGCCGTTTTTGGCTCGAAAAACCCGCCGGGTTCGAGTTTCGCGCCGGGCAATTCATCACGTTCGACCTGCCCATCGGCGACAAACGCCTGCAACGCTGGCGCAGCTACTCCATCGCCAACGCGCCCGACGCTTCGGGTCTGCTCGAATTGTGCATCGTGCGTTCGGCGAGCGGCCCGGCCACGCAGTTCCTTTTTGACGAGGCCACCGTCGGCGCGCCGCTCCGCTGGAAAGGCCCGGACGGCACGTTTTGCCTGCCCGAAAAAATCGAAAAAGACCTCGTGTTCATCTGCACGGGCACCGGCATCGCGCCATTTCGAAGCATGATTTTGGACTTGAAAAACAGCGGGCGGGCGCACCGTAACCTGCACCTCATCTTCGGCACCCGGCAGGAATCGGGCATTTTGTACCGCTCGGAATTCGAGCAACTGGCCCGCGAACTACCTGATTTTCAATACGATGTGGCACTTTCGCGGCAGCCGGACTGGGACGGCTGGCAGGGCTACGTCCACCAGATTTACATGGAAAAATACCGCGCCCCGCGCCCCGACGTGGCCTTTTACCTCTGCGGTTGGAGCAACATGATTGACGAAGCCGTCGCCAATTTGCTCGTCGGCTTGGGCTACGACCGGACGCAGATTTTGTACGAACTCTACGGCTGAGGCTCGCTCTTTTCAACTTTTCTACCTCCTCAATTTTTCAACTTCCCGCATGGCCGAGCCGCTCAAAAACATCTTTTCCCGCCCCTTGCTCGAATCGTTCGCCGCCGAAGTCGTGGCCGTCCACCCGAATTTCGACACGCCCGGTTTCCTCGCCCGCGTGTTCGATGCGGGCTGGGCAAATTTAGAATTGAAACAGCGGGTGCGGCACATTTCGCACGGTTTCCGGGAGGTTTTGCCCGAAAATTATGCCGACGCGGTCGCGGTTTTGGTGCGGGCGACGGAGCGGCTCATCGCCCGGCACGGCGAAAAACTGACCTTCGAGTACACATTTTTGCCCGATTTCGTGGAGGCTTTCGGCGCAGACGACCCGGATGTGTCGGTGCCCGCGCTGGAAATTTTGACGCAATGGTCGAGCGCGGAATTTGCCGTGCGCCCGCTGCTGCTGCGCCACCCGGAGCGGATGCACGCGCAAATGCTGGCGTGGTCGCGGCACCCCAGGGCGATGGTGCGGCGGCTGGCGAGCGAGGGTTTCCGCCCGCGATTGCCTTGGGGCATGGGCGTTCCGAGCCTGAAACGCGACCCCGCACCCATCCTGCCCGTGCTCGAAAATCTGAAAAACGACCCCGCCGAAACCGTGCGCCGCTCGGTGGCGAACAACCTGAACGACATCTCGAAAGAACACCCGACGCTCGCGCTCGACATTGCGCGGCGGTGGCTCGGCCAGTCGCCGGAGACGGATTGGGTGGTGCGCCACGCCTGCCGGGGACTGCTGAAAAAAGGCCACGCCGACGCGCTGGCGCATTTTGGATTCGAGCAGGGCGTGGCGGGCATCGAAGTTTCGGGGCTGGATTTTCAGCCGTCGGTGGCCGTCGGCGGCGTGTTCGAGTTCGCGTTTTCAGTGAAAAACACGGCGACGCAGCCCGTCAAAATCCGCGTCGAATACGGCATTGACTACCTGACGAGCACGGGCAAAATTTCGCAAAAAGTGTTCAAAATCAAAGAGTTGGAATTGCCAGCCGGGGCTGTGGACAACATCGTGCGGCGGCAGCGTTTCCAAGATTTCACAACCCGCAAACATTTCCCCGGCGCACACCGACTGCGGATTCTGGTCAACGGCCAGCCGCTGGCAGAGGGCGTGTTTGAAGTAAAAATTTGAATTTGAATTTCGCAAAATCGTCACCATGCAAACCATCCAGCAACGCTACGCACACCTACTCACTCATTACTGCCTCGGCGTAAAACCGGGCGATAAAGTCTTGATTGCCAGCACTTTGCTGGCGGAGCCGCTTGTCCGGGAGGTCTATCGGGCCGCGCTCGAAGCCGGGGCCGCGCTCGTGGAATGCGATTTGGCGTTCCGCGAACAAGACGCGATTTTCATGCACGCGGCCAGCGAAGAAGCCCTCCGCACGGCCTCGCCCACGCGCCGTTTGGCGATGGAAACGTATGATTGCTACCTCGTCATCCGCGCCCCTTTCAACCTGCGCGAAGGCCAAAACACGCCCGCCGAACGGCAAAAAATCCGCGCCGAAGCCACGTCGGGCATCTCCAAAACGTACTTCGAGCGCACGGCCACCCGCGCCCTGCGCCGCAATTTGTGCCAGTACCCGACCGACGCGGCGGCGCAGGAAGCCGGGATGTCGCTCTCGGAGTACGAGCAGTTTGTCTATGCCGCTTGCAACCTTTTTGACGACGACCCGATGCAGCGTTGGCTCGACCGCCGCGCCGAGCAGCAGCGCATCGTTGACCACTTAAACCGTTGTAAAACAGTGCGTTACCTCGCCGACGGCACCGACATCACGTTCTCCACCGCCGGGCGAACGTGGATAAATTCGGACGGCCAAACCAATATGCCCAGCGGCGAAGTGTACACCAGTCCGGTTGAGGACGCAGTGGATGGGCGCGTGCATTTTTCGTTGCCGTGCATCTATCAGGGCAGCGAAGTGGAGGGCGTGACGCTGTGGGTGCGCGGCGGCCTCATCGAAAAATGGGAGGCGCGGCGCGGCCAAGACGTGCTCGACCGCGTGTTTGCCATGCCCGGTGCGCGGCGGTTCGGCGAGGCGGCCATCGGCACGAACTACAACATCCAGCGCATGACCAAAAACATCCTTTTTGACGAGAAAATCGGCGGGACCATCCACATGGCCGTCGGGCAGAGCTACCTGCAAACGGGCGGCAAAAACGAATCGCCCGTGCATTGGGACATGATTACCGACATGAAACAAGGCGGCGAAATCTGGGCCGACGGCGAGAAAATTTACGAAAACGGGCTGTTTTTGATTTGAAATTTGAAATTGTTCAATTTCAAATTTCCCAATCCCAACTCGTAATTCGCAAATCGTAATTCGTCTGTACCTTCCCGGCCAATTCACTTGCTGCCGAAGTCCCATGCCCGAATTATCAGAAATCAAGCGCACGCTATCGAGGATTGACAAACTGGAACGGGAAATCAACCTGAAACAGTTGCAAATCAACAGCCTGCTTTCCATCACGCAAGCCATCAACGACAACGTGGCGGCGGAAGGGCTTTTCAGCATGTACAGCTCGTTTCTGAAATGGGAAATCGGCATCAAAAAAATGGCCCTGTTTTTCAAGGACAGCGGCGTGTGGGAGTGCAAAACCTCGCTCGACGTGCCGCCCGAACTGCTCGAACAGGACATCAGCCCCGAACTTTCGCGCTTCAAAGGCAAAACCGGCCTCGAAAATGCCACGCACCCGCTCATCCAACAGTTTGACCTCGTCATCCCGGTCATCCACAAAACCTCGCCGATTGCGTATGCCTTCATCGGCGGCTTCGGCGACGACGACGATGTGTACAACAAAGTGCAGTTCGTCACGACCATCACGAACGTCATCGCCGTAGCCATCGAAAACAAGCGGCTGTTCAAGCAACAACTCCGCCAAGAAGTCCTCAACCGCGAGGTGGAGTTGGCCGCCGAAATCCAGCGCACGCTCGTGCCTTCGCGCCTGCCCGCCGGGAAAAAATACCAGCTGTCGAGCATTTACAAACCGCACTTTGCCGTCGGCGGCGACTATTACGATGTAGTGGAGTTCCCTGGCGAAAAAATCACCTTCGCCATCGCCGACATCACTGGCAAAGGCGTGTCGGCGGCCCTGCTCATGGCGAATTTTCAGGCCAACCTGCACTCGCTCGTCCACCGCGGCGCGACACTCGAAGAACTCGTGCAGGAACTGAACCGCGCCGTGTTCAAGGTGACGCAGGGCGACCGGTTCATCACGCTTTTCCTCGCCAAATACGACTCCCACGACCGAACCCTGCACTACGTCAATGCCGGCCACACCCCGCCCCTGCTGCTGATGAACGGCGAAGCTGTGCGCCTCAAAAACGGCACCACGGTCCTCGGCTTCATGCCCGACCTGCCTTTCCTCGAAATCGGGGGGATGTGCCTGACAGGCGAATCACTCATTTTCACCTACACCGACGGGCTGACCGACGTGCAAAACCGCGCCGGCGAAGCCTTCGGCGAGGATAAACTCTGCGATTTTCTGCTCGAAAACGCCGGGCTGCCGGCCAAAGACCTGAACACCAACCTGCTGGCCGCCGTCGAAAAATACCGCGAGCGCGTACCGTTCCCGGACGACGTGACGGTGCTGACGTGCAAGGTTTTCGGGTAACTCGCCAATCAAACGCTCATTCCACCACAATTTCATCCACGAAAATCCAGCACGGCTGCCCGTTGCATGGGTGCCACGCCGGGCAAGTTTTCAGGTTTTCGGCAGTGACGCGCACGGCTCGGATGGCTTCCGGCTCCGGCAAGCGAGCATTGATGCGGCGGATGGATTTTTTGCCGTCGGGCACGACTTCGATGTTTTCCGTGCGGACGCGACGGAAATTTTTGCCGTCGGTAGAGACTTCCAGCACCACTTTTTTCGGGAAAAACACCCACGATTGCTGGTCTTGCAAAAACTGCACGGACAAGCTCGTGATTTTTTGCAGGGCCGCGTCGGGCACGGCGACTGGCACGGTGACGGTGGCCGCGAGGTCTTTGCCGTTGAATCCCAGCCAGTTGTAACGGTAGTCGTCGGTGCCCCGATAGGAATCGAGCAAGATGCTTGGGTCGCCTGCGGCGTACTGCGGCGAAGGCGGCTCAACTAATTGTAAATCAATGCCTTCCATGCCGCGATTGTTCCATTTCCGGTTCATGAAATGGTGGATGACGCGCCCGTCGCGCAGGTATTTTGCCATGTCTGCGGCGTACTGCGCGGGCGGGTAATTGTTCTCGTGCATGGTCTCGTAGCGGTGTTTTTGGCAGAGGGCCGGGAAGCCGTTGACCATGTTCCAATGCGCGGGCAGGTAGCAAACGGCGTTTTTCGGCGCGGTCGAGTCAAGGCACGGAAAGCCCCAGTCCCGGATTTTGAACTGCTCGAACATGGCGTGCAGCAGCGGCACGATGGCCTCTTCCAAATGGTCGGCATCGCGGCTGGGGTCGGCCACCGCCTGCGTCGCCTCGCCGAGGATATCGAGATAAGTGTTGATGTCGCGGTCGGTGAGCCAAGTTTTGGAGGCCGAAAGCGGTGTGCCGTAGATGTCCAATCGGCGGTCGGTGCGGAGCAGGTTCTGGGTGAGCGTGTCAATGTACCGCCAGACGAAAGGTTGCGCCGCGCCGTAGTAGCCCTTCCCGAAATCGGTCAGGATGGAGTCCATGTTGGCGGCGGGATTCCACATCAGTTTGGCGAGCAAGTAGGCCCGCATATCCGAAAACTCGCTGCGGCTACGCCCGCTGCCCTGCTCGAACATCATCCGCACGCCGTTTTTCTGGAAAAATTGGAGGTTGGGCTGCAAGGTGTGCCAGTTCGGGAAGGGGCTGAGGTAGCTGCGAAACTGCACGACGTAATCCCAAATCATCAGATTATCAGTCAGTTGCGACCACTCGCGCACGTCGCGCACGAAGCCCGCGCTCGTCGGGTCGTCGGTCAGCGCGAGGCCGCGATTGCACTCGATGCTGCACAGGCACACACTCACGTTGCGGGCCGGGCGGATGCCGCGCGGAGCCTGCCGCGTGTATTGATAGGCCAACGTGCTGATGATTTTGTCCGGGAATTCCGCCGCGACCGCGTTCACGAAAGCCAGCAAAGTGCCCGCCGGGCCGCCTAATTGTTTGTCCGAAGCCGCGCAGCGCGGGCAGCGGCAGTAGTCGAAATTGTCGTTTTGGCTCACCGACCAATATCGCGCGGCGGGTTTTTGGCGGATGCGCTGCCGCAAATTTTCCACGACGATGCGCCGCACGGTGTCGTTCGAGAGGCACAACTGGCCCGGCGACCGCTGGCTGCCGTTCCAACTGAAATACTCTGGGTGCCGCTCGAAATGCTCCGCTGCCGGGCAAAGCTTGTCGAACGTGTGGACAAAAAGGCCCCACTCCTCGTTTTTGCGCGGGTTGGTTTTCAGTTTGTGCCACCGCGCCCAGCCGTCGTCGAAGGCGGGTTCGTACCAAAGTTCGCGGTACGGGAAGGCTGGTGTTTCGAGCGTCGGGGCGATGTCGGGCAAGCGCAGGCCGTCGCGCAGGTCGGGCAAAAACGAGTCGCGGGGCGTGAATTTGCGGCAGCCCAATCGTTCCAAAAGTGTGTACACACCGTATTCCGTGCCCATGTCGCCGCCGCCCGCGATGACGAGCTGGTTGTTTTTGGCTTGCAAAAAATGGGCATCGGGCGCGAAGTCGGCGGGTGGGCGCAGGTTGGTTTTGGCGAGACCGGGCGCATTGTTGCCGATGAAAATGGCGGGTTGCCCGATGGCGATTTTGGCCTCCTTCGTTTGCAGCAGCACGTCGGCGGCGAGCATTTTTTTCAGGTAAAATTGAAGCACACGGGCGGCGCGGCGGTCGGGTTCGGGCGCGGTCGGGGCCACCACGATGAGGCAGCCGCCCGCGCCGGAAAGCGGCGGCGGCGCGGGTGCGGGGATGCTTTTCGACGGGTCGGATTGGGCGCGGCCAAACAGCCACAACGCGCTGAAAATCAGGAGAAAAAGTGGACGTGCCATGTGCGGGAGTGGGTGTTTTTGGGTGGCAAAGTACGCAGGGCAGCCGCAGGATTCGGGATTTCCCAATTTCACATTTTGACAAACCTCCCCATCGCCCTTGCCTGTCCATCGCGCACTTCCACGAAATAGGTGCCGGGCGGCAAATCCCCGACTGGCATGGGAAACGCCGCAGGACTGGCGGCCAATTTTTCCTGTGCCAGCAGATGGCCTTGCTCGTCAAACAACTGGATGTCAATGGATTCCGTGTCCGAACCGCCTGAGATTTGCAGCCGCGCCACGTCGGTCGCGGGGTTCGGCCAAACCTGCACTTGCAAGGGTGCCGACGCGCTGCGGTCATCGGTGGCGGCGAACGGCACCGACGCATCCAGCACGGCGAAATAGCCCAACTCGGTCAGCCCGGCCCGGACACGGGTGTACGGCCCTGCGCCTGTCGAAGTGCCGAGCGGCGCGGGCTGCCACACCGTGCCGTCGTGCTGCCGCAGGGCGCAGCTCCGCCGATTGAAATTGGGCAGCTCATCGGGCAGATACCAGCTGGCACGGAGCGTACAATCGGAGCCGCCGGGCACGGCTTCGGTCACTTGCCACGCGGCGGCCACCGCATCGGAGGCGAAGGGCGCACCCGTCGAGCCGCCTTGCAGGGCATCGGGCAGGCAGCGCACGGCGATGTCGTCGGGCGTGCCCAAGTTGCTGATTTGCAGCGGGTTGTAAGTGTCCACGTCCGCGCCGACGGGGAAGCGAAAGTTGCTCGCGCCCAGATTTTGGCGCAGCAGCCGACCGCCGTCGTTGGTCACGACAAAATTGGTGTTGTCGGCTCCGGCGATGGTGCTGCTGGCTTGCAGGGTGAGGTCGTGGCCGTTGAGTTGGAGTTTGTTGCCGGCCTGCACGAAGCGCAGTTGGTTGGCGAGCACGAGCGGCGCGGTCAGGTTGACGACCGCGCCCGGCCCGGTGTTTTTGTCGAGCCAGAGGCGATGGAGGGTGTTGGCATGGATGAGGCTTGCCGAGTCTCCAATCATTGCGAAAGTGCTGGTTTCCAGCACATTGCCGAGCGCGATGAGGTTTTCTCGGATGTTCCAGATGCCCGTGCCGCGCAGGGTGCTGGCCGAATCGGTTTGCAGGGTTTGACAAAACACCCGGCCCCGATTGCGGAAGGTGCCGCCTTCGAGGCGCACATCGCCCGCGCTGCCGACGGTGGTGCCGGGCTTGGCGAAGGCATAACCGCCGACCTGCGTCCATTGGGCATGGGCGGTGGTGGCTGCCAGTAAAAACAGGAGTGGGATGGCGTGGCGCATGGCGGTGGGGTTAGTTTTTTTGGAAGAGGTAGAGGGTTTTGTTTTGGCTTGGACTCACAATGCCACCTGTTCTGCTCATTGTCGTAGAACTGTCTTGACCTCCCCAGACTATCATCGCCTTTCCTGTCCAAATAGCACCATGATTGTACTTGCCTATCGGAGCGTTGAGTATTGGGAGGGTTGACCAACTATTTAAAGAGGGGCTATACCAACCACCGGAATTGAAATTTGACCAGTTGTTGAAATAATTGGCCCTTCCTCCCCAAACTATCATGTCGCTGCCCGTCCAAACAGCCGTATGCTGCCAACGACCAACTGGGGCATTTACAAGAGGAAGCGGCGACCAAGTGTTTGAAGCCGGATTGTAACGTCCGCCGTCATTGAAAACGCCTCCTGCTCCGCCACCCCATACTATCATTTCCGTGCCTGTCCAGACCGAAGTGTGGCCTCCTCTGGCGGAAGGGGCGTTTGTCAAGTTTGTCGGTGTCCAGCTATCGTTTGCAGGATTGTAGCGTCCGCCAGTGTTGACCAATGTCGTGGCTGCGCCACCCCAAATAATCATCTCTGCCCCCGTCCAAACAGCGGTGTGTCCTATCCAAGCGGCTGGTGCTGATATGGAGGAAATCGTAGTCCAGGTGTCTGTCGTTGGGTCGTAACGACCACCGTTGGCATAACCGCCACTGCCAGAGCTACCGCCCCAAATAATCATTTCTGTTCCCGTCCAAATGGCGGTGTGTCCATAGCGAGGGGAAGGCGCGTTTGTTATTGAGATAGGCGACCAAGTATCTGTGTCAGGATTGTACCGGAAGCCCGTGTTATACGATGTTCCTCCCAAATATCCGCCCCAAATAATCATATCTGTTCCTGTCCAAATCGCCGAATGCGCCATGCGTGGGGAGGGTGCATTTATAAGAGAAGTCGATGTCCATTTATCCAAAACTGGGTCATATCGTCCTCCGGCAATTGTGCTTCCTCCCCAAACAATCATTTCGGTCCCAGTCCATACTGACGAAAATTCTGACAGATTCTCGGGCGCATTATCAGTTGCAGTCACGCCTGTCCATGCAAATGGAGGGATGGTTGCCCCGTTTACGGGTTGATAGGTCATCTTCGTCTCGCCAATCAGCGAGAACCCAGCCGCCGTCAGGGCGGGGTTGTTTTCGGTCTCGCTCAGGATGATGCCCGTGCTGGGCACGGTGTTGCCGTCCACAGGCCCCCACGCGCTGCCGTTGTAAAACCAAAAAGTGTTCGTGTTGGTGTCGAAGACAAGCAAGCCTTTGGCGGGATTGGCTATGGCGGTGCGCTGGGCGGTGGTCATGCGCGGGACGAGCATGCCTTTGTCGGTGCTTTGCACGTCGAGCATCGCGCTGGCGTGGGGGTTGGCGGGGTTGTTCGGGCTGATGACGACTTGGGCGGGAAGGGTGAGCGCGGCGAGAGCGCAAGCGAGGAGGAAGCAGGCTTTTTTCATGCAGGCAATAAGTGAGTGGGTGAGTGTGGCTGGGTTGTATCAAGTTTACGGCTCGCCTGCTGCTGCGCTGGCAAAGAAGGCAAAGCGGGCACCGTTGTTTGTGGATGCCCACAAACTTAGGCCATGCTTTAAAATTGAATGTGATGTTTTTGGCGGTTTGTCAACGCTGCCAAAGATGGGGTGCCCGACGGGGGCAGGTTTTCGACAAGCCAAACCCAGACTTCAGTTGAACTCGCGCCCAAAATCACGTTGCATTATTCAACACAGAGGCACAGGGAGCACAGAGGCTATTCATTGGTTTTCAATGATTTAGCCCCTGTCCCCCTGTGCCTCTGTGTTGAATTTATCCCGCCTCAATCCTTATTTGAAATTGAAACTCGACAGCTTCTTCAGCCAGCGGCGGACGGGCGAGCGTTTTTTCGGGATTTCGCCGACGATGTTTTCGAGGCGGTCGGCGGGTGTCATGTTGAGCACGAGTTTGCAGGGCTTGCCCGTGATTTTGCTCACGATGTCGGCGGCGCGTTGGTCGGCGGCGTTCCAAGTGCGGTCGGCGCGGGCGACGAGCAGGGCGTAGTCCGCGCCTTGCAGGTCGTCAAAATTGTAGTTGCCGGTGAGCAGCGACGGGATTTCGACGCAAACGGCCTCGCTGGGCGGCAGTTTTTTGCCAATCCAGTCGCCGATGGTCGTCTTCCCCTCGCCGCTGCGTGGGCTGACGATGGCGACGCGGGCCTGCGACGGGCGCACGATGTCCAATTCGCGGAGGTCGAGGCGGATTTGGCGCACGAGCGTGTCGGTGCATCGCCGCAGGAGGATGGGGAAATTGATGCCGTGCTTGCCCTGCCAATTTTCGGGCATGAGCGGGAACGCGCCCGCGATGGCGAGGCCGGTTTTGACGGCGGCGCGTTCGGGGTCGCGGAGGGTTTGGTCCATCAATTCGCGGGCGATGTAGAACACGAGCACGAGCAGCGCGGCCCCGACGGCGGCCATGATGACCGTCATGGCGCGTTTGGACGGCAGCGGCGCGTCGGGGAAAATGGGCGCGTCCACCACGCGGAGGTTGGCGGACATCATCACGTTGTATTTGTGGAGGCGGGCTTGGTTGTAGCTGTGGAGGTTTTCGAGGTAGGCGCGTTCGGCCACGTCAATCTCGCGTTCGAGGCGTTTGAGGCGGCTGCCCCAGGGGGCAAAACGGCTGTAAGTAATGTCGAAATCGTGCTTGCGGTCGGCCAGCACGTTGAGGCGGGCGAGGGTCTGCTCGACGGTTATCCAGTGGCCGAGCCACTCGGTGAGCAGGTTTTTGGTCTCGATGCCGTCGGGTGTGCGCTGCACGGCGAAAGCCGACTCGGCAGCGCGGCGAATGTCGCCCTTGATTTTTTCGGAGCGGCTTTGCAGCTCGCGGATGGCGCGTTCGTTGACGTGGATGAGCGATTTGGAGGAGTCCGCCGCGCTGGTCGTGCTGATTTCGAGGGCGGCCATTTGGGCGGAAATGTTCGAGAGCTCGTTGCGCTTGCCGATGAGCAGGTTGTTGATGCTGGGCAGTTCGACGCGCCCGGCGAGCTTGTTTTCCAGCCCGCGCCGGATGGAATCGGCGGCTGCGAGGGTCATCAATTCCTTGAAATACAGCTCGTCGAGGTCTTCTTTTTTGGCGGCGATGAAGCGTGTTTGCTCGTAATAGTTGATGATTTTGTTGGCGACCATGAAGTTGAGCACCTCGTCCTCTTTGCCGTTGAGGGCGGCGGCGGCCTCGCGGGTGGCTTTCTCGAAAAATTCGAGCACGTTGGAGGATTGGCCTTCTTTGATGCCCCGATAGCGTTCCACCACGAGGCTGGTCAGTTGGATGATGGCGTTGCGGCACACGGCGGGGTCGGTCGTCGTCCACGCGATGCGGATCATGTCGGTGTTGCCCTCGCGGCGGACGGTCATTTTCTCGTAGCTCTCCACGCCAAAAAGCCGGTGGCCGCCGGTGAGGATGTTTTTGACGGGGTTCTTTTCAGGGCTGTCGCGCAGGGCGATGACGTTGCTCAGCGTGCGCTCGTATGAATTGGGGACGACGATTTTTTCGCGCAGCTCGTTCGGTATCTCCTCCCGCAAATTGACAAAACCCTCCGACCAAAGCGTGTCGCGGACGGGGCGGTTGAGCATCAAACATTGGGCGAGGATTTGCGTGGAGAGGTCTTGCAGGGTGGCGTGGCTGCGGATGATGCCGAGGATGTTTTCCATTTCGTTGTTCGTCAGGCCGTAGTCAATGCGCCCGCCGCCGCTGCGCTCGATGTTGTACCCCGTGACGAGGCCGGTGTTCAGGATGGTGTGCGTCTCGTATTCTTTCGGTGCGTTCCGGGTGAGGTAAAAAACGGTGGCCCCCGCCACAATGGCGGCCAGCATCATTTTGAGCAAGTTGCGGTCAATCAGCCGCAGGAATTCTATCAGGTTCATTTTTTAGTTTTTAGTTTGCGGTAGGCAGTTTGCAGTGGGAATCTTGAAGGTTTGCCCACCGCCTACTGCAAACCGCCTACTGCCAGCACGTCCCCCCGACGAGCAGTTGCAGGTCGAGGCTCAGTTTTTTGGCTTCCATTTTTGCCTTGACGCACTCTTCTTCGGCGGCGGTCATTTTGCCGAGCATAGTGCTGTACTCGGTCAGTTGCAACTGGCCTTCGCGGAAGAATTTTTCGGCCAAGCCCATCGCAATCCGCACGTTTTCAAGGGCTTCGTATTTGAGCCGCACCACAGCGAGGGCCACCTCGAGTTGGCAGTACAGGGCTGTCACTTCTTTTCGGATGTCCATTTCGATGGCCGTGCGTTCGTGTTGCAGGCGGTCGAGTTGGAGTTTTTGGATTTGAGTTTTTTGCCGCCGGGTGAATACGTCGCCGCCCGTCACGCGCACGTTCAGGCCCAGCGTGACGGTCGTGCTCAGCCGCCCGGTGGAGACGGTGACGGTGCCATTGTCCACCGCCCGCGCCTCGGTCAGGAGGCCGTTCCCGTAGGCCCCGCCGCCGTTGAGCGATACGAGGTCGGCCCAGCCGCGTTTTTGCACCTGCCACGCGAGGAACTGTTTGTCGCTGTCCACGCGGTTGGCTTTGAGGCTGGGGTCGAGCCGCAGGGCCGACTCGATGAGCTCGGGCAGCGGGCGCAGGCGCAGCGAATCGAGCGGCTTCGGGCCGGTGGTCGAGTCGGCTTCCACGTCCACCACATCCAGCGTTTGCACGGGCGGGCTTTGCACGACTCGGACGTTTTGGACGGTCGGCGGCGGCACGGCGGCGGCAGTTTGCGCCCGCAGATTTGCGCCGGTCAGCAGGGCAAAAAGCAGCGCGACGAGCGTCTTGTTTTTCAGAAACTCAGGTGCCGAAAGGGCAGTTTTGGAGGCCGCGTTTTTTTTGTAAATGCTTGACAACGAGAATTTTGGGAAATTAAAAACTGGCTCGCCGGGTGCGCGTTTTCGCATAAACGGCTTTTCCAAGATGAGGAAAAACAGCGCGGACGCGACGGCCACGACGGGCAGGCAGAGCAGCGTCTGCAACACGAAATTGACCCACAAAATGTCGGTGAACGTGACGGGCGCGGTGAAAATCACAAGGGCTTCGAGCAGCGGCAGGTGCATCAAATAGATGGTGTAGCACATCCCGCCGAAGGCTGCGACCCAGTGGTTTTGGAGCATCTGCCGGAACGCCACGCCGCGAAAAGCGGCCATGAAAAGCACGAGCAGCGCGGCGGTGAAGGCGAAGTTTTTCCAGAGTTCGGTCGTCCAAGTGTAGCACATGGCGACGTAGGCAAGGGGCGCGAGCCAATCCCAGATGCGGTGCTGTGGGGCGCCCTTGCGCCACTCGGTCAGGTACAAATCGGCCATGAGGAAGCCGACAAGGAAGTGCTGCAAATGCCCGGCGAGTGTGTTGCGGCCCGGAAAAAACCACCAGCCCATGTAGTGCTGCAACAGCATCCAACCGATGGTGAACGCCAGCAGCCCGATGCGTCGGGTGCGGGCATTGCGGATGCCGAAATAGGCTGCCGAAAGGAAAGGCGCGAGCAGGTAAAACTGCACCTCGATTTCCAAAGACCAAGTGACCGGATTGATGGGCGAGTAGTCGTTCGGCCAAAAAACGACGTGCGTGTAAGTGATGCTGGCGAGCCAGTGCGGGAAAAGTGCGGGCAGTGTGTACGCGCCTTTTACGAGCAACACCAGCGCGAAAACGGTCATCCAGACGATGTACGGCGGTTCGAGGCGGGTGAGGCGGCGGGTGTAAAATGCCCGCAGACTGACCTTCGGCGCGTCCAAAAGGTGGCTTTTGGCAAACGGCAGGGCCAGCACGAACCCGCTGATGGCAAAGAACAGGAACACGCCCACCGTGCCCCGGCTGATGAAAAACGCGAACTGGTCGTCAATGACCGGGTGCGGCAAATCGAGCGGCGAACGACGCGCAAACCGCTCCAACAAATGCTGCAGCACGACCGTGAAAATGGCAATGAACCGCAGCCCGTCCACTTCGGACAGCCACGCGCCACCAGCCATAGGCCGGACGAGCGCGTTTTTCAAACGTGCGAGATGGGTGTTCGGCATGAATGCGTGTTTGGTGCGGAAAAATAGCCGCGCCCGAAAGCGAGACCGGAAAGTTTTCGGGTTTTGGTGGGTTTTGCCGGGTTTTTGGGAAAGCACCAGAGCCAGCCCCAGCTCCCGCAACTGGCCGGACGGCCAATCGTCGAGCAGCAGAAGCTGGCTCCAAAATGTGTGTTCGCCTGAACAGGGGGCGCGTTTGGCGAGAGGAGGACACGGCTTTTGACAACCGCATCCTCCAATCATGTCTTGGGTTGTAGTCGGTTAGTCGGTTGGTCGGTTAGTCAGAGTAGTCGGTTAGTCGGTCGTTTCGTGCGGACTAACCGACCAGCAGACTA
>JBKBIC010000008.1:0-47094 GCA_046299435.1 Saprospiraceae bacterium
CTGACACTTTTCGGGCCATGGGTTTCCTTAAACTCAATCAAAATCCCCGGGATTATACATCACACCCCACCTATAAATTTGCGGTAAAGCAAGTCAAAAAGCTTCTCAACCAATTCCACTTTTCAACTCTTCAACTCCAATCGAAAGCACTGGTGGATTTTCTCGTTCCGAAAATCCTCCGGCACGGTTTGTTTGCTGATGTCTTGGATGTTGGCGCGGCGGATTTGGTCGGCTTCGAGTTTGAATTTTCGGGCATTGGTCGAGAAAAACAGGGTGCCGCCGGGCGAGAGCAAATCAAGCGTGCGGTTCAGGAGCCAAACATGGTCGCGCTGGATGTCGAGGGTGCCGTTCATGCTTTTGCTGTTGCTGAACGTGGGCGGGTCGAGCACGATGATGTCCCACAAATCGCGGGGTGGGTCGTGCAGCCATTCGAGCACGTCCACCTGTTCAAAAACGTGGTTCGAGCCAGCTAATCCATTGAATGCCAAGTTCCTACGCGCCCAGCGTTGGTAAGTGTTCGACATATCGAGGGTCAAAGTCTTGGCTGCGCCACCGTCCGCTGCGTACACCGTGAACGAGCCGGTGTAGGCAAAAAGATTGAGCACACGCTTGCCGTCGGACATCTGGCGCACCATTTGGCGGGTGTTTCGGTGGTCGAGAAACAGGCCGGTGTCGAGGTAGTCCGAGAGGTTGACGATGAATTTCAGGCCGTTTTCGGCCACGATTTTTTCGGCGTTGGCCCGGTCGAAGCGTTCGTATTGCCCTTCGCCTTTTTGCCGTTGGCGGTATTTCAGGTAGATTTTTTCGGTCGGCACCGCCAAAACTTCGCTCATCACCGCGAGGCAGGCCGCGAGCCATTCGGCGTGTTCGTTTGGTTCCATGCCATGATTGCGGGCGTATTCGGCGACGTGCAGCGCGTCCTCGTACACATCCACCGCGAAGGGCGTGCCGGGGATGTCGTTGTCGTACAGGCGATAGCAAGTGATGCCCTGCCGCCGTGCCCATTTGCCCCAATGCTTGTGCAGCTTGGCGAGGCGGTTGGCGAATGCTTCGAGTTGTGGCGTTTTTTCCATGTTCGCGCAAAAGTACGCCCTACTTTTGCCTGCCCAATCTTGCTTTTCAAATGCTGAAAAATCCGGCTCTTGTTTTTGTTTTTCAATTGTTCGCACTGATGGGCTTTGCCCAAAAACCGGACTCGGCGGCAGTTGCGCTGTCGGCAATTTCGCCGGATTCAAGTTTGGTGAAGGTAGATTCGACTGCCAAAGCCTCTTTCCCTCGCCGCGTGTGGCGTGGCGCGACGCATTTCATCCGAAAAGATTATCCGAACCCGCGCAAGGCCATGTTCATGTCGCTGATTTTGCCGGGTGCAGGGCAAGCATACAACCGCGCTTGGTGGAAGTTGCCGCTCGTGTACGGCGGCTTGGGCGGCATGATTTGGCTGGAAACCAACAATTTACAAGCCTACCGCACCCTGAAAACTGCCTATTTCAACAAGGTAAACGACCTCCCGGTGGAGTCGCCCTACGACCGGCTGGATGCCACGTCCTTGAAATTCCGCCGCGACACGGCCCGCAAAAACCTCGAACTGTCGTCCATTTTTCTGGGTTTGAGCTACCTGTTGGTGACTGCGGAGGCTTTTGTGGACGCGCACCTAAACCAGTTTGACGTGAGCGATGATTTGAGTTTGGAGTTCAAGCCAGCCTCGTTGCCGAACAATGGCATCGGCCTTGCTGTTTGCCTTGGTCTGAATCCCAAGCCCGCACATCTGCCAACATCCCACAAATATTCTTTGCCTTGATGAACGCCTTTATCGAAAGCGAAAACGATAGCATGGAAACCACGCGACGGCACTTCGTGGATAGCCTGCAATTCCCCTTGCTGGCGGTGCTGACGATTTGGTTAGCCTTTGTTTTTCAATGGATTACGCTCGCCGACTGGGGCGAATGGGGTATCTATCCGCGCCGGATTTGGGGCATGACGGGCATCTTCACCGGGCCGCTCGTGCATGGCAGCTGGGGGCACTTGGCCTCGAACACTGCCCCGCTTTTCGCACTCACTTTCATCACGATGTACTTCTACCGAAAGGTCGCCATGCGGGCTTTTTGGATGATTTACCTGCTGACAGGCGTGGCCGTGTGGCTGTTGGCACGACCTGTTTACCACATCGGGGCGAGCGGCGTGGTGTATGGTTTGGTGGCGTTCATTTTCTGGAACGGCATTTTCCGGCGCAGCCTGCGGAGCATCATTTTGGCTTTGATTGTTATGGTGTTGTATAGCGGGATGTTTATGGGCGTGCTGCCCGACCAAGAGGGAGTTTCGTGGGAGAGTCACCTATTGGGGAGTTTCGCGGGCATTTTTGCGTCGTTTTGGTTCAAGGGCGAACTGGAAGAAGACGAAGCCGAAGCCGACCCTTATGCCGAGATGCAAAGCGAGGAAAAACAATACTTCTTGCCGCGCGATGCTTTCGATATGACAAAAGACGAGCGCGAAGCCGTCGAACTGGCCCGCCGACAAGCCCTCGAAGAGGAATTACGCCGACAGGCCGCCGAAAACGAGGGCCGCTATTTCCCGCCGCCGGGCTGGTATCAATCCTCCACTTGGTGAATTTTCTTGCCCGAAAACAAGTTGCCCCGCTCGGTCGGAACTGGGCGGGGCAGCGTGTTTTCGGGCAAGTTGGAACTTATGCGCCGAGGTAGGATTTCAGCAGTTTGCTGCGCGAGGTGGCGCGCAACTTATTGATTGCCTTGTCTTTAATCTGGCGTACACGCTCGCGGGTGAGGCCGAATTTCTCGCCGATGTCTTCCAAAGACATGGGGTGTTCCACGCCGATGCCGAAGTAAAGCTTGATGACATCGCACTGGCGGTCGGTCAGTGTGCCGAGCGAACGCTCGATTTCGCGGCGCAGCGAATCGGCATAGTCCAAATGTTGGTCAGTGCCGGGCATGGCCGTGTTTTCGAGCACATCGAGCAGCGAGTTGTCTTCGCCTTCGACGAAGGGCGCGTCCATCGAAACGTGGCGGGCGGCCACGCCGAGCGTGGTCTCCACCTCTTCGGTCGTGATTTCGAGCAGTTCGGCAAGTTCCTCGGCGGAAGGCTCGCGCTCGTATGTCTGTTCGAGTTCGGAGAAGGCTTTGTTGATTTTGTTCAGCGAACCGACCTTGTTCAAGGGCAGGCGCACGATGCGCGATTGCTCGGCCAAAGCCTGCAAAATGGACTGGCGAATCCACCAAACGGCGTAGGAGATGAACTTGAAGCCGCGTGTTTCGTCGAAACGCTGGGCTGCTTTGATGAGGCCGAGGTTGCCCTCGTTGATGAGGTCGGAGAGGGAGAGGCCCTGATTTTGGTATTGTTTTGCCACCGAAACGACGAAGCGCAGGTTGGCCTTTGTCAGTTTTTCGAGGGCGATTTGGTCGCCTTGCTTGATGCGTTTCGCCAAATCTACCTCTTCTTCGGGGGTCAGCAAGTCCACTTTGCCAATCTCTTGCAGGTATTTTTCGAGCGATTGGCTTTCCCGGTTGGTGATGGACTTCGTGATTTTGAGCTGTCTCATGCTTGGTCTCGTGTTTTTTCGCGCAAAGATGCTATCGGCAAATCGGGCTTGTCAAACAAGTGCGACGCTGCGCGAAAAACTGTGAAAACTGGTTGGTGAAAAAATTATTGGACGCGCTTTAAAACGCGGGGAAGGTCGAATGGGTTTTGGGTTGCCGGTTTTTGGGCGGCAAAAGTAGGTAAATATTTCACAACAAAGTTTGGCCGATGGCAAGGCGCAAAGCGAAAGTTGTGCCGTGTTTTCAGTGCAACGGGCGTTTTTTCAGCAGGCCGCCCTTGGAGTCGTTGATGCTGTGCATGACGGTGAAGGCGTTGGGGTCTATTTTTTCGAGTTCTGCTTTCAGTTTGCTCAGTTCCAGCCGGGTGATGACCGTAAAAAGTATGTCCTGTTCCCAATCGCGGCAACCACTGCGCCCGTATCCAGCTTTGCCGACATAGACGGTCACGCCGCGCCGCAGCGTGTTGACAATCATCTCGCGCACCTCGTCGGGCTTGATGGAGATGATGGTCACGCCCGTGTATTCTTCAATGCCTTCGATGATGAAATCCACCGCTTTCGAGGCCGCCAGATAAGTAAGGATGGAGTACAAAGCCGTCTCCAAAGTGAGCAGCCACGCAGCCGCCGAGAAGATGATGATGTTGAAAATCAGGATGACATCGCCCATTGTCAACCCACGTTGGCGGCTGAAATAGATGGCGAGCACCTCCGTGCCGTCAATCACCGCGCCGCCCCGCACCGACAAACCGATGCCCGCACCGAGGAAAAAACCGCCGAAAACAGCGACCAAAAGCTTGTCCTCTGTGATGATGGGATATGGAAAAAACGCCGTGCAAAGTGCCAGGCCTCCGATGGCCAACGCAGTTTTCAGCGCGAAACCACGCCCAATGACCCGATAGCCCAGCAAAATGAACGGAATGTTTATCAAAACGAGTAGCACTGGGAGCGGCCAACCCGTCAGCCCTGCGGTCAGAAGCGCGATGCCCGTCGCGCCGCCGTCAATGAAATGATTGGGAAGCAAAAAACCTTTCAGTCCAAAGCCTGCTGAAAGGATGCCACAGCCGACCAAAAACACGCTTGTCGTGTACTGCCGTGCGACGATTTGCAACTCACGCAATCCCTTTGCCAGCCGATAGTTTGAGAAATCGTCGAACGATTTTTGGGCGGCGGCAGCGTGTTTTCTTTGGAGGATAGTGTTCACGATGAGCCGGGTCAGCAGTCTGTGCATAGGCGATGTTTGAAAAGGTGAAAAAATGATATCTGTGCAAATCTAAACTTTGAAACCCTGCCGAACGGAATTGTTCAATGGCTTTGTGTAAAAATTTGATTGACAAGCATTTGTATCTCCAATGTTAAGCAGAAACCATACTGGCCAGTTCGCTCGGCCAAATGCCCGATTCGCCCCGGAAAAGAAAGTTTCCAGTCAATTCCGGCCATTTCAGTCGCTGCGGACAGTAGGTTTGGCACCCGAAATTTTTGGTCATCAAATCCACCAGCCATGAAAAAATCAGGACTACCCTGCGCCCCGCTTTTCGCTTTGCTTTTGGCTTTTGCCCAACTTTCGGCGCAGCCGCTCGAACTCGAATGGCTCGAAAAAACGCGCTCGCCCAAAGACCGCTTGACCGAGCAACTGCTCCGCGTGGATGCCCGGAATTTTTATTTGCTCCGCTCGCAAATACCTGAAAACGACCGCGTTGCGCGGCGGATTCCTTTCCTCGAAATCCTGACCAACGAAGGCAACCGCTTGCACGAACTGCGCCTGCCCCTGCCCGAAAACAGCACCTATCTCTGCGCTCCGGCCAACGACAGTTGCTTCTTGCTCGTCTGGCACGAAAGCGCGTCCGTGCGGGCGCGGCGGTTCGATTTCGTGGCGAAAAAGTGGGCTGGCGAGCCGCTCGAACTTTTCCAGACGAAAGCCCCCAACCCGGAAGTCTGGTTTTCCCGTGCTTCGGACGGCAGCCACACTTGCGTTTTTTTCGTGGACAGGCGGGCTGGGCAAAACCGCATGGAAGTGGCTGTTTTCGACCGCAGGTTGACCAAAATGTGGCAAAAATCCACCGAGTTGCCCGGCGACCCGGCCACCTTCGAGGCCCGCGATTTTTTCGTCAGCCGCACGGGGGCGGTGTGCCTTTTGGCGCGGGTGTACGACCGGCCCAACTGGGGTTTTGCCAAGCCCTTCGGGGGAGCCACGAGCTACTTCCCCGACGGTCGCCTGCCTGCCAACGAATACTTGGCCGAATCGGTCGCGCCGTTTTCGCTGGCGGTTTTCGTGCTCACCAACGACAAAGCCCAACCACTGGCTTTTTATCCCGAAACTGGGAAAAAACACACGGCTTCCGTCGTTTTTACAGACAATGTGGGTGGGCAGGTTTACCTCGCAGGCTTCGGCGGCGATGCTTCCAACGCGATCTGGGAAAACTACTTTGCCTATCAAATCTCGCCCGAAACGGGCGGCGGGCGGATGCTCCGACAGGCTCCGTTGCCCAATCCCGTGCGCCGCGCCATGCTCTCCGACAAAGCGCACGAGCGCAAAGAACCCATCGAAAATTACGCGCTGCGCTCGGCGGATTGGGCTGCCGACGGGCGGCTGTGGCTGTTCGCGGAGCGCGAAAAACTGTCGCTTTTCCCGCCCAATCGCTTGGAGGACGCGGTGGTTTTCAAGTTCGATTCGGCCTTTCAAATCACAGCCACGCGGGTCGTCGGCAAGGGTCAGAATTTGCCGGGCGGCAACGACCCATTCGTGGCTTCTTTCGCAAAAATCGGGATGCCCGACGGCGGTTTTTGCCTGCTCTGGAACGACGGAAAATGGCCGAACACCTCGTTCCGGGTGGCCAAGATGAAACGCACGGGAAGCCCAGAAGAATCCGATCTCGATTTTGCTCAACGCTCCGGCGTATCGCCGCTCCCCTGCACCCTGCGCGAGTGGAACGGGCAATGGTACTTCGTGGCCGAAAGCGAATACCGCGAAAAATTCAGGATTGGCGTGCTGCGGAAAACAAAGGGGAAGAAATAGGGATTGGAAATCAGAAATTTCCTCGATTTCCAGTTCTCAATTCAATGCTCGTGCCCGATGATGCGCCGCTGGTCGGGGATGGTCACGGTCACATCAGCACCTTCTTCGAGGATGATGCACTGGCAAGCGAGGCGGCTTTCGAGGCGCGGGTTGATGGCGCGGTCAATGAAATCCTCTTCCTTGTCGGAGATTTCCTCCAAAAATTCGTCGCCTTTTTCGATGTACACATGGCAGGTGCTGCACGCGCAGACACCGCCGCAGTTGTGGTTCAGGTGCACGTCGTGCTCCTCCGTGACTTCGAGGATGGACATATCGGCGGGCACGTTGTGAACGATTTTTGCAGGGATGGATTTATCTTCAAACTGAAAACGAACGGTAGCCATGACGGGTGGTTTTCGCAATGAACACAGGGCAGGAGCGACGGTGTAGTTATTGATTTTCAAGAATCTGCACCGCGCGCACTTCGGGACGTGCCGAAAAAACGGCGGCAAAAGTAGAATAATTGGCATCAAAACAACCTCCGCTGCATAGGGTTCAAAGCGTGGTTCACCGATTTTAGAAATTGGCGACGGCGAAACCCACCCCGTTTGTTGACGAATTGATTTTATTTGTCGCTCGTTATCGTGAGGTTGAAAGCCTGAGGATGTTTCGGCGGGCAACGCCCCACGCCCTACCGCTCAAATACCCCGCACCGTTTTCCTCGTCCATTTGAATCGCATTTCCATGTTCCAAACCACATCTACTTCGCTGATTCCGCACGAGCAGGCCGGGTTCCGTCGGTGGAAGTTCCGCGAATTGAAAATATATGCCTCCACCGAATGGCTGGCCGACAACAAAAAGAAGTACCGACAGGTGTTCGACCGGCTTGAAACCAGCTACATCTACGCCGAGCTGTCGTTCCACAACAAATATTTTGACATCGAGGACTGGGAAATCAACGTCGAGTTGCGGTGCTACGCCGTGAAAAAGCAGAAAAAAGAGATTTGCGCCCTTTCGTTCCGACGCAAAGTGAGCAAGTACGACCACATCGGCTACGTCCGCGAAGGTTGGGGCAACAAGCAGGAAGGCGTGTTCTGGAAAAAAGGCAGCTATTATTGGGAGGCTTGGATTGAAGGCGAAAAAGCGGCGACCAAGTATTTCTACGTCGAAGAGGCCGGGCGGCCAATCGCCAAAAACGACAACCCCTACTGCAGCATCGCCAGCCTGCGGATGTACGAAGGCCCATACGACGACGTGCCGGAGTTTGAGCGCATCTACCTGAAAAAATTCCACAGCGACGACACGCGCTACATCTACACGGAGGTCGTGCTGAAAAACCTGCTCGTCAGCAAACAGTGGCAGTGCGAGCTCTTCATCAAATTTTACAACGACGCAAAAGAACTCAAAGGCCAAGTCGTGCGCCTGCACCGCGTGGAAAAGGGCGACGAGGGCGTGAAAATCACCGCCGGCTGGGGCAGCAACGTGAAAGGCTCGTGGCGGCTCGACCGCTATTCCGCCGAGGTCGTGTTCATGGATCAAGTGCTGGCCGTCATGCCCTTCGAGGTGAGCGTGGATTGGCAGGAGGGCACGAACGCCGTATGGCTGCCCAACCAAAATCAGCACGTCTATTTGCAGCCCGAAGAGGAGGACACGGAGACATTCGAGGAGGTGATGGCACGGTTCGACGCGCTCATCGGCCTCACCGAAATCAAACAAAAAGTACGCGAGCACAGCCAATACATTCAGTTTTTGCAGTTGCGCAAAGACAAGGGCTTCAACGAGAAAGACGGCATCAACCCACACTCCATCTTCATCGGCAACCCCGGCACAGGCAAGACCACCGTCGCCAAGATGATGGGCCGCCTTTACAAAAAAATGGGCCTGCTGAGCAAAGGCCACGTCCACGAGGTTGACCGCACGGACATCGTCGGCGAGTACATCGGCCAAACGGCCCCGAAGATGAAAGAGGCCATCGAACTGGCGCGCGGCGGCGTGCTTTTCATTGACGAGGCATACGCCCTGAGCCGCTCGCCAGAGGACACAAAGGACTTCGGCAAAGAGGCCATCGAGATTTTGGTCAAAGAACTTTCCAGTGGCACGGGCGACATCGCCATCATCGTGGCCGGCTATCCGAAGGAAATGAAAACATTTTTGGACTCGAACCCCGGCCTTCGCAGCCGCTTCAAAATGACGTTCGAGTTCACGGATTATTTGCCACAGGAATTGAGCCAAATCGCCGAATTCGCCGCCCAAGAAAAAGAGGTCGTGCTCGCCCGCGAGGCCAAACTGGCGATTGACGAAATCATCACGGAGGCCTATCGCAAGCGCAACCGCACCTTCGGCAATGCCCGCTTCGTGCATGATTTGATTGACAAAGCCAAAATCCAGATGGGCCTGCGGCTCATGGCGATGAAAAACGTGGCCGACTTCGCGCCCGAAGCCCTGTCGGTCGTGCTGCGCGAAGACGTTGACAATGTGCAAGTTGTACGAAAACGCGCCCAGCCGAACATCCCTGTGGACGAGGCCCTGCTCCACACCGCACTGCGCGAAATGGACGCGCTCATCGGCATGGACAACATCAAAAAAGAAATCCGCGAACTGGTCAACCTCGTGCGCTACTACCGCGAAAGCGGGCGCGACGTGCTGGGGCGGTTTTTCCTGCACACGGTTTTCGTCGGCAACCCCGGCACCGGCAAAACGACCGTCGCCCGCATTTTGACCAAGATTTACAAGGCACTCGGCGTACTCGAACGCGGCCACATGGTCGAGACCGACCGGCAAGGTTTGGTCGCCGGCTACGTCGGCCAGACGGCTATGAAAACCGCCGAGCGCGTCGAAGAAAGCATGGGCGGCGTGCTGTTCATTGACGAAGCGTACGCCCTCACGACCACCGGGCGTAGCTCGCAGGGCGACTTCGGCGACGAGGCCATCCAGACTTTGCTCAAACGCATGGAAGACCATCGGGGCGAGTTCTTCGTGTTCGTGGCCGGCTATCCCGAAAACATGGACAATTTCCTGAAAGCCAACCCCGGACTCGGCAGCCGTTTCGACAAGGTGCTTCGCTTCGAGGACTACTCGCCGGAGGAGTTGCAGGAAATCGCGCTGTTCATGTTCCAGCAGGAAAACTTCCGCGTGACCGAGCAGGCCAAAGAGCACCTGCAACGCTACATGGCCTTCCTGCACCAGTTCCGCGACAAATATTTCGGCAACGCCCGCACCGTGCGGCAGGTGGTGCTGGAAACCATCAAAAACCAAAATCTCCGCATTGCGTCGCTTCCCAAAACCCGTCAAGCCGAGGAAGACTTGCACGCCATCACGCTTGACGATGTGGCGACGTTTACCTTCGACAAGGACAAACTGCAGGTTTTCCAGCGGCGCGGGATTGGCTTCGGGAGATGAAAAGAGTTGAAAATGACTAAAAGTTGAAGCCCCATAAACTAACCGACTATCCAACCAACCAAGTATCAAATCATGGAAGCAGCTATCGCAGCACCAAGAATCACCCCCACAATCACTTTCCCCATCGGTGGGGAAGCGGTCGTCGTGCGGAGCAAAATGTCCCGCGAACGGTTCCACGCCTTTGTGCTGGAAAACCCCGATTGGAAAATCGAACGCGACAAATTCGGAACAATCACAATACACCCCCCCATGACTTTCGATTCCGGCTACTATGAGGGCGAAGCATTCCGCCTGCTCGCCAACTGGTCAAAAACCAACCCCAGCGGTCGCGTCTTCAGCCCGTCCACGTCCTTCGACCTGCCCGACGGCTCCCAGCACAAAGCCGACGGCGCGTGGGTTTCGATGCGAAAAATCAACCGCCTCTCGCCGGAGGAACGGCGCAGCATCGCCTCCATCGTGCCCGAATTTGTCATGGAAATCCGCTCCGAAAGCGACCGAATCAGCACCCTGAAAAAGAAGATGACCGATGTATGGATTGCCAATGGCGTACAATTGGCGTGGCTGCTTGACCCACTCAAACAACAGGCATGGGTGTACCGCGCCGACGGCACATCCGAGTTTTACGACAATTTCGGGCACACGCTCTCCGGCGAGGATTTGTTGCCGGGCTTTTCGTTCGACCTCCGGGACTTGAAAATATGAACCGAAAAAAGAGCGGGGCAGCACTGGTGCTGCCCCGCTCTTTTTCATTGTCAATCAACGACTTATGCTCAATTCCCCCTTCCCGAAAGCATCAATAAAAAACATACGCCGACGTGTCCTGCGGGTTGAAATACTGCTTCGGAAAGGTCGCGAACCGGAAGTTTTTATCGCCCAGCAGCAGGCGTTTTTCGGACATCGCGGGCTGCAAAGCCGCTGGGTCGGGCGCAACGATGAGGCACCGCGCCGAATCCGGGTGTTCGAGCGCGGACAGCAGCAAAAACTCGAACGGCGTGCCCCACGAAAAACCGAGCAACTCCATCGGCACTTGGCTTTCGCCAACGACCAATTTCCGGGCAGGGCGCGGGGCGGTTTCTGCCAGAAAATTTTCGGCCCACCGGAGCCGTTGCGTCCAGCGTTCGTGCCCCGTGCCGATGCGGGCGAGGCTCGCGGCAAGTACCACCGCCAGCAAGCCGAACGCCAGCCGGGGCCGCCGCGCAAACGGCAGCACATCCCACAGCATCGGCACACCGATAAATATGGCCAGCGGCTGGTACATACTTTCGAGGTAAAACTGGCGGTCGCCGTCGGCAAACGACACATTGACCAACAGGACGTAACCGATTGAAAACGAGGCAGTAAGCGCGAGTTTCGTCCAGTTTTTTTTCCAAAAATAGTAGCCAAAAACCGTCGCCAGCGCGGGCAACGTGAGCCAGTAATCGCGCCAGCACCACACGAGGAAATCGTAGTTGGCGCGCAGGTCGAACCAATGGGGGAAGCGCGTCCAGATTTGCGCGGCGCGTTCTTGCGACATCGCATCGTACCAGTTCAACGGCAGTATTTTGTTTTTCAAAACCCAAAAAGCGGCGAAGACCGCGAGCGCGGCGAGCTGCGGCCCCCACCCTCGCCCGCCCCATTTTCGGGCATATTCGTCGCGGTGCAGCATGAAAAACAGCCCGCAAAATACCGTCGGGAACGCCAACATCGGGTGTGCCCAAACCAGCGTTGCCAGAAGCCCGGCCAGCACCGGCCACTCGAACCAGCGCAATATTTCGCCGCGTTTTTGGAGCCACGCGCACACGAGGCACAGCACCGGCAGGCCCTGCGCCAGCTCGGAGGTAATCCAGTAAAATGTGTCTTTCACGAAAAAAACGCCGCAAAAAACCAGCAGCAACCCGCACCGCCATTGCCGCAACCAGCCCACGCAAACCGCGAACGCGGCCAGCGGCCACAGCACAAAACCCAGCGAAAACGCCTGCAAAACCCCGGCCAGCGGCAGCCCCAATTCCTTCGCCAGCCAAGGCCAGACGTGCGTGACCGCAGCCACCCATCGCCCGACCATGATTTGCAGGCCGCCGTCTTTGAGCATCAAAAACGTCTGGAAAGCAATGTCGCTGAACAGCGTCCGCTCCCGCCAAAACACGGCAGCCAACACGCCCAGCGCGGCGAAGGCCAACACGCCCACAAGCCACGTTGTGCGTTGAAAATCAAAGTGTTGCAGTTGGGTTGTTGGGTCGGCGGGCGCATTTGTCGGCTCGTGCATCGGTCGAAAAGTTGATGTTTTGCCCGCCAAACATAGTCATACATTCGCCACGTTTTTCGAGGCAAACCAACCGTTCGATGCTACAATCCTCTCCCGCGCAAATCCGCCGCGCCTATCTCGCCCTCGCCGCCATCTGCATCATTTGGGGCACGACGTACACGGCCATCAAATTTGCCGTGCGCGATTTCCCGCCATTTCTGCTGGTCAGCATCCGGCAGCTGGCCGCCGGGGTGTTGCTGTTGGCGTGGGTTTTTGCGCAGCAAAAAGTGGCGTGGCCCGACAAAAAATACCTCCTCCGGCAAAGCATCACCGGGCTGGCGACCATCACAGGCGGCAACGGCTGCATCACTTGGGCCATGCAATATGTGTCGTCGGGGCTTTCGGCGGTGATTGGCTCGCTCACGCCCGTCATGGTCGTGCTCATCAATTTGGCGTGGCGCGGCTCCGAAAAAATCAACGCCCTGATAATCTGCGGCGTGCTGCTCGGTTTTGGCGGCCTCGGCATCGTGTTCAGCGACGGCTGGCGCGACTTTGCCAACCCGGACTATCGCTGGGGATTGGCGGGCTGCCTCGCGTCGTGCTTCACATGGTCGCTCGGCACCGTCATGGCCAAACGCTGGAACGACACGCGGCTGCCGCTGATGTTCAACGCCGGCATCCAAATCACCGCAGGCGGCTTGGGCGCGGTCGTGTTGGGCCTGTTGTTCGACCCCACTTGGCAAATCCGCCATTCGCCCGAAGGCTGGGCATCGGTTGCCTATCTCGCGGTGATTGGCTCCGCGCTCGCATTCACCCTGTACACATTTGCACTGAAGCACCTAAGCACCACAGTGTCAAGCCTTTACACCTATATCAATCCCGTCGTGGCCATCCTTTTAGGTTGGCTTTTGCTCGGCGAACATTTGAGTTGGATGGAACTTGGCGGCATGGCCGTGACGATGGTGGGCGTGTATTTGGTTAATCTTGGGAACCGGCGGGATTGAAAAGTTGAAGAGAGGAAAAGTTGAAAAGTTGAACGAGGCGATGATTCCACTTTTCAACTTTCCCTCTCTTCAACTCCTGAACCTCTCAACTTTTCCCGCTCTTCGCCTTTTTCTTGAACCCATACGGGCAATGCCGACATCCGCTGCCACAGCAACGGCCGCGCTTTTTGTGAAACTGTTCAGTGAACACGAACAGCCCGTTTTCCCAATAAAAATCTACGCCTTCTTGCAGCGGCTCCTGCATGGGCTGCGATTTTGACTTTTTCATTGACTACCGTGAGTTGGACTGTTCAGTGGCTTCAAAAATCCAGCGTTCGTAGGCTGCGTTTGCCCGCGCCTCAAAACGGACAATGCACGGCACTTGGTACGGATGCAATTGCGTAATTGCCTGTTCCACAGCGAGTTCGAGTTCCGGGCGTGTTTTTAGGATACTTACCCACTCGCCCTCGCGCTGCACCGCAGCTTCCCACCAATATGCGCTGGTCATCGGGAAAACATTGGAGCAGGCAATGAGTTTTCGGTCAAGCAGTGCGTCCGAAATACGCCGGGCAGTGGCCTCGTCAGGGTGCGTGATGTAAAAAACGAGCAAAGACATTTGGCAAAATTTCCTGCGAAGGAAGCGAACTGCCCCCTTTGGCGTGTCTTTCAGGCAACAAATTGATAGTTTTGAGAAAACCTTCACGTTTGGCAGTGCTTTTGCCTTTTACTTTTGCCAACCGAAAAATGCCCCTTTGGCCGCACTTTCACGCAAAAATTCAATTTTCAACCAATGAAAAAAGTCGCTTTCGCAAGTCTTGCCTTCGCTGCCGCGCTGTTCTTGGCAGCCTTCACAACGCAAAAAAACACCCAGCCAGCCGTCGCCGAACTCAAATGGTACACTTGGGACGAGGCCGTCGAACTCAACAAAACCAAGCCGAAAAAAATGATGGTTGACGTGTACACCGACTGGTGCGGCTGGTGCAAAACGATGGACAAAAAAACGTTCACCGACGCGGGCGTGGCAGCGTACATCACCGAGAATTTCTACCCCGTGAAACTCGATGCCGAGCAAAAAGCAGACATCGTGTTCAATGGCGAAACGTTCAAATTCGTCGAAAACGGCGGTCGGCGCGGCGGTGTCCACACCCTCGCCTACTCGCTCCTCGACGGCAAAATGGGCTACCCAAGTATCGTTTACCTGACCGAAAAATACGAGCGCATCCTCATCTCGCCCGGCTACAAAGAACCCGATGCGCTAATGACCGAACTCAAATTCACGGCCTCCGGCGCTTACCTCACCCAATCGTGGGACGACTTCAAAGCTGCCAACTAAACCATTGATTGTCAAAAATTTACATCCCCGAACGGCCCGAAGTTCACGCAGCTTTGGGCCGTTTTCGTTTCCAAAAACACACTCCGCCATGCGCCCTGCCTGCCTATTTTTTTGCCTGTTTTTTCTTTCCGCCACCTGCCAAAACCAGCCTGCGCCCACGACCAATCTGCCCGCCGCAGTTGTCGTCGGGGCGGCTCAATTCGAGGTGTATTTGCCGCAGCTGACGGGCAGGCGCGTGGCACTCGTGGTCAATCACTCGTCGCTCGTCGGGCAGGCGCATCTGGCCGATACCTTGCTCAAACAAGGTGTCCAAATCACCAAAATCTTCGCGCCCGAACACGGTTTCCGAGGCACCGCCGACGCGGGCAAAACCGTCGAAAACGGCCTCGACACCCGCACTGGCCTGCCCGTTTTTTCACTGTACGGCAAAAAGAAAAAGCCCTCGCCGACGGATTTGGCCGATGTGGACGTGGTCGTTTTTTTCATTAAGGACGTGGGTGCGCGGTTTTACACCTACATCAGCACGCTGTTCCATGTCCTCGAAGCCTGCGCCGAAAACCACAAGCCTTGCCTCGTGCTCGACCGCCCCAACCCGAACGGCCATTTTGTGGACGGCCCGGTGCTCGAACCCGGCCTCGAATCGTTCGTCGGCATCGCGCCGCTCCCGGTGGTACATGGCTGCACGGTCGGCGAATTGGCCCGGATGTTCGTGGGTGAAGGCTGGCTCAACCCGAAAATTGACTCGGCACAAAGTGTTGATTTACAAATCGTTCCGTGCCAAAACTATACCCACCAAACAGCCTACGAACTGCCTGTGCGCCCCTCGCCCAACCTGCCGAATTTGCGGGCCGTGTACCTCTATCCGTCGCTATGCCTGTTCGAGGGTACGGTCGTTAGCCTCGGCCGCGGCACCGACGCGCCCTTCCAAATCATCGGCTACCCCGACCACCCGGACGACAAATTCCAGTTCACGCCCGCGCCGAACGAGGGCAATCAACTCCCACTTTATCAGGGCAAAATCTGCCGGGGCGAGGATTTGCGCGGCATCCCGTTGGATAGTTTGCGACAGCTGCGACGGCTGGATTTGAGCTATTTGCTGCGTTTTTATGAAAAATCGCCCGACCAGCGGGGCTTCTTTTTGTCCAACCATTTCTTCGACAAATTGGCCGGCACGGCCACCTTGCAAGCCCAAATCATGACCGGAAAAACTGAGGCGGAAATCCGTCAAACATGGCAACCGGGGCTGGAAAAGTACAAGGCCATGCGCCAACAATACTTGCTTTATCCCGATTGAAGCGTCGGTTTTCGGGCATCGCAGCCTGTTCACATTAAGATTTAAAGGCGTTCAAGTTTCTTTCGCGGCCAACCGTCGAAAACCGGGCGGGAAGTCGCCTGCAACCCCGCTTTTTGGGGCTTGTCATTGTCGCAGTAATCCACCTTTCTACTCTATTTGATTAAGCTATGATGAAATCCAAAATCACTTTCGCTACCCTGCTCCTGCTTTTTGCCCAAACCCTGACCGCCCAAGACGACCCGAACACCCTCACCGACAAGCCCAAACGCCAGTATTTCACCCAAAAAATCCAGTCCGGCGACATAGATTTTGACGGGAAACTGGACGAAGCCGCTTGGCAAAAAGTCGCGCCGGGCAAGGATTTCACCGAAAGCCAGCCTGCCGACGGCACCCCGCCCACATACCCGACCGAGTTTCGTATCCTCTACGACGACAAATACCTGTACCTCGGCTACCGAGCCTACGACCCCGCGCCCGATTCCATCGTCGAGCGCATGGGGCGGCGCGATGAATTTCCGGGCGACTGGATTGAAGTCAACATTGACTCGTACCACGACCTGCGGACGGCTTTTTCGTTCACTTTTTCGTGCAGCGGCGTGCGTGGCGACGAGTTTGTGTCGGACAACGGCAACAACTGGGACACGAATTGGAACCCCATCTGGGACGGCAAATCGAACATTGACGAGCAAGGCTGGACGGCCGAAATCAAAATCCCGTTCAGCCAGCTGCGCTACAACAACGACCCCGAACAAGTGTGGGGCTTCCAAGTGATGCGGCTGCTTTTTCGCAAAAACGAGCGTTCGACCTTCCAGCACATCCCGCAAAACGGCAGCGGCTGGGTCAGCCGGTTCGCCGAATTGCACGGGCTGCGCGACCTGCCGCACAACCGGGGCGTGGAAGTCGCGCCTTATGTCGTGGCGAAAACCGAGCGTTTTGAAAAAGAGGCGGGCAACCCCTTTGCCGATGGCTCGCGGAGCAACGTGACCGTCGGGCTGGATGGCAAATTCGCCGTGACCCGCGACCTGATTTTAGACTACACCATCAACCCCGATTTTGGGCAGGTCGAGGCCGACCCTGGCGCGGTGCGGCTCGATGGCTACCAGATTTTTTTCTCCGAACGCCGCCCGTTTTTCATTGAAAGCAACAACTTGTTCGATTACTCTTTGACCGGCTCGGCAGCGGGTTTCGACTATGATTCCGACCTGCTTTTTTATTCGCGGCGCATCGGCGGGCGGCCACACGCCAACCCGGATTTGAAGACCGGCGAATTTGCGGATGTGCCAGCAGCGACCTCGATTTTGGGGGCCACCAAATTTTCGGGGAAAACCAAAAAAGGCTGGTCAATCGGCATTTTGGAAAGCGTAACGCAGCGCGAACGGGCCAAAATTGACCTCTCCGGCGAGCGGCGCAGCGAGACCGTCGAGCCGCTGACCAACTATTTCGTCGGGCGATTGATGAAGGACTACCGTGAGGGCAACACCATCGTCGGGGCAATTTTCACTTCCGTGAGCCGGGAAAAAGGCTTGGATTGGCTGCACCGCAACGCCTATTCGGGCGGCTTGGATTTCCAGCATTTCTGGAAAAACCGCTGGTGGAAACTCAGCGGCAACCTGCTTTTCAGCCGGGTGGAAGGCACGCCGGAGGCGATTTTGGAGACGCAGCAAAATTTTCAGCACCACTTCCAGCGCACCAATGCCCGCCACCTCGGAGTGGACGGCTCGCGCACATCGCTGACCGGCACGAGCGGTAATTTCAAACTCTCGAAATTCGGCGGGCGGCCCGTCGGCAAACTCGGCGGCATCTGGAAGTTCGAGGTGGGAGCCACTTGGCGTTCGCCGGAATTCGAGGTCAACGATATCGGTTTCATGCAAACCGCCGACGAAATCAACCACTGGGTTTGGGCAGGCTACCACATCCAACAAGCGTTCGGGGTGTTCCGAAACTTGCGTTTCAATTACAACCACTGGAAAAAGTGGGATTTCGGCGGGCAGTTCCTGTTTTCGATTATCAACACGAACGTCCACGCATTTTTCAAAAACAACTGGTCGCTCGGCGGCGGCCTGAACTACAACCCGCACGACATCTCGAACAATGCCCTGCGCGGCGGCTCGTCGCTGCGCCGTCCCAACGGCATGGGCGGCTGGACGTACATCGAGTCGGACAATCGCAAAAAAATTGCCGGGAGCCTGAACGCCAACTATTTCAAAGGCTTCGGCAACACGATGTACTTCCGGGGCATCAGCGGCGGTGCGAATTACCAGATTTTGGACGCGCTGCGGGTGGGCGTTTTTCCGGGCTTCGACCAATCGTGGCGGCGGCAAGACCAATACGTCGCCAATACTTCGTTCGCTGGCTCGCCGCGCAACATCGTGAGCGAAGTGAACCAGCGCGGGTTTTCGCTGACGACCCGCGTGACGTACAACTTGACCCCCAACCTGACCGTCCAATATTATGGCCAACCGTTCATTTTCAGGGCTTTATACAAAAATTACGGCTACGTCACCGAGCCGCTTGCCCACGAATACGATGCGCGTTTTCACCGATTTGAGGGTTCGGAAATCGGTTCGGACGGCGATAATTTCAGGATTGACGAAAACCGCGACGGCTCGCCGGACTACTCTTTTTCGAAGCCGGATTTCAACTACATCCAGTTCCGCTCAAACTTAGTGATGCGCTGGGAGTACGTTCCGGGTTCGGAATTTTACTTGGTTTGGTCGCAGGGAGCCGTGCCGAATGCTTACGCTGACTTGGACACGCCGCTGCTTTCAAGCCTTGTGGAAAACATTTTCGATGCGCGCCCGACCAATATTTTCTTGGCCAAACTGACGTACCGGTTTTTGAGGTGAGACCATCTCACCACCTCAAAACCTCCATCGGTGCGTCGTTTTTTGCCACCAGCAACAGTCGTTTTCCGCCTGTTTTCAGCGTCGAAAAACTGCGGATGCACCCGTCCACCGACAGCCCAGATTTGTCCGCTGAAACTGCCACGAACCGCCCGCCGCCCATGTTTTCGACCAAAAGCCCGTGCAACGCGAGATATGTTCCGGTCTCCGGTTTGCAGCGTTCGTGGTTGCCGCCGAGCAGGATGTCAGGCTTGCCGTCGCCCGTAAAGTCTTGAATTTCAATGGCATAGACGGGCGCGAGTTGGGCTTCGGCAGGCAGGGCTTCCAGTTCAAATTTGCCGCCGCCCCGGTTCCAGACAATCGCCGATTGTAAAAAAGTGGCTTCGCGCTGGTAGGCTTTCGCCAACTGTTCTTGCGTGAAAATATCCTGCATCGTCTGGTTTTTGTAGCTGTCGAATTTGAGGTACTTCTTTTTCAGGCCCGGCATCTGGCGCACCAAATCAGGCCGCAATACGAGCGGGTACGACTTATCGCCGTTGAACTGCGCGATGATTGGCTCGTTCCAGCTATTCCCATCGAAGTCGTTGAGCCACAACGAAATAGGTCGTTCCGCCGAAGCCCGGAACCGCGAGTTCAGGCCGTGATTGCCGAGCGCAAAATCTACGTCGCCGTCGTCATCGAGGTCGGCAGCGCGGAGGCAATTCCACCAACCAGCCCCCCCTTGCCCCCCCGAAAGGGGGGAGATGGGCGTGAGTTGGCCGCCATCGTTTTGGAAAAAATGCGGCTGCTCCCATTCACCCACGACGAGCAAATCCGCGTCGCCGTCCGTATCAAAATCCGCCCAAGACGCATCCGTGACCATGCCCGTTTCGGCCAACGCCGGGTATTTTTGAACAGCCGGGCTGAACCGCCCGGAGCCGTCATTTTCCAAAATCATCGCACCGACGGGCTGGCCGTAATTGCCCGGCAGCATCCGAAAACCTACGAAAACATCTTGGTCGCCGTCGCCGTCCACATCCGCCGGACGGACGCAAGCCGTGCTGACGGGCTTTTGGCTGGGCAGTCCGTCGGCTTTTTTCCGAAAATTCCCGTGCCCGTCGTTCAGGTAAAGTCGGTCTTGCAGGCCGGGGTCGCCGGGTCGGAATTCGTTGCTGCCCGCACCGACGTACAAATCCAAATCGCCGTCGCCATCGGCATCGAAAAACGCAGCGGCCACGTCCTCGCAGATTTTATCTCGTTCAAAATCAGGTTGTTGCGTGGCACGGAACGAGCCGTCGGCATTTTGAAAAAACAGCTTGCCCGCCTGCCCGCTCGCGCCGCCGATGTAAAAATCCTCGCGCCCGTCGCCGTTCGCGTCGGCCACCGCGAGGCATGGGCCTTCGGCGGAAAACATCTGAAAAAGCAGCGGCTCGCGGTCGAAATCCGAGAATTGGCTTTCGACATGGCGAAAATCCGGGCGCAATTTTTCGGGCACATCGCTGAAAATTTGGGCCACAGCCGGCCTTCCCTCCACCGTCAATCGTCCACCGTCAACCGCTTCATTTTCATTGACTTGCAAAATCTGGTTGGCGGCCACGCCCGTTTTTTCCCAAACCCGGCCCGACGGAAACACAACGCGCACGGTGTCCACCGCCGTCAGTTTGCCCAAGCCGAAATTGGGCCGCGCATCCACGCAGGATTCAAAGCCTCGCATCGGGTAAATTTCTTGGTAAAACACCTGCCCGGCGGCGTGCAAAAAGACTTTCGTGCCGATGCCCGCCGTGTTACTGCCCTTGCCTTTCACGTTGATTTTCAGCCAATTAGCCTCCGCGCTGGAAGTCCCGTTTCTGTAAATGAAAGCCGGGGCGTTCACGTTGTTGACCACCAAATCGAGGTCTCCGTCGTTGTCAAAATCCGCGTAGGCCGAGCCATTGGAAAACGAGGGTTGCGCCAAAGCCCACTCGGCGGCCACGTTTTGGAAAGTCGGAATCGTGCCGCCCCGGTTTTTGAAAAGGTAATTCGGCACGGCCTCGGACGGCATTTGGTCAATCAGTTTTTTGATGCCCTCGCCCGGATTGTCGCGCAAAAACTGGCGCATCACGGCTGGGTCAGCGTAAAAATTCAGGTAATCTTGGTCGAGGAGGTCTTTGCCGATGCCGTTCGCCACGAAAATATCCTTCCAACCGTCGTTGTCGAAATCGGCCAAAAGTGCGCCCCAACTCCAATCGGTCGTCGCCACGCCCGCGAAGCGGCCAATTTCAGCGAAACGGCGGACGGTGGACGTTGGACGTTGGACGGTGGACGAGCCGACCGATGCGCCGTCAATCGTATTTAGTTGGAGGACATTCCGCCCAAACTGACGATGGTAGCCCGCGTCCTGCATTTGTCGGAAAGTGTTCCAGTTGTCGAACGTAGCTTTGGTTTTGTAGCGGGCATCGCCTTCGGGGGTCATTTCGGTGACGAAGATTTCGGGGCGCGCGTCGTTGTTCAAGTCGGCCATGTCCGCGCCCATCGAGCCTTTGCTCATTTCGGGCATCGCCTCCGCGCCGATGTCCGTGAACGTGCCGTCGTGGTTGTTCCGATAGAGATAATCGCGCTCGAAATAGTCGTTCGAGACAAAAATATCCGGCCAACCGTCCGCGTCCACGTCGCCGACCGTCACACCGAGGCCGAAGCCGATGGCCGAGGAATAGATGCCGGAAGCAGCCGTAACGTCCGAAAAACGGTCGCCGTCGTTCCGCAAAAGTTTGTTGCCGCCCTCCGGGTCAGGCACGTCGCGCTGGCCGGGCCGGAAGTCGTAGCCGCCGACGGAACGCAGCGAATTGTTCAGCAAATAGCAGTCGAGGTCGCCGTCCAAGTCGTAATCGAAAAAAGCGGCGTGGGTGCTAAGTCCTTGAAAATCAAGGCCCCACGTGTTTGCGTTTTCTGTAAAAGTTGGGATGCCATTGTTTTTGGGCGCGTCGCCGTTGTTCAGGAAAAGTTCGTTTCGGCGGCGGGGGCCGTTGGGGTTGCCCGACTTGCAGACGTAAATATCGAGCCAGCCGTCGGCGTTCACGTCGGCCAACGCCACGCCCGACGACCACACGCCCGCACTGGCGAGACCGCTTTTTTCGGTGATGTCCTCGAACTTGAAATTACCGCGATTGAGGTACAGGCGGTTCGAGACTTGGTTCCCGCAGAAAAAAAGGTCAGGCAGGCCGTCGTTGTTCAAGTCGCCCGCGCCCGTGCCGCCGCCGTTGTAAAAATTGCGGAACACATAGCAGTTGAACGAATCCGTGTAAGTCAAGTCGTTGCGGAAATCCACGCCCGTCTCGGCGGCGGGCAGCAGCGAAAAGCGGGTTTTCGGCGCGGTTTCGCGCTGGCAGGCAGACAAGGCGAGCGTTAGGATTGCCCCGAATATGGCAAGTGATTTCATGGATTTTTCCTTTTCGGGGCAAGGTCGTTCATTGACCGAAAAACGCCCGGATTTGCTCGATGACAAAATCCTGCTGCGCGACAGTCAATTCAAAAAACAGCGGCAGCCGCACCAAACATTGACTGAAATGGTCGCAATTCGGCAGCACCCGCCCGTCGTGTTTGTCGTGGTAAAACGGCGATTGGTGCAGCGATTGGTAGTGGAAAACG
Source organism: Saprospiraceae bacterium (assembly GCA_046299435.1). Taxonomy (GTDB): domain Bacteria; phylum Bacteroidota; class Bacteroidia; order Chitinophagales; family Saprospiraceae; genus M3007. The sequence continues at coordinate 22,216 of JBKBIC010000008.1, forward strand.
CAGTTGATATTGGCTTTTTTCAAATACTCAATCAGCCCGGAACGCACATCGAGCGAAGGGCACACGAGGTAAAACATGTGGGCATTGTTGGTTGCGTAGGCCGGGATGACGGGCAATCGGAAATGCCCCTGCACGGCCAGTGGCGCGAGTCCGTCGTGATATCGTTGCCAGATTTCGAGCCTGCGCCGCTGGATTTCGTCCAAGTGTTCGAGTTGCGCGAACAGGAACGCGGCAATCATTTCGGAGGGCAAGAACGAGCTGCCCATGTCCACCCAGCCGTATTTGTCCACCTCGCCCCGGAAAAACGCGGTGCGGTTGGTGCCTTTTTCCCACAAAATCTCGGAGCGATGTACAAAACGCGGGTCGTTCACGGCCAGCATACCACCTTCGCCGGACTGGATGTTTTTGGTCTCGTGGAACGAAAAGGCGGCAAGGTGTCCCACGCTCCCCAGCGGTTTGCCCTCGTAAAAACTATCCACCGCCTGCGCTGCATCTTCGATGACGAACAAATTGTGCCGCTCAGCGAGGGCCAAAATCGGGGTCATGTGGCAGGCTACGCCCGCATAGTGCACCACCACGATGGCCTTCGTGCGTGGGGTGATGAGCGATTCGAGCAGGGTTTCGTCCAGATTGGGCTGGTCGGCATGGCTATCGGCAAAGACGATTTTTGCGCCGCGCAGCACGAAAGCATTGGCCGTCGAAACGAAGGTGAACGACGGCATGATGACCTCGTCGCCGGGCTGGATGTCGGCCAGCAGCGCGGACATTTCGAGCGCGTCGGTGCAGGACGTGGTGAGCAGGCACTTCCGAAAGCCGTACCGCTGCTCGAAAAAGGCGTGGCATTGCTTCGTGAATTTGCCGTTGCCAGAGAGGTGCTGCGCATACACGGCTTGGTATAGGTAGTGGGCTTCTTTACCTGTGAGGTAGGGGCGGTTGAAAGGGATATGTGGCTGTGTTGCGCTCATAAGGTTTTCATTTCACTGTAAATAATCTACTGCTTTTTCAATCTTCTTCCTTTGAACGCCGCATCGCTATCAAGCACTTGGCTGTCGTATCCGAGCAGTTTGGACAAAAATGGGTCGGATGCAAAACGGTCGCCGAGCATTCGGGGCAAGTCCAATTGTTGCTTCAAAATCGGCCTCGAAAACACATTGTTGATGCCGCGCCGAACATAGTCGGAACGGTTTGTGCCCGCCCGATGGAACAGCATGGCATCAAACAAAATATAAGAACCCGGCTTGGCTTCCACTTGTATCTGATTGTTTTCCAAGTAGTTGAGCGAAGGGAGCAGGTCTATCCGATGGCTGTGCGGCAGTACGAAAGTCGCGCCGTTTTCGACAGTGAACTTATCCACGCAAAACAGGGCACCGAGGGCCATTGGCCGCGAGGAAGTCCATTCTTGGTACGGCAAATCGCGGTGCCACGAGGTTTGGTGGTGCACCAAGTTTGGGCGGTTGATGATGGCGTTTTGCAAATGCAGGATGAAGTAATTCCCCAACATGGCCTCCACGACTTCGAGCAGTTCGGGCTTTGTGGCAACTTGCAAAAACAAGTCGTCGTGGGCCAATGGGCAGCGCACCATATCGGCCTCTTTGATTTTCTCCAATGTGTCGCGGCCAAAATGTGCGTCTTGCGCCCTGTTCAGTTCGTCCAACTTGCCGGACATCGCGCCGAGTGTCGCTGCGTCGAAATCGGTCTCCAACACTGCAAAGCCTTTGATTGCCAAACTTTCGGCGCAGATGGCCGCCTGCGACGACAGCTCATTGACCGAGTGGCTGCCGTAAAGCCGTATTTTTTCCATTCAGAAGTTCACTTTTTTGTCAATGAAGTAGAGCGGGCGTTGCTTTACCTGCTCGAAAATCTTGCCGATGTAAATCCCCGCAATGCCAATTGCGCTCAATATCAAGCCAGTCGAAAGCAACAACATGACCATGAGCGAAGTATAACCGGGCAACGAACCTCGAACAAAATACTGGACGATGAGCACGGAAGCCCACACGAACGAGGCCACGCAAAACAAAAAGCCGAGCCGGACGGACAGGTGCAGCAGTTTATCGGACTGCGATGTGATGCCGTCAATAGCATGCGAAATCAGCTTACGTAATGTGTACGAACTGGTGCCTTCGAATCTTTTTTCATGGACAACCTCAATAGAGGTACTTCGATAGCCTAAGTTGCGAAGCACCATGAGGTAGTGCCTATGGAAGTCTTTGACAGTGTTGAAACTGTCCACTGCCTTGCGCGAAAGCAATGAAAAACTGCCTGTCAGGTGGTTGGCATTGGGGTGCTGGCTGCCGGATAGGTAATTGAACGTCGTATAAAAAAAGCGGGCTGTGATGTTCTTGAAAAACGAATGCTCACGCTTGCGCTTGTGCGTGTACACAATGTCATAGCCCTCACGGGCTGTGTCAAGTAGCGTTTTGATATAGACAGGATTGTCCTGCAAGTCGCAGTCCATGACCACCACAAAATCCCCCGAAGCCTCTGCCAAGCCCGCCGAAATCGCGTAGTGCTGTCCAAAGTTGCGGCTCAATTTCACGCCCTTCACCTTCGGGTTGGCTTTGCAAGCATCCTCAATTTTTTTCCAGCTGCCATCGGGGCTGCCGTCCTCGACCAATAAAATCTCATACTCCACACTCAGAGGTTCGATGGCCGCAGAGACTCTGGCGACAAGTTCATGCACGATTTTCTCGGCCCGATACACCGGGCTGACGATGGAAAGCGTGATTATCGGCTGCTTATTTTCCATTGGTTTTCAGTCGTTTGCAATCACCGCGAGGCCAAAACCAGTTTTTCCGTAGCGGTTGCCGTTGTAAAACATAAATCGCTGGCCGCGCCAGTCCATGACGAATGGATAGGACTGCGCGTCGCTGTCCCAGCCCCCACTCTCGCCGAAGAATTGCACCTGTTCGTCTTTGCGTATCCAGTTTTTTCCATCTGGCGATTCGGCATAGCCAATCCGATAGGCATCCAATCCGGGTTGCCCGCGGAAAGAGTACCACATTTTGTACACGCCGTTCTCTTTCAACACGCAAGGCTTGGAAAAAGCATATTCGTGTTCATTCTGGATTTCGATTGCCACTTTACCCTCGCGTTGCCAACTGAAGCCGTCCTTACTTTCAGCGTATTTGATACGGTGATCCATTCGTTCATCGGCACTATTACCGCGCATGTTTGAGCCGTAATAGACCTTAAAATGCCCATCATCGGCCAGCAAAAAGGGATACGAAATGGAAAATGGATCAGCCTCGCAGCGGTCGGCGATAGGCGCGAGGCCATGTTTTCGGAAAACTTGCGTCGCCTCGTCCCAGACTGCCAACCCTATACTGTTGCGCCACGGGACGGTCGTGCAAAGGTTCCACCCCATGTAGTAGAGGAGTTTTTGGGTGGGTGTCCGCAGGATACAGCCCATAGAAACGCCGCTGTCATCGAAAAGCCCCAGCTCTCCGGGCGACAAAACCGGCCTTTCTGAAATGTTTGATATCTGAAAGTCTTGGGCAAAGTCCACGTCCAACGTGCCGATGTGGGCGCGATTTTGGGCATCGCGGCAGCTGAAATACACCCTGAAAATATCATCTGAAATCTGCTCAGCCACAGGGTTTGCGGCATGAGTGAGCATCCAATCGTAGTTGTTCTCTGGGCAAAACAGCAAGCCCAGTCTTTTCCAATGCTGCATGAGAATGGGTTTAGAAATTAAGCTCGTTGCTTTTTTTGTCGTGCAAGGTCGTTCGGGCAGGCAGGTAAACACCCTGCTCAACTGTGTTTTTACCGATGATTGCCCCGGCTGCAATGATGTTTTCGCGCTCGATGGTCACACCGTTGTGCAGCGTGGCGTTCACACCGAGGAAACAGTTGGACTTGATGTGGCAATGCCCGGAGATGACGACGTGCGAGCTGATGAAGTTGTGGTCGTCAATCACAGAATGATGGCCGATGTGGTTGCCACTCCAAAGCGTCACGTTGTTGCCGATGCGAACGAACGGCTGCACGGTATTGTCCTCGAAAATGAAGCAGTTGTCGCCGCACGGGAATTGCGACATATACGAGCAGCGGCTACTGATATAAGACACCAGTTCGTAGCCTTTGGCTTTGGCCTCGTGGTATTTCGCTTCGCGGTTTTTGTTTAGGCTAGAGTAGCCTGTGGCTATGAACATTTTAAACTGCGAAGGCGGGTAAATGTCCTGTACCTGCTCAAACGGCACGACGGGCTTCCCTTCAAATACATTGTTTTGTATGTATTTTTCGTCAACAGTAAATGCAATTACTTCATGTTCAGAGTCAATGTCGAAATAGTAATTAATTATCTGTGCGACATCGGCGGTGCCAAAAACTATGACTTTAGCCATTTTCTCTATCTTGATGGTTGGTTGAATGCTTGTTGAATTTTCTCAAACATCAGCGGACGGATGTTTCACTGAGGTTTTTCATAAACGATCCGATCTGTGCACCCTCATTGAAAATCAAGTCCAAAATACTCACGCCATGCTCGAACGGTGGGTGCAATTGCCGGTATTCAGGGTAGCAGGAGTAGTCGAAATAGTGGACGCGGATGCCGTGTTCCGTGAATTTCGATTCGTCCATGTATGCCTTTGCCGCTGGGCCGGAGTGGTAATCAGTGCCGCCCAAATCGCGGCAAATATTGACCAGACGCTCCGTCCGCTCTTCGGCCAGTTCAAATTCCGACGAAAACCGGAACCGTTTTTCGATGCCGATGAGCCGACAAATCCCGGACAAAAAGTGGTGGTTTATCTCCGTCAGGTTTGTTGAAGGAACTGTCATGTACAGGTTTTCTGCCCAATCTTTCAAGTCGCGGAAATATGGGGCTTTGGCATAATTGGCTTGCAGTGTCCGCCAATGCTTCACATTCCAATCGCGCTCGCTGACTTCGGTTTCGTTGATTTTTTGGAAATACTTGCCTTTCACCTCGACCGGAATCGTCAGCCATTGCGGGCCGCCGGGGGTTTTTATCAGGTTGCGGTTGCGCCAATCCCGCCGCGTGTACTGCATATCATCGTAGATCACGAACTCGTCGGCCAGCGCAATCGCATCGAAGTAACCTTTCCACAGGATGTAGTTCGATTGGGTAATGACCACGTTTTTCATGCCTCCTCCGCTTGGTTTCGTCGCCTCATGTTGAAAAACAGCCCGGCTAATAGTGCTAACAAATACACCACCAATGCCGCGCCACTCACCTTCAGTCCGAGGCTCAAGAGTGGGATGTGATATGTCATTTCCACCGTGTGCTGGCCCGCTTCGAGCGGGAAGCCCATGAACGCGAAGTTGGCCTGCACGGGCTTGGTCGGCTTGCCGTCCACGAGCACTGCCCAGCCGTCGTCAATCGGGACGGAGAGGAAGAGCATCTTTTTCTTGTCCAAATTGATGCTGCCCTTGATGTGATTTTGGCTGAAATGCTCCACCCGGAACGAGTCTTTTTGGAACGACTCCACGTCTTTGAGCATCATCACATTGGTGTATTTCGTCACGCCCGGCACCGAGTCGGCGATGACCTCGCCCAGCCCGTCGAGTTTGGGCACGTCCTCTTTTCGGACGGCGCAAGCCTTCAACATGGCCGATTGGCGGTGGTATCGTTTTTCAAGTTTCTGGATTTCGTCCTCGGTGATGTATTTTTCATACGTCGCCCCGAACGGCAGCGTGAGTTTGTGCCGCAGGATTTTCTGGTTGCCGATGGTCGTCAGTGAGTCGGTCGTGGTTTGAATAAAACGATCCTTCCAAATCGGCGCGGACTGTATGGTGTACCGCGAAGTGGTGATGTACTGGAGGTAAACGTAGTTTTTCACGCCCTGCGCCCAGCGCGTGAAGCCTTCCAAAGTGTCTTTCCGCGTCGAAGCCGTGTCAATCACGCCCGTTGCGACGTGCAGATTGATGAGGCCAGGGTGGTTGAAGGAGTGATACGAAGTGTTGCCATAGAACTTCTGCACCTTGGCATCATTGAAACTCTTGTGGATTTTGGCCCCGGAGTTGTCCTTCTTCGTGATGCGATAGAACGTAGAGTCCTGAGCCTGAATCCATTGGACGGCTTTTTGACTGTCGTCGTTGTAATAGCCGTTTTGCCATTGTTCGCGGGTCACAGCGTTGCGATCGTTCAGGGTTGGCCAAGCAGTCAGGGTCAGTTCGGCTACGATTACGATGGGCAGGGCTGCCAATGCAAGCGTGCGGCCAACCGGGCGCGTGGCCATGATGACCAACAAAGCCTGCACGACCAAAAATGCAGCCACTTGGAACTGCAAGGCCGGGAACGTTTTGCCAAGCCCCCAAGGGTAAAACAGCAGCCCAAGCAGTCCCGCCAACGTGCCGATGAGCAGCGGAATGTTGACTTTTTGTTCCTTGACAAGCCGATAAAGGGCAAGCAAAGCAAACAATTGAACAGTCAAGCCAAACAGGTGGGAGAAGTTCCGGTAGTAATCGCCCGAAAAAAGCCAGAACAGATACCTGAAAAATGGGAAAACGATCGGCAGCGTGAACAAGGCCAGCATGATGCCGTAGGCGATTTTTTTGCGGCGGCCCAGCCCGATGAAGACTTGCGGAGCCAGCAGTAAGCTAAGCAGCCCGCAATAGTTCATGGGTGATTCGAGGTAGTTGCGCCAACCGTAGAATTTCTGCGCCGAGCCGGCGAGGTCGTTCCCGAACATCCGCAAGGCAGCCATAGCATTGTGTTTCATCCCCTCGAAGCCAAAAATCGGGAAGGCTTTGAGTCGCTCGGAGAGGCTCGCCACGCCGGAGCGGGGGCTGTCCAAGATTTCTTTCATAGCGGGAAACCAAAGAGCCATCGTCAAAAGCGCACCCAATGCTGCAAGGCCCAGCAATGTCATGGATAATGCGGCAAAATCACGGAAGTTTCGGTCTCTGTCAGATGTGAAATATCGCCACAAAAAATACACAGCGAAGAACACCACATAAACGTAGGTGATGACTGGTGAGAAAGCCATCATTATTGCTACAGCCAATGGAAACAGCCACCACTGCCTTTTTTGGAAATACAGTTCGAAGCTTAGTAGCAATAATGCCAAGCGAAAGATGTCGCCAGAAAAAACATACCAGCCGCTGCCAATAATCGCATAACCTGAAAAGGCGAAAAACAACCCACCGAGCATCGAAATATAACCGTCCATGCCCATGACGCGCAGATAACGGGCAAAAACCCAGCCTCCGAGCAGGATTTTCAGGCATTCTACCCACGCAATCCAATAAGCAAGACTATCGCCGCCCGCGAGGTAGAGCGGGTAGTTGAACGGGTCGGAAAGGCTGTTTGGAAAGATGTTCTGGCCGATACCCTGCCGGAACGACCACGCGGGTAGGCCTTCCTCGCGCAGGTAATCAGCGACATGTTTCAGCGACGGGTAAAAGACGTTGAGCGTGTCGCTGCCTGTGTCGTCAAAGAGGTAAAGCCACGAGCCGAAAAGATAATTTTTGAACAAAATCAACAGCATGGCGGCTGCCGTCAGCAAGTAGAGCAACGAGCCATGCCTGTTCACCCAATCGAGCCATGTAGGGTCGGCAAAGGAAGCTTGTGGAATGGCTGTTGCGGGCTTGGGTTGGTTAGTTGATTTTTTCGCGGAGGGCTTAGCCATTGGTTCGTATTGTTTTCTTTTTGCGCTGGCAAAAGTACACAGCCAGTTTGGCAAGCCAGCCTATGCGCACAAAAAAGAGGCCGCACCGGATGAGTCCGGTGCGGCCATTGTCATATCACGTTGGGGCATGGCCCAAACTTGATGCTGATTACTGCGGATAACCCGGGTTCTGCTTCAGGTTCGGGTTGGCGTTGATCTGGTTTTTCGGAATCGGCCAGATGGCTGTGTGCGGGGCGGAAGCAGCGGTGCGCATGCCGCGTGGCTCATGGAACTTACCGAAACGGATGAGGTCTTGGCGGTAAGTGCCTTCGTAGAACATCTCGCGGGCACGCTCTGCGAGGAACGAGTTCTCGTCAATCGAAGTGAGCGGGGCAGCGGAACGGCTGCGGACGACATTCACATCTTCGAGCGCGACTGACCAGTCGCCAGCTTTGCGGGCTTTTGCCTCGGCGCGTGCCAACCAGATATCCGCATAGCGGAAGATTGGGAAGTCGTTGCTGAGGTTCGGTGTTGCACCTGTCTCAAACTCGTATTTGCCGATGCGGGCACCTGCTTGACGCAAGCAGTTGGGTTCCAACTCGTTGATTTCAGGCGTGAATGTCAGCGGCTTACCGTCCGGGTCATTGGCTTCGGCGGCGTCGTCGGAGATGCGTTCGCCTTTGGACGAGAACTGCGGGCCTGCGATGAAGTTGTTGGCCTTACGCTTGTCGCCATCCTCATAGCTGTTGTAGAAATCAGTGGCCGCGCAGTAGCCGTTCCAAGGCTGTTGTTGCAGGTTGAACGTCTGCTGGCTTTGGTAGTGCAAAGTCATCTGCGGGAGGTTGAAGCCTTGTGCAAACACTTTGTCATACGGCACAGCCATAATCATCTCAGGCGAGAACTGGTTGGCGGTCACGAAGTTGTCGCGGTAGTTGGGCGCGAGGCCGAACTTGCCGCTATTGACGATTTCGTCTGCGGCAGCAATTGCGCCGTCCCAGTCATTGGTGCCCGTGTACACACCAGCGTTGAGTGCCAGTTTGCAGCGGAGCGCCTGACCAGCCCAGTAGGTGAAGCGGCCATACGTTTGCTGACCAGTCTCACGGACGAGGTTCGGGAGGATTGCGTTCAACTCGTTTTTGATGAAGTTGAAAACTTCCACGCGAGAGCTGTTGGTCGGTTTGAAGTCAGCTGGCACGTCAAACTTGTCCACGATGGGCACGTTGCCGAAGCCGTCCATCAAAAAGTAATAGAACAGCGCACGCAGACCGCGCAATTCAGAGAGGTAGGTCGCCCCGGTAGCAGCGGGCAGGTTACCTGCATCCACCGCGGTTTGCACTTGAAGGATAAGGCGGTTGCAAGTGTTAACACCACCATAGAGGTAGTTCCAGCTGTTATTGAAGCAGTCTTCACCACCTTGCTGGATGTGGCGGTGCGTGTTGAGCCATTGGCCACCGTCGTACCAGTCGTTGCCGCGTTGCGGGATGAGCACCTCGCCGGAGTTCACCTCTTGCGTGGAGTGGTAGGTGCCGTGGTTGCCCATGCCATAGAGGCGGGTGTATGCAGCACCGACGGCAGCCTTCACTTCCTCTTCATTGCGGAGGAAGTTGGAGGTCTCGATTTCGCTATACAAATTCTCATCGAGATCCGTGCAGCCATTGAAGGAAGCCAGCGCGAGCATGACGAGCGCAAACTTTCCCAACAATTTTACTTTTTTCATATTTTGAAAATGTTTTTAATGATGGTTGAGAAACTGTCTTTGGAACAGCGATTCTCACGACTCGGTTTGTTTGTTTTTGGCCGAGCCGGTTGTTTTTGAGCAGTTTTTTAGAAGGTGGCGTTCACGCCGACCGAGAACGTGCGGGCACGGAAATAGGTCGAGCGGCGGTCAATGCCCGGCGCGAGCGGGTCAGCAAATTCTGCCTCGCGGTTACCGTTGTCGGTCGAGCCTTTGTCAACGAAACGCACCTCTGGGTCAACACCGGAGTATTTGCTCCACAAGAGCGGATTCTGTGCGTTTGCGAACAGGCGCAGTTTGGTGAACCAGCTGTCAGACGGGAGCTTGAACGTATAACCAACAGTCACGTTTTCGAGGCGGACGAAATCGGCCTTTTCGACGTGGTAGCTGCTCGGTGCGTTGGTAGCAGTGAGTTTTTCATCGAAATACTTGGTTTTCACTTTGTTCCAAGTTTTCGTACCAGAATTCAGCGACTCGTAAAAGATACGGAATTCGTTGGCGAGGCTGTGGCCGAACACGCCGCGGAAGAAGACCTGAGCATCCCAGTTGCCGAAGCGGATGTTATTGTTGAAGCCCAAGTCGAAATCGGGCAGACCGTTGCCGGCGATGATTTTGTTCGCCTTAGACGGGTCGGTGGTTTCAGCACCGTTGGCATCACGGAAGACGTAGTTGCCGCCGTCGTCAATGCGGACGAAGTCGCGCATGTAGAGGTTGCCGATGGCCTCGCCTTTTTCGATAAGGATGTAACGCTCGTCGTTCAAGCCGGGTGCGCCCACGTTTGCGATGGAGAGCTGGTCGAAGTCAGAATAGAGGTCAACCAGTTGCGTGTTGTAGGTCGAAAAAGTCAGGCCTGGGCTCCAACCGAAGTTGTCGGTGTCGTAAGCCTGCAAGTTGATGGAAGCCTCGATACCGTTGTTTTTCAACTCGCCCACGTTGAGCCATGTCTGCGGGAGGAAGTTCGGCGGGACGGGCACGTTTTGGAGGTAGAGCAAGTCGGTCGTGTTGGTTTGGTAGTATTCCAACGTGCCGGACAATTTGTAATCCATGATTGCCCAATCAATACCGATGTTGATGTCAGCTTTTTTCTCCCATTTCAAGTCCGGGTTCGGGTTCGTGCCGACCGGGCCATACGCGAGGAGGTATTGGCCGTTGTCATAGAAAAACTGGCCGAGCGAGCTGAAACGAGACTTGGAAAGACGGCCTTCGCCGGGAGGCGCGCCCGTCACGCCGTAGCCTGCGCGGAGTTTGAGGTTGTCGAAAGTTTCGCCCGGAAGCAGTTTGTTCAGCTGAATACCAGCCGAGATACCGGGGAACAAGCCCCAACGGTTGTTGACACCGAAACGGCTGGAACCTTCGCGGCGCAAGGAGGCGGTCAGGTAGTAAGTGTCGTCGTAGTTGAAGTTGACGCGGCCAAAGAAAGCGATGAGGCGGTTGTCTGGGTCGCGGTACGAAACCGGGATCGTCGTGCCTTGATAGTAGTTGACGTATGCGCCGAGGTTGTACGGGCCGAACTCGTCCACGAGCACGTTGGAAGCAGCGGAGCCGAAGATTTCGCGGGTCTGTTCCTGCCACGAGTAGCCCAACAGACCTTTGAAGCCCAATTTGCCGAACTCGCGGTTGTAGTTCATCGTGGACTCGAACAGTTCGTTGGTTTTCGTTTCGTTCGATGTCAATGCCTGACCTTGACCGCTCAGGCCACGGAAGTAAGATTGTTTGTCGTAAGTCTCCGTGTGGCGGAGGCTTTCGCGGCCTTGGTTGTAGAACACACCGACCGTCAAGCCGTCAACCAGTGTCAAATCGGCTTTGATGTTGCCGAAAAGGATGTTGTTGCGGTCTTTGTTGGTGTTTTGCTCGATGATTGCGACCGGGTTGAAAATGTCGAACGCTTCGATTTGGGTGTAGCCACCGTATCGGGTATTCCCGTCGCGCACAGGGGCCGTCGGGTTGAAAACCGTCGCATAACGGAAGGCCTCTGTGAAACCCAAGTCTGCATCACGGCTCGTGGTACCCATGTTGACGGTCAAGTTCAAGCGATCGTTCAGGGCTTTTTGCGTCACAGCCACCGTGCTGTTGTACTGCTTGAAGCCGTTGCCGATTGCTATGCCTTGCACGTCGCGGTAGTTCAACGACATACGATAGGTCGTTTTGCCGCTACCGCCGCTGAAGCTGAGGCCATGGTTCATGGAGCGGCCCGTGCGCGAGATTTCGTCGTACCAGTCGGTGTCCGAGCCTTTGTTGTCGCCACCTGTAAGCGCGAGATATTCCGAAGCGGAAAGGAGTGGCTGACGGGCGGCGATTTGGTCGAACGAGAACGTGCCATTGTAGTCCACGGAGGATTTTCCAGCGGTACCGCGCTTGGTCGTGATGATGATCACACCCGAAGAAGCGCGTGTGCCATAGATGGAGGCTGCCGAACCGTCTTTCAACACATCAATGGACTCGATGTCGTTCGGGTCAACCTGACGCAACGAAGCCGCAGGCACACCGTCAATGATGATGAGCGGCTGAGAGTTCGCGCCCGTCGTCGAAAGGCCACGCAAGCGGATGTTGAACGAGGCGTTCGGGTCGCTGCCGGGGCGGGCGATGACCAAGCCCGGCACCTTGCCTTGCACCAGCTGGGAAATGTCGTTGACGTTGCCTTTGTTGAAATCGGCGGCCTTGACCGAGGTCACGGACCCCGTCACCTCGCGGCTCTTCAACGTGCCATAACCGACGACCACCACTTCGTCGAGCTTGGTGCCGGCGGCCAAAGCCACATCAACGGTGTTGGATGCACCCAATGTGATCGTTTGCTCCGTGTAACCAGTGTAGGAAAAACGGAGTTGGGTCGCGCCCGAAGGCACAACGACGGAATAATTGCCATCAATATCCGTCACGGCCCCCCGTGGTGTGCCCACCACAGAGATTGTTGCACCAATAAGGGCCTCGCTGTTTTCAGCGTCGGTCACCTTGCCTGTCACGGTGCGTTGAGCCATAGCGAGATTGCCGAGCAACGCTAAGAGCGCCACCAGCAATCCACTTCTGGAAAATTTGTTTGACAGAAGCTTCATACAAAAAATGGGTTTAGTTTAGTGAAAAAAGATATCCTATGACCACTTAGTATAGGCATACAACAATGGCAAAAAGGGGGGGGACGAACCTGCACAAGACAGCCTCAGATAGGGCGAAAGGTGGTGATGGATATGGTCAGGTGCCAGTATCTTATCGGGGCGAGACCCCGTGTGGTGCAGATGTTAAGGCGCGGTAAAGGTAGAATCGCATCCAAAATATCAAATAGCGTTTCCCAAATTTTTTTAATCATATTCTAAGCTATTACTCGCCATTATTTCCCCAACAACACAAAAACCAAATTTTTGAAAGGAATCGCGTTTTTCCGCCCCAAACCGCCTTTATGCCTCGAAAACCCGGCCTTGTGCTAATTTTGCCCCGGAATCGCACGGTTTGAGTGCGCCCTCCAAAACTTCTGCTTCACTTTTCACCCGCTCCGAAATGCGCCGTTTGCCCGCTGAATGGGAACCCCAAAGTGCCGTCCAACTGACCTTCCCGCATGCCCAGACCGACTGGGCCGACATCCTCGACGAAGTGCTGCCTTGTTTCGTGGAAATAGCCCAAGCCATCAGCCGCTTCCAGCCAGTGCTTATCGTTTGCCAGGACGTAGCGGCCACCCAAAAACTGTTCTCGGAAAAAAATCCAAACCTGATTTTTGTCGCCTGCGATTCCAACGACACTTGGGCACGCGACCATGGCGGCATCACGGTTATGGACGACGGCCAACCGCTCATCCTTGACTTCGTGTTCAATGGTTGGGGCCTGAAATTCCCCGCCGATAAGGACAACCTCATCACTGGGCGGCTCGTCCGGCAAGGCATTTTCAACGCCCCGGTGGCGCACGGCGGGCTGGTGCTCGAAGGCGGCGGCATCGAAAGCGACGGGCAAGGCACACTCCTGACAACTGCCGAATGCCTACTATCGCCGAACCGGAACCCACACCTGAGCCAAGCCCAAATAGAAGCGCAACTGAAATCCGCCCTTGGCCTCGACCGCGTGCTTTGGCTCCACAACGGCTACCTCGCGGGCGACGACACCGATTCGCATATTGACACGCTCGCCCGTCTTTGCAACCCGACGACCATCGCCTACGTCCAATGCACCGACCCCTCGGACGAGCATTTCATCGCCCTCCAAAAAATGGAAGCCGAACTCCGCGCCTTCCGCACCGCCGACGGCCAGCCTTACCAACTCGTACCGCTGCCCATGCCTGACCCTTGCCTGCACCCCGACGACGGCCACCGGTTGCCCGCGACCTATGCCAACTTCTTGATAATCAATGGCTCGGTGCTTGTGCCGACATACGCCGTGCCGCAGGATGCCGCCGCACTGCACATTATTAAAGGTGTGTTCCCCGACCGGCAGGTTATCGGCATTGACTGCCGCGCCCTCATCATGCAGCACGGGTCGCTGCACTGCGTCACCATGCAGTACCCGGCAGGAGTTGTTTCCCACCGAGCCGGGGACGATTAACCAACCAACTGACTAACCGACCAAATCAACATGAAATTGAAAATCGGCCTCGTCCAGCACGCTTGCGTTTCGGACAAAAAAGAAAACATCGCCCGCTCACTCGCGGGCATCGCCGACTGCGCGGCGCAGGGCGCGCAACTCGTGGTTTTACAAGAACTCCACTGCGGCCCGTATTTCTGCCAAACCGAAGATGTCGGTCAGTTCGACCTTGCCGAACCGATTCCCGGCGCGGACACGGAGGTTTTCGCGGCAGCGGCCAAGCAGCACGGCATCGTCTTGGTCAGCTCGCTTTTTGAAAAACGCGCACCCGGCCTGTACCACAACACCGCAGTCGTGTTTGAAAAAGACGGCTCCATCGCAGGCAGATACCGCAAAATGCACATCCCCGACGACCCGGCCTATTACGAGAAATTCTATTTCACGCCCGGAGACCTCGGTTTCCAGCCCATCCCAACCTCCGTCGGCAAGCTCGGCGTGCTCGTCTGCTGGGACCAATGGTACCCCGAAGCCGCCCGGCTCATGGCCTTGGCTGGCGCGGAAATGCTGATTTACCCGACGGCAATCGGCTGGGAAAGCACTGACTTGCCCGAAGAAAAAGCCCGCCAGCATGGTGCGTGGTTCACCGTCCAACGCGGCCACGCGGTGGCCAACGGCCTGCCCGTCATCACCGTCAACCGCATCGGCCACGAACCCGACCCGTCGGGCACGACCAACGGCATCCAGTTCTGGGGGCAAAGTTTCGTGGCCGGGCCGCAGGGCGAAGTGCTCTTCCTCGCCAGCCCCGACCAACCCGAAAACACGGTCATTGAAATTGACAAACAACGCACCGAGGACGTGCGCCGCATCTGGCCTTTTTTCCGCGACCGCCGGATTGATTTCTACGGCGACCTGACCAAGCGATACAGGGACTGATTTTTTTGAGATGCCAGATTGGGAGATGCCAGATTTCAGATGACAGACAATACACGTCTCCTAATCACGCATCTGAAATCTTCGCATCTGAAATCTTCGCATCTGAAATCTCGCATCTGAAATCTCGCATCTGAAATCTCGCATCTGAAATCTCGCATCTGAAATCTTCAAATATGGCATCTCCAAACCTGAAATTTTTCTCCCCTATGTGTCGTTTTCGGCGGGCAAAAAGATTCGCTACATTTGCCCGCCCATTCGCGTGGGCCGACATTCCAAAATCGCTTCCATTCACACAAAAACAAATCAAGTTATCATGAAAAAGACAATTCTCGCTGGTGGTGCTGCCCTGCTGACGCTCGGCTTTTTCACGCTGACGGCATTCGGCGGCGGCAAAACCAAAGCCCAACAAGAGGCCGAAATCGCACAGGCCGTCACCGCCCAAGTCGAGGCACTCCGTGCCGAAAAAGCGCAAGAATGCGAAACCCGCATCGCCGAGGCTGCCAAGGTGAAATACAACGAATTGCTGGCTTCCACCCCTGCCCCAGAGCCTGCCAAGCCCGGCACAAAAACGCCGAAGGGCAAAACACCTACGGCCAAGCCCGCGCCAATCCCGCAGCCCACACCGCCGAACAAGCCCACGACCAAAGTGGACGAAAAAGTGAACAGCCGCCTCCCAACAGGTGCGCCCACTCAGCAAAAACCCGACGAAAAGAAAGTGGACGAAAAAGTAAAAAGCCGTCTGCCGCAGAAACCGTCGGGCGGTGGCAATTAATTCGTTGCTGGTTTTCAACATCCGACAAAAAGAGAGCGGCGGCCTGAAATCAGGCCGCCGCTCTCTTTTTGTCCGAATTTTGAACAGGACGGGAAAAAATTATTGTTTCACCCAAATGACGTTCGTACATTTTGCCAGTTCCGAGCCGTCAGATTTGAGGTTGACGGTGTAGTTCATCGTCAGCTGGATTTTGCCGCTCACCGTCTCGATGGTGCCGTTGCCAGAGACAGTATAGTCCGAGCCGAGGTCTTGGCTTGCGATGGCGATTTTCGAGTCGTTGCTCACCGTAGCAGTGATGTCGCCTGAGGCATAGAAATTTTTGATGGCGATGCTCGTGACACTGGCCGCATCAGTTTCGATTTTGGCGAGGTACGGGGTCGGGTCGCTGGAACAGAGCGGGTCGGTCTCAGTCACTTCGTAGTTGCCGAAAAGCTTGGCACGGACTTCCACATTGCAATTTCCGTCAGCATCGTACTCGTAGCCAGCGTCGCAGTCGCAAGTGCCGTCGAGGCAAATGCCGTTGCCGCAGTTTTTGTCTTCGCAGGCATCTTTTTCGCCGCAGGAGTTGAGGGAGACGAACACACCCAACGCGAGGGCAAAAAGCAGAAACAAATTCTTTTTCATGTCGTGAATTAGTTTGAGTTGAAATGATTGGTTTAAAATGATTTACGCAAAGGTAGAAATTTTCAGGAACGCCAAAAACTTGCCCTGTGTTTGCGCCGGAAAACGGCATTTGAGAGCGGCGTATTTCCGTTTTTGCCCGGATAACATCTCGTTTGAAACCACAACATCACGGGTAAGCAAGGCGATAAATCCCGCTGCCCGGCTTACTTTTGAGGTTGGTTTCGGCCAAACGACCCGCGATGCAAAAACTCTGGCTCAAAGATTTTGAATTCAACATCAACCCTGCTACTTGGAACACGGCGCAGGACATCCACGCGGCTGGCGGCGTGCGCTCGCTGCGCGAGGTGGAAAAACATTTTTGGGTCGCCTTGGTCGAGGAAAGCATCGAGGCCCGGTACGAAATCGAGGCCATCATCACGCCGCATAAAATCAAAGCGTTCACCTGCGAGTGCTGGAGCGAAGGCCGCCGCCTCATTTGCCCGCACATCGCCGCCGCGCTGCTGACCATCCGGCAGTTTTTGGACAAAAAAGCCGAAGAACGCAAGGCCAAAGCCGAGCAACAGGCCGCCAAAGAGGATGCCCGGTTCACCATCCAGACGGTGCTGGCGAAGGTCGAGCCGGAGCAGTTGGCCGGGTTCGTCCGGGAGTACGCCCGCCGCGACCGCGATTTCGCGCTCGCGCTAAAAACTTGGTTCGCCGCCGAACAGGAGGACGCGGCCACGCACTTTCGCCAGCTGCTCGAATCCGTCGTGCCGCGCCCGCAGCCGGGCAAGCCCGTGAGCGAACCCGACTTCCGCCGCCTCCGCAAAATGCTGGACGACCTCGAAACCCAGCTCGAATCGGCGCGCGGGCAGGGCAATTTCCGCACGGTTTTCAGCATCGGGTCGGTCATCTTGCAAAGAATCGCCCCGCTTTTGGACAAAACCGACGCGACGCGGCGGCAGACCTTGCTCTGGTTTTGCCAAATGGCATTCGACAAAATGACGGTCATCGAGTCCGAAAACCTCTCGCCTGAATTGCGGGCAGGTATCTGGGATTTCCTGTTCGAGTGCGCCGAAAAAGGACTTTTCCCTCCGGAAATGCACCGCGAGGCCATCCGCTATCTTTCCGAGAAGGCGACCGAGGACTCGAAGTTCGAGCAAATCAACGCCCTGTTCGACCGCACGCCCACCCCTGCCCCGCCGTTTTTGCTCCATTTGTACCTTGCCGCGCTCGCCCGCCGGGGCATGGAACGCGCCGGGTTGCGCGTCCTCGAAGACTATTCCGACAAACCGCTCATTGTCAAAGAGGCCATCATACACCTATATTATATGCAGCACTGGGCGGCGACCCTGACGACGGGCGAGCACTTTTTGGAAACGCCGATTTTCAACGCCCCGCAACGCCGCGAGGTGGAGGACATCTTGCTGCAAATCGCCGAAAAAACCAAAGACCGCCGCCGGATGCTGCGGCTTTACCGCGAGCGGTTCGCGCTGACGGGCAGTTTTTCGGTCTTGCAAAAACTCAAAACCACCGCCGCCGACAAATGGCCGACCGAACTTGAACGCTTGCTTGACTTGCTGAAAAAGAAAAACGATGCGAAAAACATCGCCGCCGTGCTCGCCGAGGAAGGCCAAACGGAGGTGCTCGCCAATTTCATCGCCCAGCAAAACAGCCCCGAACTGCTGCAACGCTACGAAAACCATTTCCTCGAACACGACCGCGATTTCCTGCGCCGCCAATATGTGGAGACTTTGACCGCGTACCTGCGCGAGCATTTCGGGCGCACGGCCTCGTCGCACGTCCGCGAGCGATTGTCCGGGCTGGTGCAAAAAGGCGAGCGCGACTTTGTCAAAGAGATTTGCGCGGCCATCATCGCCAACTTTGACGACCGCCCCTCGCTGGCCGAAGAACTGGCCGAACTTTATCCGAAGAAAACCAGACGGTGAACAGTGTGAGACGGTGAGGCGGCGAGAAGAGTGAGACAGACTAACCGACTAACTGACCAACCGACCAACTCCATGAAAATAGAATTTTGGGTCATCGGCAAAACCAACGAGGCGTACCTCGAAACCGGCATCGGCATTTTTGAGAAACGGTTGCGCCGCTATTTGCCGTTCCAAATGGTCGTGCTGCCCGATGTCAAACTGAAAACCACCGACGGCGATTTATTGAAAAAAGAAGAAGCCAAGCTCCTGCAAACCCGCCTCGCACCGGAGGATTTTTTGGTACTGCTCGACGAAAACGGGCAGGAGTTCACCTCCGTCGGCCTCGCGGATTGGCTCGAAAAGCGGCTTTCCGGCTCGCATCGGCGGCTTCTGTTCTTGGTCGGCGGGGCGTTCGGGTTCGCGCCGGAAATTTATGCCCGTGCCAACGCCAAGATTTCGCTCTCGCGCCTGACCTTTTCGCACCAAATGGTGCGCGTGTTTTTCCTCGAACAACTCTACCGCGCCATGACCATCCTCAAAAACGAACCGTACCATAATGAATGAGTGATGAACGATGAGTTGTAAGTGATGAGTTGTTGGTACAACACATTGATTCTCTCTGGCAAACTCATCATTCAGCACTCAAAACTCATCACTCAAAGAATGATCACCTACCTCATCATTGGCTTCACTTGCGCCCTATCGGTCTGGGCGTTCAGCAACCACGACGTTTTTTTGAAGTGCAAACACTGGCCGTACTACGAGGCACGGCGCGGCGAATACTATCGCTGGCTCACGGCGGGCTTCATCCATGCCGATTACATGCACTTGGCGTTCAACATGATCACGCTGTACTCTTTCGGCGGAATCGTCGAGCAGCTTTTCGTGGCCATGTTCCCGATGGGCAAGTCTTTGTACCTGATTTTTTATCTGCTCGGCATCGTGTTCGCGGGCGCGCCCACTTTTTTCAAGCACCGCAACAACTCGGCGTTTGCCAGCATCGGGGCATCGGGCGCGGTGTCGGCAGTGCTTTTTGCGGGCATTTTGTTCATGCCGACGATGAAACTGAATATGTTTTTCATCCCTATCCCGATATCCGGCTGGTTTTTCGGGCTGGCCTATCTGGCCTATTCGTGGTGGGCCAGCAACCAATCCCGCGACAACATTGACCACGACGCGCACTTTTTCGGGGCCTTGTTCGGGTTCACGTTCCCACTGTTGTTAGAGCCGGGGTTGCTGCCGAGGTTTTTTGAGCAATTGCTGTGAGGCGGGAGGCTCAACTTCGGCTGGCACGCAAAACCTCTCTCACATCCGATGTCGAGACCATTTCGGTATAGCCTTTGGCGGTTAGGCCTTCGAGCAATTTTTTGTCGCCTGTCCAAAGTTTGCAGCCAAGAAAAAGGGATAATGCCACGAACGGAATGTCGTCCATGTCCGTATCCCGAACATAGAAAGCCGCTCTCTGCCAAAACTCAAATGGAATTATCGGCTCGGCCACAAACCTCAACTGACTGAAAACCAAGAACTTGATTTCTTCAAAGGTGGCCGACGAGCAACGAGCAATGCTCAAAATCCTATCGCGGTGTTCTTCGATTTCTTCCCGGAGGGAATGGCCCGTGTACAGTTCGAGGATACCCTCGGAGTTCAACAAAATGTCCCCAATCGTGCTTTCCGGGTTGAGCATGGCACTGAAAACGATGTTGGTATCCACGACCAATTTCATGTTTCGGGGAGGTATTTGTGTTTGTTTTTTGCCCACCAGCTTTTGTTCACGTCGCGGGCGAGTTGGTCAATATCCTCTTGCGTAGCTCGGCTTTCTGCCACCAACTCTTTGTAAGTGAGGTAGTTGAGAAATTGTTGGACACGCTCGATGTCCAGCGAAGCCGGGACTCGGATGACGATTTCGTCGGCAATTCTTTCTATGGTCATTGTGCGAAACGGGGAATGATATCCCCAACCCTGCAAAAATAAGCCGGGCACCCAACATTATGCGAACTACACTTGCCTCCATCTGTCGGCAATCGCGGGTTTGAAAGCCGCCCCACATTTCTACCTTTGCGCGCCAGATTCATCATTCATAACTCATCACTCATCATTCAAAAAAGATGTTTGACAGCCTAAGCGACCGCCTCGACAGTGCCTTCAAAGTCCTGAGCGGCAACAACAAAATCACGGAACTCAACGTCGCCGATAGCATCAAGGAAATCCGCCGCGCCCTCGTCGGTGCCGACGTGAACTATAAGATTGCCAAAGAATTCACCGACCGCATCAAAGACAAAGCGCTCGGCACCGAAAACGTGCTGAAAAGCGTGAAGCCCGGCCAGTTGATGGTCAAAATCGTCAGCGACGAACTGACCGAGCTCATGGGCGGCCAATCGGTGGGCATCAACGTGAAAGGCTCGCCCGGTATCGTGCTGGTGGCCGGCCTGCAAGGTTCGGGCAAGACCACGTTCAGCGGCAAACTCGCCAAATACCTGAAAGAACAGCGCAAAATGTCGCCCCTGTTGGTGGCCTGCGACGTGTACCGCCCGGCGGCCATTGACCAGTTGGGTGTGCTCGGCGACAGCATCAAAGTGCCCGTTTACAAAGAAACGGAGAACAAAAACGCCGTCGAAATCGCCAAAAACGCCATTGCCCATGCCAAGGCGCACGGCCACAATGTGGTCATCGTGGACACCGCTGGCCGCCTCGCGGTGGACGAGGCGATGATGGCCGAGGTGGCCGCCATCCGCGACACCATCAAGCCGACCGAAACACTTTTCGTCGTGGACTCCATGACCGGCCAAGATGCCGTGAACACCGCCGAAGCATTCAACCAACGCATTGATTTTGACGGGGTTGTGCTCACCAAACTCGACGGCGACACACGCGGCGGCGCGGCATTGACGGTCAAATACACCGTCGGCAAGCCCATCAAATTCGTCTCGATGGGCGAAAAACTGGACGCGCTCGACGTGTTCCATCCCGAACGCATGGCGCAGCGCATCTTGGGCATGGGCGACATCGTGTCGTTGGTGGAAAAAGCGCAGATGGATTTTGACGAGGAAGAAGCAAAACGGGTCGAAAAGCGCATCAAACAAAACAAATTCGACTTCAACGACTTCCTCGGCCAGATGCAGCAAATCAAAAAAATGGGTGATTTGAAAAGCCTCATGTCCATGATTCCGGGCGTGAGCAAGGCTATGAAAGACGTGGACATTGACGACAAAGCCCTTTCCCGCGTGGAGGCCATCATCCAAAGCATGACCCCAGAGGAACGGGCCAACCCGGATTTGATGAGCCTGAGCCGCAAAAAACGCATCGCGCGGGGCTGCGGCCAGACGATTGACCAAATCAACCTGTTCGTCAAGAATTTCAACGATATGCGGAAGTTCATGCACCAGATGGCCACTGGCCCGATGGGCAAAATGGGGCCGCGCGGCGGATTCCGCCTCCATCGATGAGCGATAAATGATGAGTGATGAATCCGCGCCGCGCCTCAAAACTCATCATTTATCGCTCATAATTCATCAATCAAATTATGAATCTCCTCCTCGTCTCGGCCACGCCGTTTGAAATTGCCCCGACACTCCGGTTTTTGGAGGGGCAGTTCCAAAAAGGCGAGGCCGATTTTTTTCAGCGCGGCGAGCTGCGCGTGTGGCCGTTGGTCACGGGCGTGGGCATCCCCGCCACGATGTGGTCGCTGGCCGATTTATTCGCCCGTTGGAAGCCGGATTTGGCCGTGAACGCGGGCGTGGCAGGCAGTTTTTCGCCCGATTTTCCGCTCGGCTCGGTGGTCAATGTCGTGTCCGAACGCTGGGGCGACCTCGGCGTGGAGGAGCGAGATGGCGCGTTCACGGATGTCTTTGAACTGGGGTTGACCGAACCCAGCGCCCCACCCTATTTGAACGGTATTTTGCAAAACCCTGCCGCCGGGCAGTCCGGTTTTTTGCCGAAAGCACAGGGCCTCACGGTCCAAAAAGTACACGGCAGCCAAGCGAGCATTGATTTGATTTTGAAAAAATACCCCGACGCGCAGGTGGAAAGCATGGAGGGTGCGGCGTTTTTCTTCGCCTGTTTGCGGGCGGGCGTGCCGTTTTTGGAAATCCGCGCCATCTCGAACCGCGTCGAGCCGCGCAACCGCGCCGGGTGGGATTTGCCGGGGGCGATTGGCGGATTGAACGAAGTGCTGGTCACGATGCTCGAAACATTGGGCTGAGCCAGCCCAAAAACAAAGCCGCCCCGGAAGCACACTTGGCTTCCGGGGCAGCTGTTTTTTCGCCAAAATCACTCGGTGGGCGCGGCTTCTTCTTGTTTTTGCAAGAACTCTTTGACCCATTCGGTCGTCACCGATTTCGGCCGTTCGAGCGGGAGGCCGAGCGCACGCGCCCAGCACTGCGCGGCCAACACGCCGAGGGCGCGGCTCACGCCGAAGAGCACGGTGTAGTAGTTGTATTCTTTCATGCCGAAATGCACGAGCAGCGCGCCGGAGTGCGCGTCCACGTTCGGCCAAGGATTTTTCACTTTGCCGAGGCTGCTGAGGATGGGCGGCACCACGTCGAAGATTTTCCAGACGATTTTGACGAGGTCGCTGTCCTGCACGTTGTCCTCCGCGAATTGGCGTTGGGCCATGAAACGCGGGTCGGGCTTGCGGAGCACGGCGTGGCCGTAGCCCGGCACGACGCGGCCGCTGGCGAGGGTGCTTTTGACGTACTCGCTGATTTGCTCGCGGCTGGGTTTCGAGGTGCCGAGTATTTCAATCATGCGCTGAATCCAACGGATAACTTCCTGATTTGCAAGGCCGTGCAGCGGGCCGGCCAGCGCGTTCATGGCTGCCGAGAACGACAGGTACGGGTCGCTCAACGTGCTGCCGACGAGGTGCGTCGTGTGCGCCGAGGCGTTGCCGCCTTCGTGGTCGGCGTGGATGGTCAGGAAAAGGCGCATGTATTCTTTGAACTGCTCATCGTCGTAGCCGAGCATATGGGCAAAGTTTGCGCCCCAGTCGAGCGAAATATCCGGCAGTACCTGCTCGCCACCGCGATACACACGCCGGAAAATATAGGCGGCGATGCGCGGCAGGCGGGCGATGATGTTCATCGTGTCTTCGTAAGTCGCGTCCCAGTATTCGCCTTTGTTCATGCCCGCGATGTAGCGGCTGGCGAATTGGCTGGTGTTCTGCATGGCCATGATGCCGATGGAAAACTGGGTCATCGGGTGCGTGTCCGCTGGCACGGCTTCAATGGCGCGAAAAACGTGTTCCGGGACGTTGGCGCGGCGCACCCAGTTTTCGGTGAGCCATTTAACATTGTCGGCAGTCGGGATTTCGCCGACGAGCATCAGCCAGAACAAACCTTCGGGCAGGGGTTCTTTGCCGCCGGGTGCCTTGGGGAGTTTGTCGCGCAGCTCTGGGATGGAAAAACCCCGGAAGCGGATACCCTCTTCAGAATCGAGGAGCGAGGGTTCCCAGAGCATGGAAGTGATGTCGCGCATCCCGCCGTAAACTTGGTCAATCGTCACGTCGTCCACCTTGCGGTGGCCGTGTTCTTTGAGCAGTTCCTTGATTTCTTTGGCTTGCGCCTGTGCTTTTTCGTGAAATAAACTCTTTAACGGGTCCATATAGATTGTTGCTTCGTTAATTTGGATATTCGGCAGAGCAGTTTTTCGGGGCATTTGAAATCGGGGCTGCTTCCGGCGTTTCGGGTTTTTGCCAATTTTTTGGGCGGATGGCTCGCGCCGCGAAAGTACGATTTTCCGCTGCGTGGCTTGGCAAACAAGAGGCGTTGTCGGGTTTGGAACAAAATAATTCAGGGTCGGTTGCAGGGTTGGGCTAAAAGAAAAGCGAAGTCTCGGAGGCCGAGTGCTTCGCTTTTCGATTTATTCGGAGGCTGGCTTACCAAGCCATGTCGTCGTCGTCTTTGCGGCGGAATTTGCTGTCGCCGCCGTTTGTCTCTTCTTCGGCATCGTCGTTTTGCTCGAAAACGCCACCGCCGTGCTCGCGGTCGTCAAACTCGCCCTCACGGTTTTGGGCTTCCCATTCGGCTTGGCGACGGTCAAACTCTTCGTAGTCGAAATCGGGCATGAGGTTGGTCTTGACGTGCTCGACCACTTCGTTGAGCGAGGCCAAAAAGCGGTTGAAATCCTCTTTGTACAGGAAGATTTTGTGGCGTTTGTAGCCATATCCGTCCTCGCGGCGGGTGCTTTCGGTAATGGTGATGAAGTAGTCCTCGCCGCGTGTCTGGCGCACGTCGAAGAAGTATGTCCTGCGCCGACCTGCCCGCACCCGCTTGGAAAACACGCTTTCCTCCGAGTCGCGGCCACCGTCGTTGAAACGTCCGCCCCGGTCGCCGCCGCCGAAACGGTCGTCGCGCCCGCGTGATTGGAAGCGGTCTCCGCCCCTGCCCCGGTCAAATCCTCTGTCGTAGCCGCCTCGGTCGTCGCGGTCTCTGGGTCGGAAGTCGCGGTCGCGGTTGAAATCGCGGTTGAAATCGCGGTTGTCCCTGTTGTCCCTATCGCGGAAGCCGCCGCCGTCCCTCCGGTTGAAATTCCCGTATTCCACTGTGTCGAAAGTTTGGTGAAGAAAAATTGGTTGAAATGAACGCGGGCAAAGGTATTTTTTCTCTCGAAAAATTCAGGTTCGTGTTTGGTGTTTAGTTTTTGTTGTGTTTTTTTTTTTTCCTTTCTCGGGGGTTGTGTGGAATGGGGCAACAAAGTTCCAAATCGGAACAGGAAGAGGAATTTGCCCAGCCTTCCGCGCCTTCTCCTTATGTGAATGAATTGAGGGGTTCTACTGGGGGAAATGGACCGTATAATCCAAACGCATCAAACACTTTGGATGAAATTTTGCCCTTAGTGGAGCATACC
>JBKBIC010000009.1:0-46682 GCA_046299435.1 Saprospiraceae bacterium
CATCGAAAACCGTGCGGCCTTTTTTGGTCGGGGCAAAAGTAGTCGAAAATCCTGTCGTCATGCCCCCTCGAACAGCCGAACGGGGAAAGGGGTTTTCTGAAACGCGGCTTTTGATTGTCGGAACGCAAACTCAGCTCCCGAACAAGTCCTTGATTTCCAGTTCAAAACCCGTCATCACGGTCGAAATGGCCTTGCCCTCGGCCTCTAAAAATTGGTGCTCGGCATATCGGTTTTCGCGCATGACATAAATCTCGACGGTGCGGTTGTTCGGGTCAATCAGC
Source organism: Saprospiraceae bacterium (assembly GCA_046299435.1). Classification (GTDB taxonomy): domain Bacteria; phylum Bacteroidota; class Bacteroidia; order Chitinophagales; family Saprospiraceae; genus M3007. The sequence goes on from JBKBIC010000009.1 coordinate 282, forward strand.
CAGTATTCGCGCACGGCGAAGCGTTCGTACAGTTCCATTTTCGTCACCCGGTCGCGGCGGACGTTGCCCGGCGAGATGATTTCCATGATGAGGTCGGGCGTGCCCAAAATCCCATTTTTATCATCCACGAGGAAGTCCCGCGCTTCCGACACGAAGGAAATATCGGGCTGGATATTGTTGTTTTCATCGAGGAAAACATCCGTCGGTGCCGGGAAAATCCGGCCATTTGGATTGGCTTTCAGGTATGTCTTCAGCAGAAAAATCAGCTCTGCGACGGTTTCTTGGTGCTTCGGAGAGGGGGCTTGTTTTCTCACGAGTTCTCCATTGATAAGTTCATAGATAAACGGGTCGTTCTCCGGGAAGTCCATCTCGCGGAATTCCCGGACGGTCAGTTTTTTTTCGGCTTCAACTGTGGCTGTCATCGTTGATATTTTTTTGTCAAAAGTAATGGCAAAATCGTTCCTCGTTCCTCGCCCCTACCTCACCAGCGTCACGTCGCCTTTCAGGAACACCTTGCGGCCGTTCACATACTCCACTTCCGCGAACCACACGAACACGGCGGGGTTCATCGGTGTCTCCCGAAAATTGCCGCGCCAGCCCGCGCTTTTGTCGTTCGGCGCGAAGTCCAGATTTTCAAAAACTTGGTTGCCCCAACGGTCAAACACGCGCAGGTTGAGCACGCGCCGCACACCCTCTTGCGAGGCAAAGATTGTGAACACGTCGTTTTCCGAGTCGCTGTCCGGCGTGAACACGTTGGGGACGTAAATGCCCGGTGCTTCCACCTTGATTTTGATGCGGTCGGTGGCGGTGCAGCCCGCGTCGTCGGTGATGACGAGGGTGTATTCCGTGTGTTCGAGCGGCGTGGAAAGCGGCTTGCGGCAATCCGTGCAATCGAGCCAAACGGCTGGTTCCCAATGGTATATGTAATTTTTTTCCGGGAAAATACGCGGCACGATACGCACCGACTGGCCCAGTTCGATGAGCGTGTCGCCGGGCAATTCCAGCTTCGGACGTTCCACCGCGAACACCTCGAATGCCTCCGTGCGGACGCAACCTTCGGCGTTTTGGATGAACAACTCGTGTGCCCCCGGGCGCAGTTTTGTGAAGGCCGTATCGGTCGTGAAATTCGCCCCGTCAAGGCTGAAAACCGTGCCCGGCACGGTGGTTTCGAGCGTCAACAAACCCAGCGTGTCGAGGCAGGTGGGCTGCGCGATTTGCAGTTGCACGGGCGGCGCCGGGATGACCGCGACGGCCACCGTCACCAGCGAATCGCAGCCGAAAGTCGTCGGGAAATTTTTACTGAAAACGCCCGCCGCTGCCACTTGCTCGCCAAAAATTTGGACTGATTCGCCGGGGCAAATCCGCACGCTATCCTTGACTGAGTAGGTCGGCGGCGGCTCTGGCAGCGTGAACGGCAGCACCGTTTCGCAGCCGTTCGCGTCGCGCACGACGAGCCGGTAAATGCCCGGCAACAGCGTCGGCCACGACGCGGTGGGGGCGAGCGTGAGTGGGTCGAGGCCGAAAACCTGCCCCGGCTGTGGGTTCTGCACGAGGGCCGAGCCAGTGGTTTCGAGGCAGCCCGGCGGCACGAGTTTCAGGTCGGGCGCGGGCAGCGGGTTGACCGTCAAAGCGACGGTATGCGTTGAATCACAGCCGTTTATGTTCGGAAAAGCGCGGCTGAAACTGCCCGCCGTTTTCACCCAAGCCCCGAAAATCAGGCTCGAATCGCCCGCGCAAATCGCCCGGTTTTCGGCGGTGTTTTGCGGCGTGGCGAACACGGCGACCGTCACCGTGTGCATCGAATCGCAGCCATTCGCGTTCGCAAAAACACGGCTGAACGTGCCGTCCGTTTTCACCCAAGAGCCAAAGATTTGCGTGGAATCGCCGGGGCAAATAGCGCGGTTTTCCGCCGTGTTTTGAGGTTGAGGGAATACGGCTACCGCGATGGTATGCACTGAATCACAGCCATTTATGTTGGCAAAAGTGCGGTTGAACGTGCCCGCCGCCGACACCCACGCGCCGAAAACTTGCGTGGAATCGCCGGGGCAAATCGCCCGGCTTTCAGCCGTGTTTTGCGGCGCAGGGAACACGGCCACCGTGACGGTATGCGTGGAATCGCACCCATTTTGGTTCGCAAAAACACGCGGGAATGTGCCCGCCGTTTTGACCCACGCGCCAAAAACTTGCGTGGAATCGCCGGGGCAAATCGCACGGGTTTCAGCCGTGTTTTGCGGCGCGGGGAACAGGGACAGCGTGACGGTATGCATTGAATCACAGCCGTTTACGTTCGGGAAAGCCTTCGCGTAGCTGCCCGCCGTTTTGACCCACGCGCCGAAAATCTGGGCGGAATCGCCGGGGCAAATCGTGCGGCTCTCGGCGGTGTTTTGCGGCGCGGCGAACACGGCGAGCGTGACCGTGTGCATGGAGTCGCAGCCGTTTTGATTGGCAAAAACCCGGCTGAACGTGCCCGCTGCTTTCACCCAACTGCCGAAGATTTGCGTGGAATCGCCGGGGCAAATCGCGCGGCTCTCGGCGGTGTTTTGCGGCGTGGGGAACACGGCCACCGCGACGGTATGCACTGAATCACAGCCGTTTATGTTCGCAAATGTGCGGTTGAACGTGCCCGCCGACTTGACCCACGCGCCGAAGACCTGCGTGGAATCGCCGGGGCAAATGGCCCGGTTTTCAGCCGTGTTTTGCGGCGCGGGGAACACGGCCACTGCGATGGTGTGCGTGGAATCGCAGCCGTTTTGGTTGGCAAAAACACGCGGGAAGGTGCCTGCCGACTTGACCCACGCGCCGAAAACTTGCGTGGAATCGCCGGGGCAGATGGCGCGGTTTTCCAGCGTGTTTTGCGGCGTGGGGAACACGGCCAACACGACCGAATGTGTTGAATCACAACCGTTTGCGTTCTGGAAAGTCTTGGGGTAGGTGCCTGCCGTTTTCACCCATTTGCCGAAGATTTTGATGGAATCGCCGGGGCAGATGGCGCGGTTTTCAGCGGTGTTTTGCGGCACTGGAAATAGCTCGACGGCGACGGTGTGCATGGAATCGCAGCCGTTCGCGTTTTGGAAAATCTTGCTGACTGGCCCGGCGGTTTTGACCCATTTTCCGAAGATTCGGACGGAATCGCCGGGGCAAATCATGCGGTTTTCGGAGGTGTTTTGCGGCTGCGGAAACTGGCTGACGGCGATGGTGTGCGTGGAATCGCAGCCATGCACGTTCAGAAATTTTTTGCTGTAAATGCCTGCCGAGGCGACCCAGTTGCCGAAGATTTTGATGGAATCGCCGGGGCAAATGGCAAGCGCGGCGTTCGACTGCGATTTGGGCAGCACGGCCACGTCCACGACGATGGTCGAGTCGCAGCCGAGCGCGTTGGGATAGGTGAAGGTGCGCGACGTGCCCGCCGGGATTTGTTGCCCATTGAAAGTGAAATTCGAGCCTTCGCAAACCTTCGGGCGCAAGGTGTGCAAGCTTGTGTCGCCGAACACAAAACTCACAGTATCAATGGAATAGCAGCCCAGCGCGGTCTTTGCCACGAGGGTGTAGGTGATGTTGGCGGAGATGTTGGCGGTTGGGTTCGGGCAGGTGGCGCAGCTCAGCCCGGTGCTCGGTTCCCAGCGATATTCGGCGAAGCCGGGCACGTCGAATTGTTTGGGCGTGGTGGTCGTGCAGAAAAGTTCGTCGGGGCCGAGGTCAATGACGGTTGCCGGGTCGGCGCGGACGACGACGGTGTCCACGCGCAGGTTTTGGCAAGCGTCGGTGGTTTCGACCCAGTATTTGCCCGGTGCGAAGGCCGTGAACGTGGAGTCGGTGGAGCCGTCCTGCCAGCGGTAGGTGTCGTAGCCGCTGCCCGCGTTGAAGGTGTAAGTGCCTGTTGCACAACCAAGTATGTCCGGGCCGAGGTTGAGCGGCTTGGCGGGCGTGCGCAGCGAGAAGGTGTCGAGGTTGTTGAAGTAATCACATTCGGCCACGCCAAAGGCCGTGTCGGCGGGCAGGGGCGTGGGGTAGATGCCGTAGTCGTTGATGACCGCGTAAATGGTGCCCGACGCGGCGGGAATGGTGAGTTTGAAGGTGTAGCAGCTGTCTTTTGCCACCGGCTGGGGATTGGCGGAATAGGTGCCGATTTTGGTGGCCGCTTTCGTGAACGGGTCGCCGCCGGTGTAAAACGTGATGGGCGTTTGTTTGCCCAAAACCGCGCTGCCGATGTTGCAAACCCGGACGTCGAGGCTGAAATTCTGGCCGATGCACCGGGCATTTACTACCTCGATGGTCGCGTCGGAAGTGGGCAGGTACGGCTCGAAATTCTGGTCGTAATTCGGCCTTTGGAACAAAAAGGCATTGAACGGCCGCTTGCCGCTGCCGAGTCCGGGCATTTCGAGGTGGCCGGGCTGCGGCACTTTCGGGATTGTCAGGTCGTCGTTGACGTTCACGACGTGGTAGGCATATTGGTTCCAAAGCCGCCGCGCCGAGAGCCATGGGCCGTGCGCGGGTTCGTTTGCCCGGAGGACGTACAGCCGACCGATGTACGGGCGATTGAAGGTGCCAGAGTCGGGGTTTGCGGTGAAAATGATGTCGGCTTGGCCGTCCGCGTCCACGTCGGCCACGACCGGATATTCGTCGGCGGTGATGGAGTAAGCAGGGATTTTCGTCCAGTTTCGCACGGCATCCACGCCCGGCGGGAAAGGCGCGGCCCCGCCGTACATGATGCGGAGGTCGCGTTCGTCGCGGTACACGATTTCTTGGATGCGGTCGCCGTCGAAGTCAAAAGTGGTCACGCCCGTGTAGCCGGAGTAGTCGCTGGTCGGGAGGTTCCACCAATAAGGCTGGGCCGGGTTGGCCTGCGCCGCGTGAAGGTTGAAACAGGTCAGGTTGTAGGAGCTGGTGGTGATGATTTCCGGGAAATCCGTTGCGTAGCCGGCCTTGCGGTCGTCGAAGACGTTGGCCACCGCCGGCACGCCCGTCGAGTAGTCGCCCGCGTTCTGGGTGTTCGGGAAAAATGTCCAAAAACCCGATTTGTTCCAAGCGTACACGCCGCGCTTGGTGCCGCGCTGGCCCGACACGATGACTTCTTGGATGCCGTTCAAATCCAAATCGGCGACGGCCGTGTAGCCGTCTTGGAACTGCTGGCCGGTGAGCGTGCGGGCGTTTTTCTGCAATTTGATTTGCACTGGGTCTCCGTCGGCAGTGGTCATGTCAACGGAATAAATGGCCCAGCCCGCCGCGATTTCCAGCCCTTCGCAGTCCGGGTCGCCGCCGCAATCGCCGGGCGTGAGCAAGTCGGCGGCCACCGAACTCGTCTGGCCTGTGCCGAAAATGGCGTTCAATTCGCCGATTGGCCCAGTGTTCGGGCCGCGCGCCGCGAAGCGCAGCGCAGGCACGGCAGGGACTGAAAAATCAAACCGGAACACCTCGTGGCCTGCGTAAATTTCGGGGATGCCGTCCGCGTCAAAATCGGCGAAATAGGTGCGGAAACTCGCGTCCGTGACCAAATCCGCAGAGGTTATCCAAAGTTGCATCACCGGGTTTCCGCCCGGCGTATAGTTCGTCCAAACCCGGATGCGGCGGTCGAGGCAAAGCATGATGAGTTCCGGGCGGCCGTCGCGGTCAATGTCGGCGATGCTCGGCTCGGAAGCCGGGTAGCTGTTGTAGCCCTGCGGAATCATCAATTGATACGGCGCGGCGCGGTTCGAGCCGTCGCCTTTGAAAATCAGCAGGCGGTCGGGGTTGCCCTGATTGACATAGTACGGCACGATGATTTCCGGCAGCGTGTCGCGCCAGGGGTCGAGGTTGGCGACCATCGGCGTGGAGACCACATCCACGATGTTCGAGGTGCTTGTCCACGAGATTTTCGCGCCGAAATCCGTCGGCAATTCCGTCTCGCGGCAGTCCGGCACGGTGGAGCAGTCGCAGTCGTTCACATCGAAACAGTCAATCAGGCCGTCGCCGTCGTCGTCGGTTTCGTTGTCGCAATCTTCGATGCACGGCGGGGTTGGGCAAGGGAGCGAGGCCAAAATTTCGAGCGGTTTGCAAGCCGAGGCCGAGCAGTAGCCGTTCGAGGCCGTCAGGCAAACGGTGAAAAAGCCCGCTGTCGGGGAGCTGAAATCCCAAAAATCGGCGGTGCTGCTCGAAACGCCATTGACCGTCCAATCCAGTGTTGTCCAGTTGGTGGCCGTGCTGAGGAGCGGGATGTTGGTGTTGATGAGGTGCGTGGAGCCGATGATGTCAAAATCCGCAGAGACGGAGCAATAGACCGTGATTGTGTCCTTGAAATAACTGACGCAGGCCGTGTCCGAGCCGACGGCTTTCAGCTGCACCACGAAATCGCCGAGCGAGGTAAATTGGTGCGTGGCCGTCGTCGGCGAGTTTGAAATCGGCGTGGTGCCCACCGTCCATTGCCAAGTGTTGGCCGGTTGCGGCGTGGTGTTCGTGAACGTGACCGTGTTGCCGACGGGCACGGGATTGTCGGAGGCCAAAAACTGCGCGTCAATCGGGCAAAAAACGACCACCGAATCCTTCCGAAACTCGATGCAGTTTTTGTCCGTGCCCGTGACTTTCAGCGTGATGTAAAAAGTGCCGACGCCGTTGAAAGTGTAGCTGGCGTTTTTCGCGCTCGAAAAAACGGTGCCGTCCACGTCCCATTCCCAAGCCGCGCTGCCGGCGGTCTGGTCAAAAAAATTGACCGTCGAGCCAATGGGCACATTGTTGGCGGACATCGTGAAATTGGCCGTGATGGGCATCAAACACGGGTCGAGGCAGGCTTTGGATTCGAGCAAACTTTTGCGCGTGGTGGTCAGGGCGTTTTCCATGCGGGTGCTTTGCCCGGCGGTGAAGGCGTTGTAGCACGTCCAGTTTCCGTAGTCCATGTAATTGATGAACATATCGTTCTGGTCGGTCGTGAAGCCCGATTGCGTATCGGTCGTGCAGGAGTTGGGCGAGGCGTTGCAGGCAACGGCGGCGGTGCTGTTGTCGGGCGGCGTGTCGCAGACGCGGTCGCCGTCGGTCATGCAGTTGTTGTTCGTGCAGCCGCCCTGAAACGTGTGGTACAAGCCGAGGTAGTGGCCCATTTCGTGGGTCGCTACGCACGAGTTCGCGGGGCTTGACCCGAACCACCGCGCCTCGAACACGAGGCCGTCCACGTTGGAACCGTGCGAGCCGGGGAAATAGGCATAGCCCGCCACGCCGGGGCCGCTGGCATCGCTGGTGATTTCGCGGACGAGCCAGATGTTGACGTAACGGGTTGGATCCCAGCGGCTTAGGTTTTTCAAATCCACGTCCTGCGTTTCCATCGTCATGTTGGTCAGCGCGTTTTGGATGCGGTCAATGCCGTTCGTCGGCGAGCCGTCGGGTTTTTGCCGGGCGAGGCAAAACTGGATGGGCGTGACCACGCCGTTGTTCGCGTCGTAATAGCCCGTGTTGGCGAAGGACTCGTTCAGGTGCTGCATCCCGGCCAAAACCAATGCGTCGGAGATGTTTTCCGCACCATTCTGGTGGACGATGTGGACAACCACCGGGAGCGTGTACATGGCCGCTGCGCCGCTTGCGCCGCGCCCGGCGGTGGCCTGCGTTTTTTCGAGGATTTGGTTCTCCAAAAACTCGTGCCGCGCCCGGTAGGCCGGGTCGGTTCGCATGGCTTTTTCGTGCAAGATGTCGGAGCCACAAGGCGGCACGTTTTGGGCGAAGAAAGAGGCAGGAAGGAGCAACAAACAGGCAATTACCAACAGTTGGATTCTCATGCTTCAGCGGGCGGTTGTTTCGGCTGAAAGATATGGAACACCTGCTTTTCGCTGCACACCTCCGCGTTCCAACGGGCATATATTCAGGGCGAGCACTTAGGATTTGCAATCGCCACTCAAAATCCGGCGCCGGCGCGCGAAAAACCGCCCTGCTTCCTACCTTGCATCAAAATCCATCCAATTTTATCATGGCAGAACTTGCACTTGCGCCCACCGCCGCCCCCGCCGTCCGTCGCTCGGAAAAAATACCCGATGCCTTCGTGTACGAGATTATTCGCGGCAAAAAATACTACTTCCGGGGCTACCGGGATGTAATGAACAAAACGAAACAACTCTCCGAAATCATGAGCTGCTCCGGCCTCCAAGCTTTCATCCTCGATTATTTTTCGAGAATCATCCACAAATCTTTTGACGAAGATGAATTCATCGTGCTGTCCAACGAGGTCGGCCTCCAGTTCGTCAAAAAGGAATGGTTCTCCTGCGACATGGCCCTGTTCCGCGCCGAGGTGCTGACACCGCAGATGATTACCAAAAAATTGGTCAACGTAGTGCCCGAAGTGGTCATCGAAGTGGACGTGCAGGCCGACCTTGCCGACACCAAAGAGGTGGATTACATCCACGAAAAAACCGCCGACCTGCTCCGCTTCGGGGTCAAAAAAGTCATCTGGATTTTCTCGTCCGCCGAAATGCTGCTGCTGGCCGAAAACGGCGAGACCGACTGGCGTTGGCGGTCATGGGACGAGGATGCCACGCTCTGGCAAAACGTGCCGTTCAACATCGGCAACTACCTGAAAAAGAAGGGTTTGCGCTAAACCACGCCGCCCCCTCATTGGATTTTTCAACTGTCAAATCATCAAATTCAATTTCATGCTCAAATCGCTCCATATCATCTTGTTCGCCGCGTTGCTGGCGTTTGTTTCTGCCTGCACTTCGCAAAACCAACCAGAAAAACAAGCCGCCGCCGCGCCCGCGACCATCGAAAAACCCCGCGTGCCCGATTGGCACAAAAATGCCACGATTTACGAAGTGAACCTCCGCCACTTCACGCCCGAAGGCACCTTCAACGCCTTCCAAACCCACCTGCCGCGCCTCAAAGAAATGGGCGTGGATGTCCTGTGGTTCATGCCCATCCACCCGGTCAGCCGCAAGAACAGCAAAGGCACGCTCGGAAGCCCATACTCGGTGGCCGACTACTACGGCGTAAGCCCGAATTTCGGGACGATGGACGATTTCCGCAGCCTCGTCAAAGCCATCCACGCCGCCGGGATGCACTGCATCATTGACTGGGTGCCAAACCACACGGGCTGGGACAACCCCTGGGTGACGCAGCACCCCGACTGGTACACCAAAGACAAAGACGGCAACATCATTGACCCGATTGACTACAACACGGGCAAATCGTGGGGCTGGACGGACGTGGCCGACCTCAACTACGACAATGCCGAAATGCGCCTCGCCATGATTGAGGCCATGAAATTTTGGGTGAAAGACGTGGGCCTCGATGGGTTCCGCGTGGACGTGGCGCACGGCGTGCCGGTGGATTTTTGGGCACAATGTTCCGATTCGCTCTATGCCGTCAAACCCTTGTTCATGCTGGCCGAAGCCGAGGTGCCTGCCATTGTGAACAATGGCGCGTTCGTTGTGGACTATGCTTGGAAAATGCACAGCCTTTTCAACGACATCGCCAAAGCACAGGGCGCGAACCGCGACAAAACCGCCCAACTCGTGCAAGGCAACCTCGTCAACAGCAAACCCGACCCGAAACAACCGAAGAAAACCGCGCTCGACATTGACCGGATGCTGGCTCTGACCGACAGCCTTTACTCGAAAGGCTACAAAATGAATTTCACTTCCAACCACGACGAAAACTCATGGGCCGGCACCGAATTCCAACGCCTCGGCGACGGCCACAAAGCCTTCCAAGTGTTGGCTGCCACCTTCGACGGGATGCCGCTGATTTACACCGGCATGGAATCGGCCATGAACAAGCGGCTCGAATTCTTCGAAAAAGACCTCGTCCCTTGGGGCGACTACCCGTATGCCGCGTTTTACAAAACACTTTTCGACCTCAAACACCGCAACCCGGCCCTCTGGAACGGCGAGCACGGCGGCAAACTGGTCAAAATCCCGACGGGGAAAGACGAGGCCGTGTATGCTTTTTACCGCGAAAAAGACGGGCAAAAAGTGGTCGTCGTCACCAACCTTTCGGCCCAACCGCAGGACATCACGTTGTCCGGCAAAGGCCACGCGGGCGAGCTGACCAACGTCTTTTCTGGCGAAAAAACTGTGCTCACGGAGGGCATGCCCCTGAAATTGAAAGCGTGGGATTACCTGCTGTTTTCGTCGAACTGAACCCATTGGTGCGGTGGGGACGCGATGAATCGAGTCTCTACCGCGCCGAAACCGAAACCGACCCAACCCACATTTGCTCATGACTTTCCAAGAACGTTACGCTCCCAAAGCCAGCCAATTCGCCCTTGAATGGGCAAAAGAACGCGATGAAAAAGGCGAGGCCCACTCCTTCTGGGATGCCTTTTTTCGCATCTTCGACCTCGAACGTCGGCACTTCGCCCGACACGAAAGCCGCGTCGCCCGCGTCGGAAAAAGCAAAGGTTTCATTGACCTTTTTTGGCCGGGCAAACTCCTCGTCGAGCACAAATCCGCGCACAAAAACAGGGAAGAAGACTGGAACGAGACCCTCGCCCAAGCACTCGATTACATCGAAAACTTGGCCGACCGCGACCGCCCGCAGGTCGTCGTGCTGTGCAATTTCCGGCAGTTCCGGGTGTTCGACCTCGCCAAAAAGGATTTCCGAACCGCGTTTGAGACCGTCGAAATCACCGATTTGCCTCGAAAAATCGCCACGTTCGAGTGCATCCCACGCTTTGCCGAAAAGATTTTCGAGGAAGAAGAAGCAGCCAACCTCCGCGCCATCGAGTACATGGCCGCCATCCACGACGTGCTGAAAAAATCGGGCTACGGCGGGCGCGACCTCGAACTGCTGCTCGTCCGCCTCCTGTTTTGCCTTTTTGCCGAGGACACGGGCATCTTCGAGGAAAAACAGTTTTCAAAATTCATCGAAAACGACACCCTCGAAAACGGCTCCGACATCGGCACCGCCCTCGTCGAACTTTTCCAAGTGCTCAACACGCCCGTCCGCGCCCGGCCCGACGCGGTGCAAGGCCGCCTGCGGCAGTTCCCCTACGTCAACGGCGGCCTCTTTGCCGAGCCGCTCGCCTCGGAGCCGCCCTCGCTCATGGGCATCCGGCAAGTGATTTTGAATTGCGCCCCGTTCGATTGGTCCGAAATCTCGCCCGAGATCTTCGGTTCGCTTTTTCAAGCCGTGCTTTCTTCGGCGGAGCGGCGGTCGCTGGGGGCGCATTTCACCTCCGAAAAAAACATTCGGCGGCTCATCGAACCCCTGTTTTTGCGCGATTTGTGGGCCGAACTGGCCGATGTCCGCTCCGATTTGAAAAAACTCGAAGCCTTCCGCCGCAAAATCGCCCGCCTCCGATTCCTCGACCCCGCCTGCGGCTGCGGCAATTTCCTCGTCGTCACCTACCGCGAGCTGCGCCTTTTAGACATCGAAATCCTCAAAATCCAGTTCGAGCGCACCGGCCAGATGCTCACCGACATCGGCTCCGCCCGCGCCGTCGGGCTGCACCAGGTTTTTGGCATCGAAATCAAACCCGTCTCCGCGCTCATCGCCCAGACCGCCCTCTGGCTCACCGACCACCAGTGCAACCGCGCCCTCCGCAGCTCCCTCGGCCTCGCCGTGCCCAGCATCCCGCTCTCCAACGAATCGCAGATTTTGACCGCCAACGCGCTGCAAACCAATTGGGCCAGCCTCCTGCCCGACGGCGAGACGTTTGATTTTATCATCGGAAATCCGCCCTTCATCGGCTCCAAAATCATGGACGACGAGCAGCGCGAGCAAATCAAAAACCTCTTCGACAACGAACCCGGCGCGGGCACCCTCGATTTCGTCACGGGCTGGTACATCAAAGCCGCCCGCTACATGGATGCCGCGCCCGCGACTTTGACGGCCTTCGTGTCCACCAATTCCATTTCGCAGGGCGAGCAGGTCGGCACACTCTGGGGGCGGCTGTTCGAGCGGCACGGCATCCGCATCCGGTTTGCCCACCAAACTTTCAAATGGACCAACGAGGCCCCCGGCGTGGCCGCCGTGTTTTGCGTCATCGTCGGTTTCGGGAAAACAAAACCCAAAAACTGCCTCCTTTTTGAGTACGAAGACATCCGGGGCGAACCGACCCAAACAACGGTCAAAAACATCAACCCGTACCTCGTGGAGGCGGGCGACGTGGTCATCCGTTCGCGGCAAAAACCGCTGTGCGACGTGCCCGAAATCGGCATCGGCAACCAGCCGATTGAAGGCGGTTTTTACCTTTTTGAAACCACCGAAAAAGAGGATTTCATCAAAAAAGAACCCCGTGCAGCGCGTTTTTTCCGGCGGTGGATTGGCTCCGACGAGTTCATCAATGGCTGGGAAAGATGGTGTCTCTGGGTCGGCGACGAAAAATTGGAGGACTTGAAAAGCATCCCACTGATTTGGGAACGGGTCGAAGCCGTGAAGAAAATGAGGCTCGAAAGCAAGCGCGGGGCAACGCAAAAATTGGCAGCCACCCCGCACCGATTTTTGGTTCACAACATGCCCACAACCAACTACCTCGTCATCCCGGAAGTCTCGTCCGAGCGGCGGGTTTACATCCCAATTGGCTATGAAACACCCGAAACATTGGCTTCCAACCTTGTAAAAATCATCGCTGATGCCAACCTTTTCTTGTTCGGCGTGATGACCTCCGAGATGCACATGGCCTGGGTGCGCTACGTCGCCGGGCGGCTGAAAAGTGACTACCGCTACTCAAAAGACATCGTTTACAACAACTTCCCCTTCCCCGAAGCCGTCGGCGCAGCGGAACGCACGGCAGTGGAAGCAGCGGCGCAGGCCGTGCTGGACACCCGCGCACAACACGCGCCCAAAAGCCTCGCCCAACTCTACGACCCCGAAAAAATGCCCGCCGACCTGCTCATCGCCCACCAAAAACTCGACCGGGCAGTGGATGCGGCGTACGGCCTGAAACGCGGCTTCGGCAGCGAGGCAAAGCGGGTGGCGTGGTTGTTCGAGCGGTACGCGGGGCTGGTGGCGACGGTCGCCCCGACGGCACCGTAGCGATGCGATTAGCCGCATCGCTACGGTGCGGCCTTTTCCAACAACCATTTTTTCTCGGAAACCGCGTTTTCGGCCCCGATTTCGAGGAATAGTTGCGCCCGTTCGGCTTCCGGGTTCAGCAACCGCCGCAGGAACCGGACGAAGTTGGTGTAGTTGGCCCGGTGGTAGTTGATTTCCTTGTGCCTTTTGATGAAAATGGCCATAGCGTCCAAGTGCGAGGTCAGCGTGTCGAAGGCATTGATTTCGTATAATATTTTGGAAACCAATGTTTTAGCGGCCAACGCTGTCAGCCGGTCTTCGTATTCGGCATCCGTCCGTTGCAGCAATTGCAGGGCTGTGTCGTAGTTTTTTCGCTCATATTCCAAGCGGGCGAGGCTGAAATTGAAGGTGCTTTCGCGGTACTCTGGCTCCAAAAACGCCTGGAATCTTGGCAAAAAATCGGCCACCCAATCCATTTCCCGGAGCATCAGGCCGAGCGCGGCGGCATTTCGATAAGTGAACCTTGATAGCACGCCGTTGATGACAAAAATGCCCCGCTCGAAACCGCTTCGGTACAGTTCAAAACCCTCGCGGACGTGCGCCCGCGAGTTTTCGTTGACCCGCCGTGTGCAAAAGTTTATGGCCAGCAGGTAGAGGTCGCGCAGTTCTTCGTCCGGGAAAAGATGCCCGTGCTGCGCCAGTTTTTCCCTGAAAATTTGAAACGCCGCTTCGTTTTCCGGCGCGGAAAGTGCCTTGAAACAATAAAAATACAGGCCAATGGCGGGGAGCTCGGCCAGCCCTTCGCGCTCGACAAAGGCCAGTGTTTCGGGCAAAAAACCGAATTTGTACTCCGTGCGATAGACGTTTTGGTGCGACAGCGCGATGCAAACCTGCCGCAGTTTTTGGGCGATGAACCAGTGGTCGAGCGTGTCGCCGATGGCCTGCACGTTTTTGGCCTCGGTGCGTTTGGCGGTAGCTGCGGCCCGGTATTCCTCTGCCAAAATCTCGTGCGTGACCCTGAAAAAGTCGGCGTTTCGGAACGGCTGTTTTTCCAGCGCGGCCTTTGCCAGTTTCATCTTTTGCTGGAAGAGCGCAGGGAGGTTGCGGCGGCGGTAATCTTCCGCAAGCGACAGGTTTTTGAGGGCGAGGTGAGCGTCCGTTTTTTTCAGCAAAAAATAGTCTTCCACCACGTCGTTCAGCCAGCTCCCGGCCAGCCGAAGCAGGCGGTCGTCGTGTTTTTTATCGGGGAAGACGGCCTGAAAAAGCACCTTTTTATCGGGTAAAACGGCCGGTTTTTTGGCCGCCTCCTTTGTCAAAATTTCAAAAAGCCGCCGCACGTCGTCGCGGTAATTGTACCAATCGGAGCGCAGCAGGATGCGGACATCCCGGATTTCAGCGGGCGAAAGCGTGCAGATGAGTTGAAATATTTGCATGAAAAAATTTGCGAAACGCCTGTAAAATAACTTGGTAAAGTGTTCTTAATCAATGTTTTGAGCAATTAGATGTCTGCTTGAATTTTGTGCGAACGACCAAATATGTTTCCGGCTGCAAAGGAAACGCGAACCATCTTTGTCGCGCCTCAATCGGAGGTGTTTTTCAAAATGTTGCGACGTTTTCCCGTCCTTTTTCTGCTCGTGCTGTTTTGGGGTGTGCCGTTGGCGGCGCAGTTCCAGCAGTTTCCCGTGCAGAGCCGGGCTTCGTGCCACTTGCTGGATGGCGACACGCTCTGGGTCGGCTCGGAAAACGGCTTTTTCAAAATGCTCCGCAGCGGGCAGTTGCTTGGTCGTTGGGCCATGCCAAATCCCGCGATTCCTGATGCTGCGCCCCGCGCCCTGGCTTTGGATTCGGCGGGGCATTTGCTGGCGTATTTTGATTTTTGGGGCATCCGCCGTTTCGACGGCACGGCTTGGGAAGTCGTCAGCGAACCGCTCACGCCGACCATCGGAAACCTTAGTTTTTTGAGCATCGCAACCGACACGCAGGGCCGGATTTTGCTCAGCGGTTCGCGGCTTTTTCGGCAGAATGGCTCGGATTGGCAGCAGGTTTCGCCGCCGGGCGTGGAGGTCAACAAAATGCTACGAGGCGCGGGCGACACTTGTTTTTTTGTCGGCAAAAACAAAATCGTCCGTTGGGACGGGGTGGCTGGATGGGATTCCTCCGATGTCTATCTGCCTGATAAACAGTACCTTTTTGACATTTGCCTCGACGCGGCGGGCGATTTGTTCGGTGTTTTTTACGCGCAAGGAGCCTTCGTCCCGGAGGTTTGGAAGTTCCCCGGCGGCGACCTTTCCAGCCCGCAACTCGTGGCGACGGCGACGGGCTTTGGCTACAATTCCAACCCGGAAATCCGCTTTGCAAAGTCAATTTGCGTGGACGCGCTGGGGCGCGTTTTGCTGAACATCAACGGCCCGGATTTTCATTTCATCCGCTGGGACGGGGCTGTCTGGACAAAAATCGGTGGCGATGTAAATGGCCCGTTCGGCCCGAACCAATATGAAGAAGCCAACCTTGCCGCCGACCCCGACGGCTCGGTTTGGCTTTCGCAAGCGACCAAAGACCAGCCGCTTTTTCGCCTGACCGACGACGGAAAATTCCAGCCTTTTGGCCAATCGCTGACTTTGCAGGATGGCGTGGCTGCCCCCGACGGCAAAATCTGGTGTTCGGGCTCGCGTTTCGTCACCTGTTTTGACCCGGCTGACCAGAGTTTTCGGCAGTTTTTCCCGAAAAACGGCGCGACACAGTTTTGGCACAGCATCGGCGTTTCGCCCGCCGACGGCGCGGTTTATGCTGGGGACAAGACCCAAATCTGGAAATTCGACGGCCAAGCGTGGTCGCTTTTCCACAATTTCGGGGCGGGCAAACTGACCGACCGAATCCTCGTCTCGAAGGACAATTGGGTGTGGGCAACGGTGGATGTGTCCGGCGGCAACGACCTGCTTTTCGGCAAAAACGCAGCCAGCGGCGCGACGCTCAGTTTCCCGGCGCAGAACTCGAACAACTTTTCCGACCTCGCCATCGCCCCCGACACTTCGGTTTGGGTGGCGCACCGAAACCAGATTTTTCGATACAAAAACGGCGTTTTTACCTATTTCACGGCTGCCAACACGGGTTTCCCGTTCGATGTCGCCAATGCCACGACGGCCAAAATGTCGTTCGACGGACAGGGCAATTTGTGGGCGTTTTTCAACAATGTCGGCCTCGTCAAATTCGACGGCGCGGCTTGGACGGCGTTCATGCCACAAAATTCCGGGCTGCTCACCGACGGCAGTTTGTACGATATGGAAGTGGACGCGGGCGGGCAGGTTTGGTTGAGTTTCAACAATTTTTCAAACCCCGCCGAAAGCGGCCTTCAGTTTTTCAACGGCAATTTTTGGGAAACTTTCACGGCGACGAACAGCAACATGGCCGGGCCGCCCGTGTACAACATCATGCCGAGCAGCGACGGGAAGGTTTGGTTCAACGCGCCGAATCGCCTGTTTTCCATCCAGTTTTTGTCGCGCTGGCTGCGCGGCACGCTGCGCCGCGACGACAACGCCGATTGCCTGCCGGAAGCCCCCGAACCGCCGCTGAACCAATGGATTGTGCAGGCGACCGACCTCGCCGACGGCGAAAAATTCTACGCCCGCAGCCACACCGACGGCGGCTATGAGTTCAATTTGGACAGTGCGGTGTATCAAATTTCGCTCATCCCGCCCGCGCCGATTTGGGACGATTGCGGCGGCTCGGCGACCGTCAACCTGACCCAAACCGTCGAGGACAGCCTCGATTTTTCGGGCGAAGCGGTGGCCGATTGCCCGCTGCTCAACCTCGATGTGAGCGTGCCGTTTTTGCGCCGTTGCTATGCTTCAAATTATGTCGTCAACATTTGCAACCTCGGCACGGCGGCTGCCAATTTCACTTCGGTTTCCCTGTTTTTGCCCCCGGAATTGACGCTTTTGGGCATGGGTTTGCCCTTTAACTCCCCCGCACCGGGGCATTTCGTGGTGCCAATCGGGACGGTGGCGCAGGGTGAGTGCGGCAGTTTTTCGGTGAGCGTTCTGCCCGATTGCGACGCGGAACTCGGCTCCACGATTTGCCTTTCGGCGCAAATTTCGCCGGACAGTTTTTGCTTCGATTTGCCGAATTGGTCGGGCGCGGATTTGCACGCGACGGCCCGCTGCGCGAACGACACGGCTTTTTTTACCATCAAAAACCTCGGCACGGGCGGCATGGGGCAGCCGCTGGAATACATCGTCATCGAAGACGAGGTCATCATGCGCGAGGGGCCGGTTTTGCTGCCGGCGGGCGATTCGCTGGTGGTTCCGTTCCCGGCGACGACGAGTTTTCAGCGCATCCAATTGCCGCAAGAGCCGGGCCACCCGTTTTTTGGTCTCGTCAGCGCGAGCGTGGAAGGTTGCGGAGCGGTGGACAACGGCTGGTTTTTCACGGGCTACCCGTTCGAAGACCCTTCGCCTTTTGCCGAGCGGACTTGCGCGGAAGTGGTGGGTTCGTTCGACCCGAACGACAAAGCCGCCTTGCCACAGGGCGTTGGCAATCAGCACTTTATCTTTCCCGGAACCGAACTCGATTATAAAATCAGGTTCCAGAACACGGGCACCGACACGGCATTTTTGGTCGTCGTGCGCGACACGCTTTCGCCGTTTTTGGATGTTTCGACCCTGCGCGTCGGCGCGGCTTCGCACCCTTTCGAGTGGGAAATTTCCGGGTCGGGCATCCTGACGTTCCGGTTCGAGGACATCCTGCTGCCCGATTCCAACGTGAACGAGGCGGCCTCGCACGGCTTCCTGCAATTTTCGCTCAAACCCTTCGATACGCTGCCGCTGCCGACAGTGATTGAAAACCGGGCGGGCATTTACTTCGATTTCAACGCGCCCGTCATCACGAACACTGTTTTTCACACCCTCGACACGGGCTTTTTGCAGCGCAACCTGCCCGACGGCTTGGCCGAAAAAACGGCTTTCCCAGGGGTTATCGTCTTCCCGAACCCGGCACGCGAAACGGCCTTTATCTCATTGAAAAACAGCGCGTTGCGACATTCTCAACACATGAAGATTCGGGTGCGCGACCCGTTGGGCAGGCTGATGTTGGAGCAAAAATTCAACGGGCGCGGCCTCGAAATCAGGCGTGGCAGACAGCAGACAGGGGTCTGTTTTTTGGAAATCTTGGACGAAAACGGCGCAGTGGTGGCAGCGGGCAAACTGATTTGGAAATGAAAACAGGCGACAGGCTTCTCGGCCGTTGTTCGGAAACATGAATTCGATTCACACAAAATCAAACGTATAGTTTTATGAAAATGCAGCAGAAATACCGACTTCTCATCGTAGCCGCGTTCGCTTCGCTCCGGCTTTTTTCCCAGCCCGGAACGCTCGACCCGACTTTCGGCACGGGCGGGAAAGTCATCCAATCCCTCGGCCAAAAAGACGACTGGGCTTGGGTCTCGCTCCTCCAACCCGACGGCAAAATCCTCGCGGGCGGCTACTCGACGGTCGGTTTTGTGCAGCGGCAGGCCGTCGCACGGTTCAACCCGAACGGCTCGCTCGACCAAACCTTCGGCGCGGGCGGCTTTCACGTTTCGGCCACCGAACGCGAGGTTTTTGGCTTGGCTTTGCAGCCCGACGGCAAGGTTTTGACCTGTGGGTTTCAGTACAATTCCAATTTCTACGGCGGTTTTGCGGTCACGCGCCTGACGGCTGGCGGTGTGCCGGACGCAAGTTTCGGCACGGGCGGCTCGGTGCGCCATGCTTTCGGGAAAGTCACGGAGCAAGCCCGCGCCATCGCCGTGCAGCCGGACGGCAAAATCGTGGTGGGCGGCTTCATCGAAGCCGGCACGAACAATTACGATTTCGCGCTGATTCGCCTGAAAACCGACGGTTCGCTGGACGATTCGTTCGGCAACGCGGGCAAAGTCGTGACCGCTGTGGGCACCGGCCACGACCGGATTTTCGACCTGAAAATCCTGCCCGACGGCAAAATTCTGGCCTGTGGCAACTCATGGGATGCCGCCAACCAAGACCACATTGCCCTCGTTCGCTACAAATCCGACGGCTCGCTCGATGCCACTTTTGGCACAAACGGCATTTACATCGGCCAAAAAGGGGAAGGCCTAAAACTCATGTTGCCAGCCGACGGCAAGGTTTTGCTCGCCGGTCGGGAAGTGGGCGTGACCGTCCCGGATGCTTATGTCTGGAAATTCAACGCCAACGGCACTTTGGACAACTCCTTCGGAACCAATGGTTGGGCTTCGGTCGGCGACATCAGTTTGAACGGCGCGACCCTCGACGGTGACGGCAAAATCCTGATTTGCGGGCTGAAATCCGGTGATTTTGCGACGGCTCGTTTTTTGGCGAACGGCACATTGGACGGCGGTTTCGGCACGGCGGGCGTGGTGAAAACGGATGTTGCATCTTTCCAGAACATTGACCAGCCGCATTCGGTCAACGTACAGGCCGACGGCAAAATCGTCGTGGTCGGCGAGGCTTACAACAACGTGAAGCACAACATGGCCCTCGTGCGCTACAATTCTGGGGACGCGCCTCCACCCCCCGGCGGCTTGATGAGTCTGCGTTTTGATGGCGACGATTTTGTCAGCCTGCCGGCGAGCGTCGGGCAGGCACTTGGCAGCAACAATTTCACGGTGGAAGCATGGATAAAAGGCAAGGAAAGCGAACTGGCCGGGCACGGCGCGATTTTGTCCAACCGCAACGGCCTGAACGCAGGTTTGTACTTCGGCATCCACGACCAATGGGGCGGTTCGGCTCATAAAATGCTGGTTTTCAGGTACAACGGCATCAACTACCTCCACATCAACAACGGCACGTTCAATGCTGAAATCCTCGACGGCACCTGCCACCACGTTGCCGTGAGCCGCAGCGGCGGCACGCTTTCGTTTTACGTTGACGGCTCGCTCATCGGCTCGCACCCGGTGACGGCGGGTTCAAATTTGAGCACGACCGCGCCCATGCTCGTCGGCAACGATGCTTATTCGGATGACGGTTTTGTCGGCTCGATTTCGGATGTTCGGGTTTGGTCGTTGGCCCGGACGGCTGCCCAAATTCAGGATGGATTGCTGGGCGTTGCCCCGGCTTCGGCGGGCTTGGTCGGCAACTGGATTTTGAACGAAGGCACCGGCCAAACCGTCCATGACAAAAAGCAGCTTAACCCCGGTACGCTCGGCGAAAACGCCTCCGTCGAAGGCGAAGACCCGACTTGGGAAGACGGCAGCTGCTCGCCGATTGTCGGCACCGAAAATATTGATAACGATTTGACTGTCAAGGGCTTTCAAGTTTTTCCCAACCCAGTTTCCGACGGACAAACGCTGCGGATTTTGCTGGAAAACGACTTTTTCGGCGCGGTCAAATTTGAAATCCTGAGCCTCGACGGGCGGCGGATTTCTATTTTTGAAACCGAAAAAACGATGCGGCGACAGGTGTTTCAGGTCGAAAAATTGCCGTCAGGCAGCTCGTTTTTTGTGCGGGTTTCGGACGGGAGAGCCTCGGCGACGAGGCTGATTTCAAAATATTAAATCATTGAATTTCAACCTTCTATACCATTTGAAATGAGCAAAAGCCTGTCGGTTTTTTGGAGATTATTTCTGGTTGCAGCCATTGTTGGCTTGGGCATCTCAACTATTCATTTTCAGAAAAGAGCGAACTATTACCAAGCGCAACTGGAGTTTGCTCAGGATACTCTGACAAACATCCTTTCAAAAGATAAACGATGGTTGAATTTCAATGCCTTTAAAATGATGGATGAACGTGAGGTCGGATTGGGAGATAGCCTTATCGAATTGCACAGAATTGCATGGGCGACCAGTCGGCTTTTTGTGGTGCAGGTCGAGGTGTATCCAGACAGCACGGTCTGTTTACGGTATAAAAGAGGGGAACTTGATATCGGTAATTGGGAGATGAAAGTGCTTTCGTCAAAAAACAGGAAAATCAATTGGGCGCAGTGGCAAGTATTTCATCAAAAAATCTCAAACGTTTCATTTCTCGACGCTGTAAAAAACAACAACTATATGTGCTGTTTTCTGACCGGGTCGCTTCACTGGGAGGCAGTTTCAATAAATTCAAGCAGATTGGAACATTCAACCCGGTGCAGACAGTCCGGTCAATTTGCCGAAGCCTGTGAGTATATTTTTCAATTTTTTGATGACCCTGAATTAGAAAAGGCATTAAAAAATGCTCGCCAATAAACCAGCCGTATGGCTGGTTTTGAAACATTGACTGATTAGAAATCAACGATTTAATATGAAAAATTGGCTCCTTCTGATTTTCGCCTCCTGCTGTCTGACAGAAGCCCAAGCCCAATTTGGCGACCAGCTCCGCCACATCGCTGTCAGCCCTAGTGCCCAGCTCCGCAACCTTTCGGCCCACGACCTCGACGGCGACGGCGACATGGACGCGCTGGCAACCTACACCAGCGGCGTTTTTTGGTACGAAAACGACGGGTCGGGCAACTTTTCCAGCGGCAAACTCCTGCTCGAAACCGATTTGACGGAACTCTATTTCACCGATTTTGGAGCCTATCCCGCCCGCTTCGCCGACGGCGACGGCGATGGCCTGCCCGATGTGGCGGCTGGCAAATTTTGGATGAAAAACCTCGGTGGCGGGCGTTTTGCCGAACCCGCCGAGGCTTGGTGGCAGCGCGTGTCGGCCCTCTGCGACGTGAATGCCGACGGGCTGCCAGACATCGTGTCGGCGTATAACAACAACAACATCGTCTGGCAGCGCAACCTTGGCGGCGGCACGTTTGCCGTGCAGGCCGGGGTCGGCGGCGGCCTTGGCCCGCGCATTTTTGCCGTCGGTGACATGAACCGCGACGGCTGGGAAGACCTCGCCGTGCGGGCGGACAGTAAGTTTTATTGGTACAAAAACCTGAAAACCAACACGTTCGAGAGAATACAACTCGCCGCGACCGCCCCGGATGCCGTCGCTTCGGGCGACGTGGACGGCAACGGTCGGCATGATTTGTTGCTGGGTTTTGCCACAGAAATCCGCTGGCTGGAATGTAGCCCCAGTGGACAATGGATGCAGCGGCAGGTGCTCGGGGGCAGCAGTTTTGGGAACTGCCTCGCGCTGGCCGACATGGACAACGACGGCGACACCGACCTTTTCGTGGGGCGTTCTGGCGGCGTGGCCGTGCGTTTTCGCATGGAAAACAACGGCCTTTTCGCCACTGTGCCCGATGTGTTGACCGCCCCGCCCGCTTTGCCGCCCGCGATGGCCGCGTTCGCCGATTTCGACGGCAACGGCTCGCTCGATGTGCTGCACGGCCAAACCGGAAACGACAACCAGCCCAGACTCGTGCGCGACGTACATCTTGGCTTGCCTGCTTTCACTGCTGCGCCCGTGCTGCTCGGTCAGCCGTTCGGATATTTTTATCAGATGTTGCCCGCCGATTTGGACTCGGACGGCGACGAAGACCTGCTGGCGGCGGACTTTTTGTACGAAAAAATCGCGCCCGGAAAATTCGCCGACCGGGGGAAAATCAACCTGCCCAACCGCGACGTGCGGCTGGCCGACCTCGACGGCGACGGCCTGTTGGACGCGGCTTATCCAAAAAACGATGCGGTGCATTGGCAGCGAAACCTCGGCGGATTGACGTTCGGCCCGGCAATCAAACTGGACGGTTTTGTGGCTCTTTGCAAAGACGTGGGCGTGGCCGATTTCGACGGCGACGGCGACCTCGACCTCTGCGCGGCCAACGGAACGGAGGCATTGACTGCTTTTGAACTTGCCATTTGGTACGAAAACGACGGCGCGGGCAATTTCACCAAGCACCACATCGAAGATGATATTTCGCTGTGCAGCAACATCGCACCGCTCGACGTGGACGCGGACGGCCTGCTCGACATCGCGCTCACACTCGGCAATTTGCAGCCCGACATCTGGTTCCGAAACCTCGGTGGCGGGCAGTTCGGCCCGAAACAGCCAATTTTCGCGCAGGGCACGATTGAACCCACCGACATCAACCAAAAAATGCTCGCCGACCTCGACGGCGACGGCTTGACCGACCTCGCGTTCATCGAAGACGGCTACCACGAAACCGAACTTTACTGGTTCCGCAACCTCGGCACGGGCACGTTTTCCCAAAGAATCAGCCTGCACAACGCCGAACATCTCGGCTCCTACGCCGCGCCGTATTTCACGGTTTTCGATGCCGACGGCGACGGCCTGACCGACATCGTGCGCACGGATTCCTATCACGGGCGCATCATTTTTTTGCGCGGAACAGGCAGCGGCAACTTTGCCCCGGCGCAGGTGATTTTTGACGCGCCGGGCCTCGCCAATTACATGGCAATCGCCCGGCACGACGTGGACGGCGACGGCAAACGCGACCTTGTTTTCGGCGAAACAGACCCCGGCAACGGTGGCAACGATGCCGTGCTCTGGCTTGCTGGCAAAGGCAACGAACCGCCACCCGCCGCACCCGATTGCCCGACGGAAATCTGGTACAGGGCACAAAGCGATATTGACTCATTTCCAATACGCTATCCCAACTGTCGGCACTTTGCGGGCAACCTAATTCTGCGTGAAAATCCGGGCAACAACCAGCCGACCATCACCAATTTGGAGGGCTTCCGGCAATTGAAAACCATCGGCGGCGGGCTGTTCATCTGGCGGAGCC
The DNA here is from genome assembly GCA_046299435.1 of Saprospiraceae bacterium. Taxonomy (GTDB): domain Bacteria; phylum Bacteroidota; class Bacteroidia; order Chitinophagales; family Saprospiraceae; genus M3007. The sequence goes on from JBKBIC010000009.1 coordinate 23,814, forward strand.
GCCTGCAAAATTTGCACGGCTTGGACAGCCTCGAAAGCATCGGCACCCACCTCGAAATCACATACAATATTGGGAATTTGACTTCGGTGGAAAGTTTGTCAAAACTCGCCCGCGTCGGGGGCAGCGTGGAAATCGGGGGCAACCAAGTCGCCGAATTCAACAACCAACCTTCGCTCAAAAGCCTGCGCGGGCTGGAAAACCTGCGGCGCGTCGGCGGGCATTTCCGGCTTTTTCAACAGGGCGTGAAATCGCTCGATGGGCTGGCCGGGCTGGATTTTGTGGGCAAAAATTTCAGCATCCACAGCGATTCGCTGCGTGATTTGCGCGGGCTGGAAAATTTGGACACCGTCGGCAACTCGCTGATTCTCTTTGAGTTGAAACGCTTGCAAACACTCACCGGCCTCGAAAACCTGCGCCACGCCGGGCTGCAAATCACGACCGACTCGCTGCAAAATCTGGAGGGACTGGACAACTGGCAGTCGGGCCGCGAACTGGTTTTGGCAAACAACAAACTGCTCGAAAATCTGGACGGCCTCGAAAACCTCCAACGGCTCGTCGGCCAAACGACGGCGGTGCCCGTGCTCAAAAACCCGACGCTCCAACTCTCCGCGAACCCGAAACTCGCCGACCTTTCCGCGCTCGACCACGCTGTGAGCATCGCCCCGGACGGGCTGTTCATTTTCCAAAATCCGCTGCTGACCGATTGCGCCGTGCAAGCCATCTGCGACCTGCTGCCCGCCCCGCCGGACACTGTCTTCATCGCCCAAAACGGGCCGAATTGCAGTTCCGAAACCCAAGTTTCGCTTGCCTGCAACCCCAATGCCCTGACGGCCACGCTGAGCGGCGGCGACGAAATTTGCCTCGGAGAGTCGCTCGACCTGACGGTTTCGTTCACGGGCGATGCACCGTTTACGTTTGTTTTGGCCGAAAACGGCGTGCCGCAACCGCCCGTGACGACCGCCGAAAACCCGCACACATTTTCCGTCAGCCCGACCAATTGGGCTGTTTTCAGCCTGCAAAACGTCTCGAACGCACAGGGCAGCGGCTCCGTCAGCGGCTCGGTCAGTGCGATGGTTTGGCCTGTGCCGACGGCTGCCGTCGCCGGGCCGGACACGATTTGCCTCGGCGATTCGGCGGTGCTGACTGCCTCCGGCTCGTTGAAATACCGCTGGGACACCGGTGCGACGACGGCCCAAATCACCGTGCAACCCGCCGCCACGACGACCTACACCGTGACCGTCTCCAACGCTTACAACTGCCCCGACGTGGCGGCTTGGACGGTGGTGGTCAAAGACTGCACAAGCGGCGTTTTTTCAGCGGGCAACGACTCGGAAAGCACTGGTTTTCAGGTGTTTCCGAACCCATTGCCCGGCATTGAGCCGCTGCAAATCCTGCTCGAAAACGACTTCGCCGGACAGGTCAAAATCGAGATTTTGAGCCTCGACGGGCGGGTGCTGCGGACTATTTTCCGGGAAAAAACGGCGCGGCGGGAAGTGTTCGGCTTGCGGGATTGGCCCGTCGGCGGAGCCTCGTTTTTCGTGCGGGTTTCGGACGGGAAGAGTTCAGAGGCACGGCTGGTACTCTGTTTTTGACCCGCCAGCCGCTCGTTTTGCACCGTTTGTCTTCATCAAATTCCACACATGAAACTTTACTTATCGCTCTGTTTGGCCTTGTCGCCGGGGCTTGCTTTTTCGCAAATCGGGCGGGAATTCGTCCACAAAAAACTCAAGGGCAACGTCGCGGAAGTCCGCACGAAAACGTACTTGCCCGTGAGCCTCGACGAAAACGGGATGCCAATCCTCGAAAACGACCCCGGCGAAGTCTCGCTGGAATTTTACAAAGACGGCTACCCAATTGAGTTGCAATCCATAGAAATGGAGGACGGCAAAGAGGGTTGGAACGTCCGCATCTTGGTCGAGCGCACGGGCGCGGACATCCGAAAAGCGGCGATTTACACGCGCTTCATGGAAAAGGAGAACCTGCTGCGCGAGCACGAGGCGTTTTATGTGGACGGCAAACTGGCCCTCGAAAACATCACGGACGAGCGGCGCAAACTGCTCGGCACGGCAAAATACAAGCAGGGGAAAACGGCCTCCGGCAATGACTTTTCGCTCATGGAAGCCGACGGAAACCGGGGCGGCCTGTACTTTATCTACCGCGAGTTCGACGCATTGGGCGATGTGCTGACGGTCGAATACACGCCACGCGACACACAAAAAATCACCAAAAGGCTGCAAATGCAGGGCGATACGCTCGAAAAGGTGCTGATTTTGAACCAAAAACGCAACGGCGGCGCGAGCCGCGATTCTGCGCTGACCACGCTCCGGCACTGGCGCGACGCACAGGGCAACGCGGTGCTGACCTTGCAGAGCATCCGCCCGCTGACCGATTTCGACGGCGACGGGGCCGTTTCCAAAACCATGCACGTCGCCACTGCCCACGAGTACCGATACGGCGACGCGCCCGACAAACCCGCGCCAAAATTCCCGACGATGGACGATTTGGCGGGCGGCTGGCGCAGCGAGCGCGACAATGTGCAACTGATTTTGGGCGCGCCCGATGCCGGGCAAAAGCAGATGTTCGCCTGCTATGACTGGAAAAAACTGCCCGCCGACCGATTGATGGAGGTCGAAGACGGCTGGAAAACCCAACTGACGCGCGCGCTCATGCCCGGCACTTGGACGTATGACGCTGCCACAGGGCGGCTCGATTTGACATATCCCGACGGCCAAACGCTCGCGCTGCAAGCCAAAATGGAATGGAAAACGCTGGTGCTGCTGCCCCTGAACGCGAAGGACGACAAGCCGCTGCGCTTGGTGAAGGAGAAATAAATTTTAAAAACGATGACGATGCCACAAATTCAACGCTGGCCGAAAACGGCTTTTTTGCTGCTTTTTCCGCTGTTTTTTGAGCAAAAAGCCTTTGCCCAAAACGACACGGTGGTGGCCCAACCCATTTTTTACGACCAAGACGTGGTGGTGGAGGAGGCCCGACCTGCCCAGTTTGTCATTCCAAAACATTGGAAAACCGGCAAGCCACAGTGCGGTCGGCGCGACGACACCAAACGCTACGGCTATGTGCTCAACGACAGCATCCTGATTCCGTTCGAGTACGAGGAATTGGAGATTTACTACTCCGATTTCATGCTCGCCAAGCGCGGCGGGGTTTGGGGCGCCATCAACAAAAAAGGCGAGGCCGTGCTGCCCTTTGCGTTCAAAAACTTGCGGCACTCGAAACGCGGCACTTTGCTCGCCATAAAAGCGGACGCAGCGTCGCACGAGTGCGGCCTCATCAGCCCGCAAAACGAGGTGCTGGTGCCGTTCGAGTTCAGGAACGTCATTCCCGTCAACGACTCAGTTATAGTTTTTAATAAGCAATACAAGCAATTGGTTGTCAACGTGTTGAACCAAAGTCAAGTCCACGCAGGGGGCAGTTTTGAGTACGAAAAATTCCAGCAGTTCGGCGGCAGCGACGACCGCCTTTTTTCAGCCCAGCCAAAGGGCGGGAAGACGGGCATCGTTGACCTCGAAGGCCGCGTGTTGCTGCCTTTCGAGTACGACAAAATCAGCTGGGCGCGTGGCAATTTGGTTAATTTCGGAACCGAGAAATCGTTTCACGGGCTGGTCAATTTTCAGAACCAAGTGCGTGTGCCAGCCGTGTACCGCTCCATCAACCCGACCGAAAACCCCAACCTTTTTCAGGTCAGCGACGAACGCTGGAAAACAGGCCTGATAGACTCGATGGGCCGGTTGCCCGTCCCGATTCGATACAATTCCTGCTGGGCACTGGGCGCGACGGGGTTCGCCAAATGCAAGATGCATCAAGGCCGTTATGCCCTCTGGAACGCCGACGGCCAGCAACTCTCGGAGGAGATTTATGAGGAAATTTACGCCAATGCGTCGGCCCCGACACTGGTGCTTGCCCAACTGCCCGACACTAAAAAATGGCAAATCCTCGACCGCACAGGCAAGCCCATTTGCCGCGAATCGCTGGACGATTACTACTTCTTCGGTGCGGGTTTCAAAGGTGAAATGGGCGGCAAAGCGGCCATTTTCGACCTTTCTGGCAAGCAACTGACGGATTTTGTTTACACCTACACGCGGCGTTTTGACAGCTTGGAAGATGCCCAACGCAAGGCACAAAAGGCCGGTTTGCCGGAAGGCGTGGTGCTCATTTGCGCGGCCCAAAATCCCGCCGGGGTGTTCGTTTATATTGACAACACGGGGAAAGAATTCCCGATGCGCCAGTAATTCGCCGGCAAAACGAGCCATAGGCCGCTGCTTTTCAACGGGTTGTGTGGTAGCCGCCCGTCCGGCCCGCTCAAAAAAATTTTTCCGAGAAAAATCCTCCGCGTACAACCATCGGGGCGCGAGCCGCCCACTTTGGTTCAAACGGCTTTTCAACCGGCACATCCAAAAAAACAGCGCGTGACGGAGCACCAACTCATCGAACAATGCCGCCTCGGCGAGCGCAACGCCCAAAAAACGGTGTACGACCGGTACAGCCGTGCCATGTACACCTCGGCCTACCGCATCACCGGCGATTTCGACTTGGCGGGCGAGGCCCTGCAAGATGCATTCCTGAGCGTGTTTCGGAACATCGGCAAGTTCGAGGGGCGCAGCACGCTCGGCGCGTGGATAAAAGCCATCGTCGTGCGCACGGCACTCAAAAAAGTGGAGCGGCACCGCAGTTTCGAGGCCCTGCCCGACGGTTTTGCCGACCAGCGAGTGGACTGGGGCAGCCATCCAATCGAAGCCGAATACCTCGAACGCGCCATCCAAAACCTGCCCGACGGATTTCGCGCCGTGTTCGTCTTGGCCGAAATCGAGGGCTACGCCCACCGCGAAATCGCCGAGATGCTCGGCATCAGCGAGGGCACTTCCAAGTCCCAGCTTTTCCACGCCAAAAAACGCCTCCGCGAAACATTGGCTCCCCAAATCGCCTGAAAAACAACCGAACATGGAAGAAAAGAACCGCGACACGCTCGAAAACGCACTCGCAAAACTGCCCAGCTACGAACCTCCGGCAGGCATCTGGGATGGCCTCGCCGCCGCCCTCGATGCCGACCAGCAGCTCCATCGCCTGCCGCAGCACGAGCCGCCTCCGGTCATCTGGGCCAACATCGAGCAGGCACTCGAAAATGACCGCGCCGCCCAGCAACGCCGCGCCCAATGGCAGGTTTTTCGAGGCCCTGCGCGGCTGGCAGCGGCAGCGGCGGTGTTGCTGGCACTGGTCGGCGTGGCGTTTTTTGCCCGCCCAAAAACGGGCGGCGAACACTTCTCCGTGCGGCAAGAACAGGTGGACGAGCACCTGCTCAAAGTCGTCCGGGAGGCCGAAAACCCGGCCTTCGATTTGGTGCAAGACCTCTGCCGCGAACGCCAGCCCGTGTGCCAACAGCCTGATTTCAAGCGACTTAAAACCGAACTTGACGAACTGACCGCCGCCAAGAAAGAACTCAAAGACGCGCTCGGCAACTTCGGCGACGACCCCACGCTCGTGGCCGAGATGGTCAAAATCGAGCGCGACCGTTCCCGGATTTTGGAGCAGATGATGCAAATGATTTGAACCAAAGCCCGCGCCACTATTTCAAAAAAATCCAATCCGCCACACATGAAAAACTTCCCATTGCTGCTGCTCTTGTTCGCCTTTGCGAGCCAAGCCAGCGCACAGACCACGCTCCAAGTCGTGACCAAGACCATCGAAAAAACCGCCCGCTGGAAACCCGGCTACGCCCTCGAAATCAACGGCGAAAAAGCAGAGGTCGAGGTCTCGCCCGGCACCAGCGACGCGCAAATCACCGTGCGCGCCGAGCTGACGGCCAAGCACCCCAGCCTCGACACGGCCCAACTCGACGTGGAAACTTGGAAATTCGTGCTCAGCACGGTCGGCAAAAAAATCTACGTCCGTGCCTACATCGGCCTGAAAAACGGCCAGCCCGTGCCCACCTCCAACCTGAAAGCCAAGATAATCGTGCAAGCACCAGCCACTTGCCCCGTCAGTTTGGCGAACAAACTCGGCAGAGTCCGCCTCGAAAACCTGCGCGGCCCGATAGCCCTGACGGGCGAATTTTGCCACTTCCAGCTCGCCAACCTCGGCGGCGACGTGTGGCTCGATTCACGCTACGGCTCCGTCGAAGGCAAGGGCCTTTCCGGGAAAATCGCCCTGAAAACCACCCGTGCCGACGTGACGCTCTCCGACCTGCGCTCCGATTGCTCCGTGCAAAGCCAGTACGGCACCATCACGCTCGAAGCCCGCCCCAGCACGGGCAACCTCGCCGTGCAGGGCGAAAAATCGGAGGTGCGCCTGCGCCTGCCCGACGACGCGGGCCACAACGTCCACCTTCGCTCGGCTTATGGCGACATCGCCGCCCCCAGCCAATTCACGAGTTTCGCGCCCGCCGAAAACGTCCGGCAGGCCAACCTGCAAAGCGGCGACGGTCGCCCGTTCGTGTCCATCGAAACCACTTTTGGCAAGATAACCGTCGAGTGAGCATGGCTGTTCGCGCCCGTGCCATGCCGTGCCGGGCATTGCCCAAATTTGTCTTCAAACCATTCAAATCCAACCAATTATGCAAGTCCGCCCATATTTGGCAGCCCTCGTGGCGAGCCTTTTCATTGCCCCATTTTTTGCCCCGCTATTTGCCCAACGCGACACGGTGTTCGTGAACGTCCGCACCGAGACCGGCGAGCTGGTCAAGCAGGATTTCGTGGACGAGTACGACTTTGTGTTCCTCAACAAAGAGCCGCTCCGCTTCATGGCAAAGTGGAACGCCGCCGGCGCGCTGCCCATCATCAACACCGACTGGCAAGCCCTCGGCGGCTCCGAGGGCACGGACGATTGGCGGCTCGAAGGCGCGTTGGAGGTGAAAATCGCGCCGTCCATTTCGGTCAATGGCTTGGTCTCGGTAGCACTCGCGGGCGACGGCGACCAGATTATTGACTACATCGGGCTGGGCTTGGAGCCGCGCTACTACATCAACCAAAAACGGCGCATCCGGGAGGGCAAGAGCGCGAAAAACCTCACGGGCACTTATCTGGGCCTGTCGTTCATTGAGACCCGCAACGCAATCGAACTCAGCAACAAGACCTACAATTATCAAAACCACGACGCGACCCTTCGCATGGGCTTCCAACACCGCGTCTTCCGCAACGGCTACCTCGATTTCAGTTGGGGCCTCGGCGCGGCGACCCGCACCCACATCACCCTCCCCGACGGCCAAGAGCCTGTGTTCAGTCGCAAATGGCGCGAGCAGTTCAGCCAACGGCTGGCCCTCGGCTGGGCGTTCGGCTCCCCGCGCACGGCCCGCCGCGACAACCGCACTTGCGACTTTTTCAAATGCTACCGCGAGGAAAGCCGCCTGTGGAAATTCGACGCGCTCAACCTCGTGCGCCTGCTGGATTTCGAGCGGCAGAGCGGCAAATTGGGGGTCGCCTTCGAGCAAAAAATCAAGGAGTCGCCCTTTTCCGTCCAAGTCGAGGCACTCGCGCTCGGCAGCCATACGGACATCCGCAACGAATTTTGGCGGCTCAAACAACATTCCCTCGGAGCTGGCTTCTACGTCGAGCCACGCTGGTATTACTCGCTGAAAAAGCGCATCGCCACCGGCAAATCGGGCAACAACCTGAACGGCGTGTTCGTCGGGCTGAACACCGGCCTGCTCTCGACCCGCAGCTACTACGATTACCCGGAACTCGACCCCGTGTACATTGACCGCTACATCCGCGCCGTGCCGGTTTGGGGCGTGCAATACCGCATCTTCGACCGGGGCTTTTTCGAGTACCGCGTGGGCATGGGCATAGAGCACGCACTTACGGACACCGACTTCCGCGACGCGCCGTCGCACGTCTCCGACCCGCCGTCGTTCATCACTTGGCAGGCATCTTTCTTGTCTGAGCTGAAAATCGGCTTCGCATTCTGAGGCTGCGCCGGGCGAGGTCGGCAAAAAAAGTTCGACACAAGCCCGCCGAGCAAACCGCCCGCCATCTACCTTTGCCCCGCGTCGAGCGACCAGCTCCTGCAAAACTCCCCCAGGGTGGAAACGCAGCAAGGGTATGTGGTCGTAGCGGTGTGCTCGGCGCATTTTTCATCCAATGATGAGTTATGAGCGATGAACGATGAATGTCCTCAAACGGCTGGCGGGGCGGTTCCAATCAAGGGCCGCCCCGTCAGCCGTTTTGGTCAGGCCCGCTCCTCGCTGATTTTCAAGGCATTGACTCAAACTCATCACTTATCGTTCATCATTCATCACTCCTGCAATGAAGTTTTTTGTTGATACCGCCAACCTCGACCAAATCCGCGAAGCCGCCGAACTCGGCATCCTCGACGGCGTGACCACCAACCCCTCGCTCATGGCAAAAGAGGGCATTTCGGGCGAAAAGAACATCCTCAAACACTACCGCGCCATCTGCGAGCTCGTCGGCGAAGGCGCGGACGTGAGCGCGGAGGTCATCTCGACCGACATGAAAGGCATGATTGCTGAAGGCCGCAAACTGGCCGAAATCCACGAAAACATCGTCGTGAAAGTACCCATGACAAAGGACGGCGTGAAGGCCATCGTCGCCTTCACCGAGTCCGGCATCCGCACCAACTGCACCCTCGTGTTCTCCGCCGGGCAGGCCATTTTGGCCGCAAAAGCCGGTGCGACGTACCTCTCGCCGTTCATCGGGCGCGTGGACGACACCAATTGGGACGGCATGAAACTCATCAAAGAGATTTTCAAAATCTACTCGATGCAGGCATACGAAACCGAAATCCTCGCCGCCAGCATCCGCTCGCCGCTGCACATCGTGCAGGCCGCCAAAGCCGGGGCCGACGTGGTGACTTGCCCGCTCTCGGCCATCGTGGGCCTGTTCAACCACCCGCTGACCGACATCGGCTTGGAAAAATTCTTGGCTGATTTCAAGAAGGTAAACGGCTGATTTTTCAGACCGCCTCTTTCAAAGAAAGAAGCCCAACACGCTGGTTTTCAGTGTGTTGGGCTTCTTTTGTTTAAGCGCGGCAATATTTCATCGACTTTGCCATCTTCGAATTTCTACTTCGAAGGCATCCAAAAACACCTTGATATCGCCCGACTCTTTTTTTACTTCGTTTTGGACTATTAACCTCATGGTTTCAGTGTGTGAACGCTTAAGTTCTGTCTCACAGAATGAATAATATTTGTTTTTTATTCTATCAGTAGGTCTGTCAGCTGCACTGTCAAACAAATCGTCTGCCCGCCTTAATCTATTTGATAGAGAAGCAGTATCAATTCCGAATAAACTCGCATATTCAGAAGTGTGATCTTTCAATATTTTCCATGCCCATTCTTCTGGTACTTGCCCTGGCAAAAACAGTGGTTGTATGGCTACCCCGAATTCTTTTTCTGCTGTCAATTTTAATACGTTTTCCATGTTTTTGGCATCGCCATCAAGTACAAATAGAAAATCATCCAACAATTGAAACTTGCCCAAGGCTTCGATATGTTGTTTGAATTGCTCTTTTCCAGTATCTCTTCCTACTTTTATGTCGCTGTGAATCAGCCCTATCTTAGGATTTAGATAATCCAAAATGCCTAATAAAAATGCCTCAGCAACATCGTCTTCACACAATACGCTTAGTTTGTCGAGTGATTGTCCATAGAAAGCACGTTGAATAATATCTCTGTAAGGTGGGCGGGTTTCAACATTGTTTACTGTGCGTTCCAAAAAGATTCTTCCCTCAATAGGTACGCAGTCAAGCACAACGGGGCTATGGCTGGTAACGATGATTTGCAAGTCATTTCGTAGTGCCAGTCGTTGCAATTCCAACATGAACTGTTGTTGGGTATATGGGTGAAGACCAGCTTCTATCTCATCAATAAGTATCAGTGCATTTTTTAGTTGAGATATGTCTTTTGATATTCGAAGTAAAGCCCGCTCGCCAGCAGACATATGAAATTCAGAATATTCATTAGTAGGCTCGTCTCGAAATGCAAACAGTAAATTTCTGCCGCCCTTTTTCAGTAAAGCCAGTTCGGAGTAATCAAATGGCAAGATTCTTTGGGCAAAAGATATCAGGTCAGAAGTGATGGTTTCAACATTGAATGCTTGTTGACCAATTTGAAGGACACTCCTCACCTCAGCTGGACTAGTAAGGTTAGCAAGCGTTCTTAGATACAATTGGCGGTGAGGTTGAGCCCCTTGTTTCTGTCCCAAATAACTGCGATTCCATTGTTTGCCTTTTGACCACTGCATACCAGTGCTTTTTCCACCGGACAGGTATCTAAATTGAAGTGTTGTTGGGAACTCTCTATCAGAATATCGGGCCTGTTGTTTTGAGGTGAGATTGGGAAAAATAGTCGCAGGCGTGAAATCGCGCACTTTTGCACCCTGTACTCGGTACGCACAAGCACAAGCCTGCAAGACCGTCGTCTTTCCGCAACCATTTGGCCCAGCCAAAACTGTCACCGGAAACCGAAATCGAATTGTCAAGTCTTGAACCCCTCGAAGGTTTTGTATAGATACCTCTTCGAGAAATTCACTGTATTGGCTTTGTTTGCCTCGAAGTTGATTCCAAATTTGTTCGAAGTGCCTTTTGAAAATCATAGGAAGAAATTTGCGTAAAGGTATCTATCTTAGGGTGTGTCTGAAAAATCAAAACGGGGAGTTTGAGGGCTTGTTTGAAGCGTTGGAACCGGTAAAAATCTTTTGGTTTTTATCCGTTTTTTTAGTTCAGATTCAATCTGGCTGCCCAATAAAAAGTATTTTCAAACACACCTTAGTTGGCCTCAAACACCATTGCCTCGTGCCCCAAGGCCCGGAAATCCACGGGCGTGACCGCCGAAACGCCCTGTTCGGGCATATATACGCCATAAATCACGTCCACAGCCGCCATCGTCGCCTTGTTGTGCGTGACGATGATGAACTGCGAATCCTTCGAGAAGCGGCGGATGATGTTGTTGAACTTCTCGATGTTGGCATCGTCCAGCGGCGCGTCCACCTCATCGAAGATGCAAAACGGCGCGGGCTTCAGTAGGTAGAGCGAAAAAAGGAGCGCAGTGGCCGTCAGTGTTTTTTCGCCGCCCGAAAGTTGCGAGATGTGCTGCGGACGCTTGCCCTTCGGCTTGGCGATGATGTTGATGTCCGATTCCAACGGGTCTTCCGGCTTGGTCAGCACCAAATCTGCTGTGTCGCCCTCGCTGAAAAGCGTCTGGAAAACCTCGATAAAATGCGCCCGCACCTGCCCGAACGCCTCCAAAAAACGCGCCGTCGCCGTCGTTTCGATTTCCGTCATCGTGTCCAGCAGGCTCGTTTTTGCCGACAAAATATCGTCGCGCTGGGCCGCGATGGTGTCGTGCCGCTCCTTGATTTCGTTGTAGGCTTCCACCGCCAGCGGGTTGATTTCGCCGTAGGTGTCGAGGCGGCGTTTCATGTTTGAGACCTCTTTTTCGAGTTCGTCACGCTTGAATTTCGGGTCGGGTTCGCGGTTGATGACATCGTTCACAGACATCCCAAACTCCACGCGCAGCCGCTCGCCGATGGCCGTGATTTCAAATTTCACGTCCGCAAATTTGTCTTTCAACTGGTTCACCAGCACCTGTGCGTCCTGCTGTTTTCGGAAATTCGTGCGCTGCTGGTTTTCCAGTTCGTGGATTTCGTTGCGGGCTTTTGCCCAGCCTTGTTCGGCCTCGCCGAGGTTGGCCTCTTGGATTTTTTTCTCGGAATAGGCCGCCGCGAGTTCGCCTTCCAGCCGCGCAATGTCTTCGCGGATGAAGCCGATTTCCTCCTGTGATTTTGTCAAAACCGCCTGATTCTGTGCGAGTTGCGTCCGCAAGTCGGCACGTTGTTTTTCCCGGAAACTCAATTCCTGCTGCAAGGCCGACACCTTGTTTTGCTGCCGGATGAACTCGATGTTCTGCTGATTGAACGCCTGCGAAGCCGCCGACAATTGCTCCGCGACCTCCCGGAACGAGCCGTCGGCATTGGTCAAACGGGCTTTTGCTTCGGCAGCGCGGGCAGTTTTTTCGGCCAAATCGCGCTCGATTGCCGCGTTTTTCGCCTGCAAATCCTCGATTCGGAGGCTGCTTTCGCCTGCCTTCGTGTCAAAGTTGGCGACGAATGCCGCCATGTTTTCCAGCCGTGCCCGCAGCGAAGCCAACTCGGATTGCAGCCGGGCGAGCGCGTCGCGCTCGCGTTGGAGCGCCTGCCGCTGGTCGTTGGATTTCAGGCTTTGCAAATGGGCGCGGAGGGTTTGGAGTTTCGTATTCAGTTCATTTTCAGTGCGTTCCAGATTCTTGATTTCCAATTCCAGAATTTCCAGATTCTTCTTACGCCCGATTTTTTTGCCCTCGAAAAGCCCGACCGAGCCGCCCGACAGGACGTATTCCCGCGAGGTGATTGTGCCTGATTTGGAAAGCAAAACCACGCCCCCCCCGCCCTCTGAAGGGGGTGTGAACGGCGGGCTATTCTCCCCTTTAGGGGCTGGGGGCAACAGGGGCAAATCCTCCACCACGAGCACGTTTTCGAGCAAAAACGCCACCAAACGGCGGTATTTTGGGTCAACTTCCACCAATTCGATGGCTTGGCGGGCATCCGGCAGCATGGTCAGCGGAGCCTCGTAACCCGAAAATTGGTCGAGCAAGAAAAAATTGGCGCGACCTTTTTGGGCTTTGCCGAGCAATTGGATGGCCTGCACCGCCGCGTCCGCGTCGGGCGCGACGTAATAGTTGAGGTAGGGTTCGAGGTAGTTTTCGATGGCGACGCGGTAGTCTTCTTTGACGTAAATCAGGTCGCTGAGCAGTGGGCAATTTTTCGCCCAGTCCTTCTGCTGGCTCAAAAATTTGATGCTCTCCGGGAAGCCTTCGAGCGACTCGACCATGCTTTTCGTCAACTTGAATTCGTTGCGTTTCGCGTCCAGTTGACGGTGCTGCTCGGCCACTTTTTTGGTCAGTTCGTCGGCCTGCCGCTCGGTGTCGGCGATGTCGCTAAGTCGCTTGTTTTCAGCGAGTTGTATGGCCTCGATTTTTTCATTCAGCCCTTTTTCTGCGGCTGATTTTTCGGCCAAAGTTTTTTCCAGAACGCCCATTTCCTCGCGCCGGGCGCGGATGTCGGCATGGGTGCGCTCCACGTCGCGCGCGAGGTTTTCGATTTGCGAATGGTTGATGGCGCGCTGCTTTTCCAGTTCGGTGATTTCGCGCTCGATGGCCTGCTGCGCCCGCACGAAATCGTCGAGGTTGCCCTTCAAGGCGTTGTGGTCGGCGCGGACGTTTTCGAGGCGTTTTTTGGCCGCTTCGAGGCTTTCTTCCAGCTCGGCTTCGAGGCGTTTTTCGGCGTTGACTTCGGTTTGGTAGTGCACCACGTCGTCGTCCAACTGTGCCAAACGCCCCTGCGCGTTCACGATTTCGCGCTGGCTGCGCTGCTCTTCTTGGGTGACGAAACCGAGTTTTTGCGCGAGCATTTGCTTCTCGTTTTCCTTGCCCCGGATGCGGCCAGTCAATTGATTCACGAGGGTTTGCTGCTCGCTGAGGTTGCTTTCCTTGTCCACGTGCTGCTTGCGCTTGGCCTCGATGCTGGCCTCCAACGTGCGTAATTCGACCTCGAATTGGCGGTAATTATCCTCCTCGCGGGCGATTTTGGCCTCCAAATCCTTGTAATTGCCCTTGTGCCGCGCGAGGTTGAGCACGGCCAATTCGATGCTCAGGCGTTTGTACTCGTCTTTGAGTTCGTAGTATTTCTGGGTGCGCTGCGCCTGCTTTTCGAGTTTTTTGAGGTTGTCGGTGATTTCAAAAAGCAGGTCTTCGACGCGCTCCAAATCGGCGGCGGTGGCTTCGAGTTTTTGCTGCGTCTCGTGTTTGCGGGCTTTGTATTTGGAGACTCCGGCGGCCTGCTCGAACATTTTTCGGCGGGCCTGTTCGCGGTCGCTGAGCAGGTCGTCCACCATGCCGAGGGCGATGATGGCGTAGCTATCAGGCCCCATGCCGGTGTCCATGAGCAGGTTTGTGATGTCTTTGAGGCGGCAAACCACGCCGTTCATGCGGTATTCGCTCTCGCCGCTTCGGTAGAGGATGCGCTGGACGGTGACGGTGTGGAACTCGGTCGGCAGCACGTTTTTGGTGTTCTCGAACGTGAGCGCGACGCTCGCCATTTGCGCTTCTTTGCGCTTTTTGGTGCCGTTGAAAATGATGCTCGACATTTTATCGAGCCGCAACTGACTGCTTTTCTGCTCGCCGAGCACCCAGCGGATGCTGTCCACGACGTTGGATTTGCCCGACCCGTTGGGGCCGACCACGCCGATGACATCCTCCGAAAAATTGAGGACGGTTTCGTTGGCGAAGGATTTGAAACCTTTTATTTCGAGGGATTTGAGACGCATTTTGCCAAAATAGGGATGAGGAATGAGGGACGAGGTATGTCGTGGGATGGGGTTCATCCCTCGTTCCTCATCCCTCATTCCTGAAAAAAGCGGGCGAAGGTAGGAAAACTCCAACTCGCCTACGCTGCCGGGCACGGTCTTGCCCCCGATGCAGTTTGGAAAAAATCAACGCGCCCCTGATTTCAACCCAAGCGACGAAGCCGATTACTTTTGCAACTCGTAAATGGCCGTTCGCAACTAATCAATCCTACTTTCTGTGTCGAAAAAACGAATTGTCGTGCTCACCGGGGCGGGCATCAGTGCCGAATCCGGCATCAAAACCTTCCGCGATTCCGATGGCCTCTGGGAAAACCATCGCCTCGAAGACGTGGCTACCCCCGACGCTTGGCAGCGCAACCCTGAATTGGTACTTCGTTTTTACAACGAACGCCGCCGCCAACTGCTCGAAGTCGAGCCGAACGACGGCCACCGCGCCCTCGTCGAGCTGGAACAAAAATTCGAGGTGCAAATCGTGACCCAAAACGTGGACGACCTCCACGAACGCGCCGGCAGCCGCCACGTCCTGCACCTGCACGGCGAGCTCCGCAAAGCCCGCTCCGTCAAAAATCCCGGCCTCATCGTCACCCGCGACACCGACATCCAGCTGGGCGACACGGCCAGCGACGGCGGCCAGCTGCGCCCGCACATCGTTTGGTTCGGCGAGGCCGTGCCCATGCTCGAACCCGCCGCCAAACTGGCCGAACAAGCCGAAGTCTTCCTCGTTGTCGGCACCTCGCTGCAAGTCTATCCCGCCGCCAGCCTCATGCTCTATTCCGACCCGGACATACCATATTATTACGTTGATCCGCGCCCGCAGGTCAACTGGGAACTCGGCCAGATGCCCAACCTGACCGTCATCGCCGAAAAAGCCTCCGTCGGGCTGCGGCAAGTGGTGGAGAAGTTGCTTGGTGCGGGATGAACGATGAGTGATTAGCAAGGTGCCAAAAGCGTTCATCACTCATCACTCAAAACTCAATGTGTTGCGCGGAACAGCAAATCCAGCCGCGTGGTGGTTTCCTCATCGGTTGTGCGGCGCAGGCGCAGCGACACATCCACGCTGAAACGCGGTTCGCTCAGGTATTTTTTCACATCGCCGAGGCCCGGAATGAGCGGCAGTGAGTTGCCGGGATTGAGCGGCACAGGCAGGCGATAGGCACATTCCAGATAGTCCGTCGGGTCTTTTTCGAGGTAGAGCCGGATGCTCGCCTCCTCGATGAAATCAAAACTCGCATCCCCGAAAATGCCCGACAGCTCGGCCTTCGTCGGGATGATGCCCGCGATGTCCGCGTCGGTCTTGCCGTTGTTGTCCAGCAAAGTGGCGTACTGCGAGGGGATGTTTTTCAGGTAAAAATGATGCACCGCGAACACGCTCAGCCCCGCCGGGATGCTGAACTCCTGACGGTATTGCATATCGAAACCCGCCGGGGTGTCGTCCTTTTTGCAGGAAAAAAACAGCAGCCCGAACAGGGCAAAAGCAGGCAAGACAAATCGTGGATTCATGTCGGCAAAGATGAAAAAACTGGCCGCACGGTTGCCCACGCCCTCAGGCAAACGCCCGCCGCACATCCTCCCGGAACCGCACGACATCGAAAAACTGCTCCAGCTCGCGCTGCCACGGGTGGCGTTGGCCGCCGGGCAGGAGCCACGCCCGGGCCGCTTCCGCGTCGGCAGGCGTGCAGCGGTAGGCCGCGTTTTCGAGTGCTTGCCGTAGCTGCGCCAGTGGCAGCGACCACAGGCTGCGCGACGTGAGCAACTTGTGCAGCTGCGCCAAAAACAAGTGCAACATTTCCCGCGACCACGACAAATCGCTGATTGCCAGCGATTTGAGCAAGGCACTGTCCGCATTTTCCAGCAGGGCATCGCAGCGCAACGGGCCGGGCACAGCGGTGCGCCACAGGTTTTCGGGCAGGGCTTGCAAGACGCGCAGCATGATGTCGCTGCGCCAAAACGGGTGCTCCGGCGATTGCCCGAAAAAGCGCAGCACTGCCGCGAGCCACGTTTCGTCGCCGTGCGCGGCCGCGCCTTCGAGCAGGGCGGGCAGCGCGTCCGTGCGGTCGGGTGTGTCGGCGAGCGCGGCGAGGATTTGGGCGGGCGATTTTTGGGTCAAAATTTCGAGCCGGCCCGGCGGCAAAAGCCGCAAAAACAGCCCGAACACCGCCACGCGCCAGCCCGCGCCAATCGTTTTGCCGGGCAAAAGCGCGACGAGCCAACGGGCAGGTTCGGCCTCCAAATCGGGCAGCGCAGCGGATAAAAACTTCGGAAAATCCACGTCCGGCTCAAATGCAGCGGCCAATTTTTCGCCGAAGAAATCGGCCAGCGCGGCCTGCCGTTTGCCCGGAATTTGGGCGAGCAGCTGCACGGCTGCCCAGCGCACCTCGCGGTTTTTGTCGGTGGCGGCGCGTTCGAGCAGGGCTTCGTCGCGGAGCGAAAGGCCGTCGGCGAGCAGGCGCAGGAATGCGGTTTTGTGGTCGAGCGACTCCGTTTGCCACGTTTTTTCAAGCCAAAAAGTCGCCAAATCGGGCGATTCGCGGCGGGCTTGGCGCAGCATTTCGGTGCGTTCGGCGAATCTGGCCGTGCCCCAATCGGCATTTGGCGCAGCGAAAAGCGGTTTCCACGCAGGGTTTTGCGCGGCCAGCCACGCGGCACGCGGGCCGAGCGCGGGCTTTATTTTTTGGAAAAAATGGCCGTCGCGCACACACCTGTCCAGCAGGTCGGGCAGGTATTCGGGTGGCAGGCTTTGGCCGTTTTGGGCGAGCAAAGCCATGAATTCGGGCAGCACGGGCGCGTATTTGCCCGTGAGCATGAGTTCAAGTTTGGAAATTGGGAATTGGGAAATTGGAAATTGGGAAACCGCCACCTGCCCACTGCCCACTGCAAACTGCGAACTGCCCACTGCAAACTGCCCCCCGCCCGCTTTTGCCAGCAAATTTTTGGCCGCCAAAACATCCCACACGGCTTGCGCCGGGTCGTCGGAAATGTGCAGGCCGAGCGCACGGAGTGGCTCGGTTTCCGCCGCTGGGAGCGGGGCGCGTTCGGTGCCGACGAGTGCGGTTTTCAAGTGAGTGATGAGTGAT
Source organism: Saprospiraceae bacterium (assembly GCA_046299435.1). Classification (GTDB taxonomy): domain Bacteria; phylum Bacteroidota; class Bacteroidia; order Chitinophagales; family Saprospiraceae; genus M3007. Next base: position 41,255 of record JBKBIC010000009.1, read on the forward strand.
GAGTGATAAGTGGTGAGTGATGAACCGTCTGCCGTCAACCGTCCGCCGTCCAAATTCATTTTCGGATGAAATAGACGGCAAGCACGAGGAACCCGAAACCGACGAAGTGGTTCCATTTGAGTTGCTCGTTTTTGAAAAACACGAGCGTGAACACGGTGAAAACCAGCAGCGTGACCACTTCTTGGATGACTTTTAGTTGCACGAGCGTGAACGGGCCGCCGTTTTCGCGGTAGCCGATGCGGTTGGCGGGCACCATGAGGCAATACTCGAAAAAGGCGATGAGCCAACTGACGAGGATGGCCCCGAACAGCCCGGCCTTCTCGAAAAACTTGAATTGCTGGAATTTCAGGTGGCCGTACCACGCGAACGTCATGAACACGTTGGAAAAAACGAGCAGGAGGATGGTAACGATACTGTTCATGTTTTGAGTTTCGGGTTTTGCGTGCCGTCTGGCATCTGTCATCTACCGTCTGGCATCTTTCCCGATGGCGCAAAAAAACTCAAAACTCGGCACTCAAAACTCAAAACCCGGCAGCGTGATTGCCTACTTTTGCCGCCCGAAAAACCCAAAACCGATTGAAAAGGAGGCTCCCAGTCTGTTCAAACCGGCAAATGGCCGAATCCAAAAATCAACATCAATGAAGACCATCGGAATTCTCGGCGCGGGCGCAATGGGCACAGGCATCGCCCAAGTGGCCGCCGCCGCCGGGCACAACGTCATCGTCTGCGACAACCATGTGGCCGCGTTGAACAAGGCCGGCAAAAAAGTGCAAGCTGACCTCAAAGTGCTGGTCGAAAAGGGCAAACTGGCCGACGCGGACGCTTACTCGCTGTTCAGTCGGCTGCGATTCACCGACCACATGAGCGAATACCGCGACACAGTAATGGTCATCGAGGCCATCGTCGAGGACATCGAGCAAAAACAAATCGCCTTCAAAAGCATGGAGGCCATCGTGGACGAAAACACGATTCTGGCGTCGAACACTTCCTCGCTCAGCATCTCGGCGATGGGCGCGTATCTCAAACACCCAGAGCGCATCGTGGGCGTACACTTTTTCAATCCCGCGCCGCTCATGCGCCTCGTCGAAATCATCCCCGGCATCCAAACCGACCCGAAATACACGGAAATCGCCAAAAATCTGATTGATTCGTGGGGCAAAACTACCGTGCTGGCGAAGGACACGCCGGGCTTCATCGTCAACCGCGTGGCACGGCCCTACTACGGCGAGGCCCTGCGGATGCTCGACGAAGGCATCGCCGACGAAGCGACGATTGACTGGGCCATGCGCGAACTGGGCGGTTTCCGCATGGGGCCGTTCGAGCTGATGGACTTTATCGGCAACGACATCAACTACACCGTGACCGAAACAGTGTTCACGGCCTTTTACTTCGACCCGCGCTACCGCCCATCCCTGACCCAAAAACGCCTCATGGACGCGCACTTTTTCGGGCGCAAAAGCGGGCGCGGCTACTACGACTACCGCGAAGGGGCCGTGCAGCCGCAGCCGACCAAAAACGAGGCGTTGGGGCAAGAAATCCTCCGCCGCATCCTCGTCATGCTCATCAACGAGGCCGCCGACGCGCTTTACCTCCGCATCGCCAGCCGCGAGGACATTGACCTCGCCATGACCAACGGCGTGAACTACCCCAAGGGCCTGCTCCGCTGGGCCGACGAAATCGGCACGGCCCAAATCGTCGAGAAAATTGACGCACTCTACGAAGAATACCACGACGACCGCTACCGCTGTTCTCCGCTGCTGCGCCGCATGGCCCGCGAAAACAAAACCTTTTATCCTGAATGATGAGCGATAAATGATGAGTGATGAACGGCAGCACCGACACTCATCATTCATCGCTCATCACTCATCACTCACGAAAATGTCGCCTTCCGAAATTTTCCACGCCATGTTCGACAACGACCCGTTCAGCCGCTGGATGGGCATGGAGCTCGTGGCCGTCGGCGAGGGCACCTGCACGCTGCGGATGACCGTCCGCCCGGAGATGCTCAACGGGTTCGGCGTGGCGCACGGCGGCATCACTTTTTCGCTGGCCGATAGCACGTTCGCATTTGCTTGCAACTCGCGCGGTCGGCACACGGTCTCGATACATTGCACGGTGGAGCACCTCGCGCCTGTGTTCGCCGGGGATGTTTTGACGGCCACAGCTCGTGAGGAAAACTTGGGGAAAACCATTTCCAACTATGCCATTGTCGTTGAAAATCAGGACAATAAGCGGGTTGCGCTGTTTCGCGGCGTAGCATTTCGGAAGCCAACCCAATGGGTAAATGAGCAAATGAGTGAATGAGTGATGCACACGTCACCGCGCTCATTCGCTCGCCGCGTTGCTTCTTGCTTTTGAACAGACTTTGACGATTTCGAGGGCTTCATTTTGCAGGCGTGTCAGTTCTTCGCCTGAAAAAACGCCAGCGGATTCGACAACTTCGAGCCAAAACTGGGTCTCGTCAGCCTCTTCAACCACGATGCTCATTTTTGCATGAAACTCCGCTTGTGAACGTGCCCGACAGGCGGCCCTGTAATTCGCCGCAGTGGATGTGGCAGACTTGAAGATTTGGAAACGAATCACGCTCAAAGCCGGGTGGTTCGGGATAGACGAAAAAAGTTTGACGACATCCACCGCAAAAGTTTTTGTCCTTGCCCGGAATGCCTCGACGAATTCTTCTTTGTTCATATCGGTGGTTTTTGTTTTTGATGAAATCCTTGCAAACCTAATTGGCAACCTCAAAAATCACTCATTCGCTCATTCACACATTCACGCATTGAACATGAAAAACTGGCCGCTCTGGGAGGTTTTTATCCGCTCGAAACAAGGTTTGAGCCACAAGCACGTCGGCAGCCTGCACGCCGCCGACGCGGAAATGGCGATTGAAAACGCCCGCGACGTGTACACCCGCCGCAACGAAGGCGTGAGCATCTGGGTCGTCGAATCCAAACATTTGCACGCTTCGACCGAAGACGCGGAGGCGTTTTTCGACCCCGCCAACGACAAAATTTACCGCCACCCGACTTTTTACGACCTGCCCGACGCGGTCAAGCATATGTGATTGGTTTGGTCGGTTAGTCGGTTAGTCATTTAGTCGGCTAGTCGAAGCATAAACTAACCGACTAACCGACTAACCGACTAACCGACTAAATCACCATGCAAAACACTCATTTTCAATACATTTTGGGGCTGGCCGATAACGCGCTCATCCTCTCCCAACGCCTCGGCGAATGGTGCGGGCACGGCCCCGTGCTCGAACAGGACATCGCCCTGACCAACATCGCGCTTGACCTCCTCGGCCAAGCCCGCAACTTGCTCACCCACGCGGGCGAACTGGAAGGCAAGGGCCGCACGGAGGACGACATCGCGTACTTCCGCGACGCGCACCAGTTCCACAACGTGCTGCTCGTCGAGCAGCCGAACGAGGACTGGGCGCACACCATCACGCGGCAGTTTTTTTTCGATGCGTTCAATTATTACAACTACCAAGCCCTCCGCCAAAGCAGCGACCCGCAACTGGCCGCCATCGCCGAAAAATCGCTGAAAGAAGTGACCTACCACTTGCGCCACTCTTCGGAGTGGATGATTCGCCTCGGCGACGGCACCGATGTCAGCCACCGGAAAATGCAGGCGGCGGTGGACAATCTTTGGTATTTCACCGGCGAACTGACCACGCCCAACGAAGTGGAACGCCAAGCCGCCGAACTGGGCATCGGCGCGGATTTGACGAAAATAAAACCGCTCTGGGAAGCCAAAATCAACTCGATTCTGGCGGAGGCCACGCTGAAAAAACCGACCGCGACGTGGATGCAAAGCGGCGGCAAAGACGGCCGCCACACCGAGCACCTCGGCTACATCTTGGCCGAAATGCAGTACTTGCAACGGACTTATCCGGGGCAGAAATGGTGAAGCGAGGGAAGCGACGAAAAGTGGAAGGGTTGAAAAGAGCGTGGCCTAACACATTGAAGACCAATGTGTTAGGCCACGCTCTTTTTTGGGTATCCGCTCAAAAAGGGTACCCGACGGCGATGTTCAGGTTGAGTGGTTCCACGCCCATTTCTTTCCAACGACCCCAGAGCCAGTAGCCGGGGTTTTCGGGCAGCGAATACGGGCGGCGCAGTTTCACGCCCAAATCCAGCCGAAAAATAAAGTAGCTGAAATCCATCCGCAGGCCAGCCCCCGTGCCGAGCGCGAAATTGCGGTACGAGTCCCAGCGCAGTTGCGAGCCGGGGCGGTCATCGTCCGCTTGCAAAGTCCAGACGTTGCCGCCGTCGAGGAAGACCGCGCCCTTGAACCACCAAAAAAGCGGGAAGCGCAGCTCGCCGTTGAACTCAAAGCGGAAGTCGCCCGTCTGGTAAAAAGGCGGTCGGTCGGGCTGTTTTTCGGCATCGAAATAGCTGCCCGCGCCCATTTCACGGATGCGCCAAGCCCGCAGGCTGTTCGGGCCGCCGATGAAGAATTGCTTGACGTATGGCACGTTGCGGGTGTCGCCGAATGGCGTGGCCGCGCCGGTCCCGACGCGCACCGCGCCCGTGAGGTTGCGGTTGAAATCGCGGGTGTAGGTCACGTCCAAATCGAGGCGGGCGAATTTCGAGAATTCAAGGTTGCCGATGCGCCACGGGTCTTCTTTGCCGAAGGCCGCCGTCCAGAGGCTGTACACAGCAAGTTCCTCTGCGCCAGAGAGTTCGGTGCCGAGGCGGAAGTTCCAGCGTTCGCCGAAGCGGTTGCTCGTGCCGGAATAATTGTAGTTGAACGAGCGCAGCAAAAAGCCCGTGAACAGCTGGTCGCCGAAGCTGCGCCGGATAAACTCGTTTTGCGCCAAATCCTTCCAGCGGGCGCGGGTCGTGTCGGGCCGCAGGATGTCCACGCCGATGTGGTCGAACGACCAGCCGCTCGTGCGACCGCCCTGCACATCGTAACCAAAAGAGCCATGCACGAGGTTGTACGAGTAGTAGTCCAGCAGGTCTAAGTAGTTGTAACTCAACGAGAAACGCGCCCTTGCGTCGTTGCGCAGGCGTTCGTAAAACGTGATGCGCGGGTCGTCGGGCTGGTGTTTGCCGAGGCGGTTCAGGCCGCGCCACATCCCGAAATAGTCCGCGAAGCGGGGCAGGGTCAGGTCGTACTGGGCTTTGATTTCCACGGAGTTGAACCGCCGCGAGGCTTCCAACAGGTCGAACTGCAAGTTGCCGCCGAGGTTCGCCGTGGAATGCTCGCCGCCGCCGAACTGGTTGCGGTTCTGGAAATAAGTGCTCAGCGACACGCCTAAGAGCTGGTTGCTGACGATGCTGCTCGGCGCGTTGGAGTAGTTCAAATCCGCATCCCAGCCGACGGAAAACCGTTTGTTGGCCGCGAACGAGATGGTCACGTCCAAGTTTTCGGGGTTCAACGTGTCCTGCACGGGCTTGATGGAGATGAACCTGAAAATGCC
>JBKBIC010000010.1:0-43765 GCA_046299435.1 Saprospiraceae bacterium
TTGATATGGACGTGAAAACGCATCGGTATCGCGGCACGCAGACGCTGACGTACACCAACAATTCGCCCGACACGCTTTTCAAAGTCTTTTACCATCTCTATTTCAACGCCTTCCAGCCGGGCAGCATGATGGACGTGCGAAACCTCAACCTGCCGGACTCCGACCCCCGCGTGAGCAACCGCATCTCCAAACTTGAACCAGAGGAAACGGGCTGGATAAAAGTCGGCGCATTGACCCAAGACGGTGCGGCGGTGAAGTTCCTGACCAACGAAACCATCCTCGAAGTCACGCTGGCGAAGCCCATTTTGCCCAAAAGCAAAACCACGTTCGAGATGAAATGGGACGCGCAAGTGCCCATCCAAATCCGCCGCAGCGGGCGCGACAGCAAAGAAGGCATCGCCTACTCGATGGCCCAGTGGTACCCGAAACTTTGCGAGTACGACTATCAAGGCTGGCACGCCAACCCCTATGTGGGGCGGGAGTTCTACGGTGTCTGGGGCGATTTTGACGTGAAAATCACGATTGACAAAAACTACATCGTGGCAGCTGGCGGCTATCTCCAAAACCCGCAGGAAGTCGGCTACGGTTACGAAGGCGCATCGCCCGACGGCAAACAGAGCGAAAAAGTGGAGTCCAAAGTGCCGACCATCGCCACCGACGGCATGAAACCCGCCGCGCCCAAAGGCGACAAACTGACCTACCACTTCGTCGCCCCGAACGTCCACGACTTCTGCTGGGCCGCCGACCCGGATTACACGCACACCAAAATCAAGGCCGACGACGGCACGGTGATGCACTTCTTCTGGCAAAAAGGCAAAGGCTACGACGAGCAGTGGGAAAAACTGCCCAAAATCATGAGCCGCGCCCGCACGCTGATGAACGGCCTTTGCGGCAAATATCCCTACCGCGAATATTACTTCATTCAGGGCGGCGACGGCGGCATGGAATATCCGCTCGCCACGCTCATCACCGGCGACCGCAACCTGAACAGCCTCGTCGGGGTGGCCGTGCATGAGCAACTGCACTCGTGGTACCAAATGGTGCTGGGCACGAACGAGAGCCTGTACGCTTGGATGGACGAGGGTTTCACCTCGTGGGCCTCGACTTATGTCGAAAACGAACTCGCCCGCGAAGGGCTTTTGCCCGGCAAAAAACCGGACGAGAACCTCTGGGAAGGAACCCTCCGGGCCTACGTCGCCCTCGCCACAAGCGGGAAAGAGGAGCCACTCACCACGCACGCCGACCATTTCAGCACCAACTACGGCTACGGGTTGGCGGCCTACGTCAAAGGCAGCGTGTTCCTCACGCAAATGGAGTACATCGTCGGGCGAGAGGCCCAGCGCGCCGGGCTTTTGCGCTATTTCGACACTTGGAAATTCAAACACCCGAACGCCAACGACTGCATCCGCATCTTCGAAAAAACAAGCGGCATCGAACTCGATTGGTTCAAAGAAGATTGGGTAAACACCACGAACACAATTGATTACGCCATCAAAGCCGTCGAGCGCGGAGACCGGAAGACCACCCGCGTCGTCGTCGAGCGCAAAGGCAAAATGGCGATGCCCCTCGACATCGTGGTGACGTATGACAACGGCGAGCAGGAGATTTTCTACGCCCCGCTCGAATCCATGCGCGGCGAAAAAACCAACGAATCAGATTGGCCGCGCACCCTGCTGCCCGACCACCGCTGGGTTGACCCGACGTATGAATTTGAAATCCCGGAAAAAATGAAAAAGGTCGCCAAAATCGAGATTGACCCGACGCACCGCATGGCCGACTTGGACTTCACGAACAACGTGTGGACGAATTGAGTGTCATAGGCTTGGAACGCGGATTTCGCGGACATATCCGCAAAATCCGTGTTCCAAGCCTATGACATCAAGTTTTTCGCAGGGCCAGAATCCGTTCGTAAGCCTCGTTGATTTGCTGGAATTTTTCCTTTGCGTGGCGCACGGCTTCGGGCGAGGCCCCGGCAGCGATGAGTTTGTCGGGGTGCCATTTTTTGGCGAGGTCGCGGTATTTCTTTTTGATGGCATCCAGCGGCTCGTGCTGTTCCGCGCCGAGAATGGCGTAAAAAGGGTCGGAAGGTGCCCATTTTTGGGCGGCGACTTGGAAAAACCGGCCTTTGATGCGCTCGTACTGCATCCGCCCGATGTGAAAAATGCCCGCCGCCCGCTGCAACATGAGTTCCTCCTGCGGGTGCAAAGTGCCGTCGGCAGCCGCCACCTCGAACAGCAAGTGCATCATTTCCAGCACTTTGTTCCGCTCCTTTGCGAAGTCCGCGAAAAAGGCGCGGGCGTACTCCTCGAACGGGCGCGGCGACTCTTTGGCCTCTTTCCAGATTTTGATGGCATGGGCGCGGGCTTTGTCCGACAGGCGGAGTTGGTGCCGCATGATGCGCTCCATGAGCGCGACCTCTGCCGTGTTCACGCGCCCGTCGGCCTTCGCCAGCTTCGCGCAAAGTGCGAAAACATGGTACAAGTACTGCCCGCGCCGTCGCTGGTAAGTCTTGTACTCGCGCTCGCCTGCCAGTTGTTTCGGCCTATCGAACATGAAATGGCCGAGCAAACCGCCGAACAAAAAACCCACCAGCCCGCCCAGCGGCGCACCCGTCAGGTCGCCGATGAAAATACCGAGCACGGCACAGATGAATTTTCCTTTGAGCTGCATGGGCAGGCGGTGAGAAGTGAGACGGTGAAAGGTGCGGAAAAAGGCCGTGTCAACCGTCCGCCGTCCGCCGCCCACCGTCCATCGTCAAGACGATTTTCCCGAACTGCTCGCCTGCGTCCATTTTCGTCAGGGCTTGGTTGCCATCGGTGAGTGCAAACACGGAATCTACGACCGGGACAATCTGGTGTTTGCCAACGAAGGCCAGCATTTTGCGAAAATCTTGGGCCGTGCCCATCGTCGAGCCGAGGATGCTGATTTGTTTCCAAAACACGATTTGCGGGCTGAGGCCACTGATTTTGCCCAACGTGCCGCCGTAAATCCCGACCCGCGCACCGGGGTTGCACAGCCCGATGAGTGCCGCGAACCCGTCGCCGCCCGCTGAATCAATCACCACATCGAAGCCGCCGCCGATGTCTTTTTTCAGGGTTTTGTCCCAGTCGGGCAAGCGGTAATTCACGCCGGATTTTGCGCCGAGCCGCATGGCGCGTTCGATTTTCGCATCCGAACCGGAAGTGACGAACACCTCCGCGCCCGCAGCGACAGCCATTTGGAGCACGAACAAAGCCACCCCGCCGCCGATGCCAGTAATCAAAACACGCTCGCCTTTTTTCAATTGGCACCGGGTGAAAAGGGCGCGATAGGCCGTGACCCCGGCGACCGGAAGCGAGGCCGCCTGTTCAAAATCGAGGTGCGCGGGTGCGGTATGGATGTGGCTGCGCGGCACTTTCACTTGCTCTGCGAAGGTGCCGTTGACAGGCATTCCGAGGATGTGGAAATTTTTTCCCTGTGCGCGTGGGTCGCTGCCCCAATCGAAAGACGGGTCAATCACGACGGGCTTGCCGCGAAATTCGCCCGCGCCGTCGGAGCCAAGTATGGTCGGGAAACGGATGCCCGCGTATTGGCCTTTGGTGATGAACACGTCGCGGTGGTTGAGTGCGGCGGCACGGAGCGCGACGACGGCTTCGCCACGAGCGGGTTTCGGTGCTTCAACTTCTTGAAAATCAAGCGGTTGGTGGAGGCCGTTTAAGACAAGAGCTTTCATTGAATCGGTGTTTGTGCTCGGTCGGGTGGGGCGTTTTGGGGCGTGAAAAACACACGAGGGCGTGGCTTTTTCCGGCTGCAAAGAACTCAAACACAGGCCTTAAAAGCGGCTTTCGAGCGGCGCGTTTTTGCTCGGATTCCGAAAAATCACGAATACTTTACAAAACGTGCGGCTTATTTCAGGGGGCATCTGCTATTTTTGCAGCCGTGTGAACCAATTATGGTTCGTTTCGTTCAGATAAAACGGATGAAAAAAGGACTCTTCCAGATACTGCTCATGTTGGTGCTCGGCTGCTTGGTCATCGAGGACGCGACCCACTGCTTTTCGTGGGGCGCGGATGAACAAGTGGAGGTCGAGGACAGCAAAAAAAAGAGCGAAGAAGAGTCTGAAAAAAAGGAATCCGATTCGGATAAAAGCAAAGACAGACCTCAGCCCTTTCCTGCGCACCGCCTTTTTTCCGAATCAAAGCCAGATGTGATTTTTCATTTGCATCTGCTTCCGGGTTCCATCGCTCATCTCGACGTTTTCTCTCCTCCGCCCGAACGGGCATGACTCGTCTGCGCTTTCGCGCCCATTTCCCCTTAGTTTCTCAGGAGTGATTGCGTTTTGATTGTTTCCGCCCGGCTATGGCCGTGCCGTTCCCATTCGTTTCCGATACATCAACTATCCAACCGCGTCGAGGCGAAACACCGACTGTGTGTTTTGTGCCCGGCTGGCGGCACACTTATTTTTTCATCCAAACCTACCTGATGTTTATGAACGACAAATCTCTATTAACTAACCTGAAATACGATTTCCCAGCCGGGGTAGTGGTGTTTTTAGTGGCCGTGCCACTCTGCCTCGGCATCGCGTTGGCTTCCGGCGCACCGCTTTTTGCCGGCCTCATTTCGGGCATCGTTGGCGGCCTGCTCATCGGGACGCTGAGCGGCTCGCACACCAGCGTCTCCGGCCCTGCTGCGGGCTTGGCAGCTGTTGTGTTGGTTTCCATCCAGCAGCTGGGGGCGTTCGAGACGTTTTTGCTTTCCGTTTGCGTGGCGGGCTTGTTGCAATTAGTGCTCGGTTTTGCACGGGCCGGCACGATTGCCAATTATTTCCCCTCAAACGTCATCAAAGGGATGCTCTCGGCCATTGGCATCATCATCATTTTGAAGCAAATCCCGCACGCCCTCGGCTATGACCGCGATGCAGAGGGCGACATGGATTTCGCGCAGGCCGACGGCGACAACACGTTCACCGCCATTTGGCACACACTGACAGAGTACATCCATCCGGGAGCCACGCTGGTCGCGCTTTGCAGCATGGCCATCCTCATCTTGTGGGAAAAACCATTCATCAAAAACCGGATAAAGACCGTGCCCGGCGCACTCGTTGCGGTCGTCGCGGGCATCTTGATAAATGAAGTCCTGAAAATGTGGGGTGGCGCGTGGGCCATCCGTACTGAACACTTGGTCTCCATCCCGGTGCCCGAGAACTTCGCGGCCTTCGCCGGGCAATTCACCCTGCCCGATTTTTCGCAGCTGACCAACCCTAAAGTTTACACCGTCGCGCTCACCATCTGTGCGGTGGCCAGCATCGAGACCCTGCTCTGCATCGAAGCAGTGGACAAAATTGACCCGCTCAAACGCATCAGCAATGCCAATACCGAACTGAGGGCACAGGGCATCGGCAACATGGTGGCCGGGTTGCTCGGCGGCCTGCCTGTCACCTCTGTCATTGTGCGTAGCTCGGCCAGCGTGAACGCCGGGGCGAAAACCAAGATGGCGGCAATTATCCACGGAGCACTCATCTTGGTTTGCGTCGCGTTCATCCCCACCGTCCTGAACCTCATCCCGCTCGCGGCGTTGGCCGCCATCCTCATCCTCACGGGCTACAAACTGGCGAAAGTGTCCATCTTCAAGGATATGTGGGCACAAGGCAAATACCAATGGTGGCCTTTTATCATCACGGTCGTGGCCATCGTATTCACCGACCTGCTCACGGGCGTGGGCATCGGCTTGGCCGTCAGCGCGTTTGCCATCCTGCGCGGCAACATGAAAAACGCCTATTACTTCCACAAAAAAGAGTACCACGCTGGCGATGTCATCACGATGAAGCTCTCGCAAGAGGTGTCGTTCCTGAACAAGGCGAGCATCAAGCTCACGCTCGACCACCTACCGGAAGGCTCCAAAGTCACCATTGATGCCTCCGACACCGCTTACATTGACTACGATGTGCTGGAAATCATCCGCGAGTTTTACGAGATAAAAGCTCCGGCCAAGAACATCCAACTGACACTCAAAGGCTTCCACGAAAAATACGGCTACTGGGTGGCCGATTTCGTCCAATGCTCGACGGATGCCCCCAAAGAAGCGGGCGCAACCCTCAATGGGGCTACCGCAAAAACTGTGGCAGAAGCCGCTGTCTGACCTTTCACCTTTCAACAATTACCCACGCCATGCGCACACTCACGAAAGAATTGCAAGACAATATCACACCCGAAATCGCCTTCAACCTCCTCCGTGACGGCAACCAACGCTTCGTCAGCAACCTCAAAATCAACCGCAACCTCCTCCAACAGGTCAACGAGACCAAAGACGGCCAGCACCCTTTCGCCGTCGTGCTCAGCTGCATTGACAGCCGCACCTCTGCCGAGCTCATCTTCGACCAAGGGCTGGGCGACATTTTCAGCGTCCGCATCGCCGGCAACGTGCTGAACGAGGACATCCTCGGCAGCATGGAATTCGCCTGCCACGTCGCGGGCGCGAAAATTGTCCTCGTCCTCGGCCACACGCGCTGCGGTGCCGTCAAAGGTGCCTGCGACCACGTCGAACTGGGGCATTTGACGGGGCTGCTGCACAAAATCAAGCCTGCCATTGAGCAAACGCCATACGTCAACGGCACTAAATATGCCTTTGCCGATGCGGTGGCGGTCACCAATGTCAACTTGGTCATGGACGAAATCGCCGAGCGCAGCCCCATCCTTCGCCAGATGGTCGAAGACGAGCAAATTGCCATCGTCGGCGGGATGTACAACGTGGAGACTGGCGTGGTGGAATTTTACGAACACCCGACCATCTCGCCAAAGCACTCAATCGAATGGCCGCTCCGACAGGAATCGGTCCTTTCATAAAAGCACAGCAAGTAGGTATTTGGAAAAATGTTGAAAGCCCGCCCGTTGTAAAACGGAGCGGGCTATTTTTTTGGTTGGTAGTTGAAGAGAGGAAAAGTTGAGACGGGCGGATGCACCGGGGAATAGCCGCTCAAACCACCTCGCCCAACAGCGTCGCGCTGGTCGCGTCCTTGATTTTCACCATGACGTAGTCGCCCGGTTTCAGGCCGTCTTTTTTCGGGAACACGGTCATTTTGTTTTGGGTGGTGCGCCCGCAAAAATCGGCGGCGGACTTGCGGCTGTCGCCTTCGATGAGCACTTTGAACGTCTTGCCGATGTCGGCTTGGTTGTGCCGCAGCGAGACGGCGGTTTGCAGGCGGATGACCTCGTTGAGGCGGCGTTTTTTCACTTCTTCCGGCACGTCGTCGGGGTACTTGCGGGCGGCGAGGGTGCCGGGGCGTTCGGAGTAGAAAAACATGAACGACATGGAGAAATTGCTCCACTCGACAATGCTCAGCGTGTCTTGGTGCTCCTCCTCCGTCTCGCCGCAAAACCCGGTGATGATGTCGCTCGAAACCGCCGCGTCGGGCATGATGCTGCGAATGGCGCGGATGCGGTCTTCGTACCATGCCCGGTCGTAGGTGCGGTTCATGCGTTCGAGGATGCGCGAGTTGCCCGATTGGACGGGCAAGTGGATGTATTTGCAGATGTTTTCGTGGCGGGCCATGGTGTGCAGCACGTCGTCGGTCATGTCCTTAGGGTGGCTCGTGCTGAACCGCACACGCAAGTCGGGATGCACAAGTGCCACCATTTCAAGCAGTTCGGCGAAGCTGACGCGCTGCCCGGTCTCCGGGTTTGCCCATTTGTACGAGTCCACGTTCTGGCCGAGCAGGGTCACTTCGCGGTAGCCTTTTTCAAACAAATCCGTCGCCTCGGCCACCACGCTGAACGGGTCGCGGCTCCGCTCGCGGCCTCGCGTGAACGGCACGACGCAAAACGAGCACATATTGTCGCAGCCGCGCATGATGCTGATGAAGGCCGTCACGCCGTTGGTTTCGAGGCGCACAGGGCTGATGTCCGCGTAAGTTTCCTCGCGGCTGAGCAGCACGTTGACCATGCGGTTGCCCTCGTCGGCGGCCCCGATGAGGTTCGGCAAATCGCGGTAAGCGTCCGGGCCGACCACCAGATCCACGAGTTTTTCTTCTTCGAGCCACTGTTTTTTCAGGCGTTCGGCCATGCAACCGAGGATGCCGACCTTCGTGCCGGGCCGCGATTTTTTCATGATGTCGAACACGCGCAGGCGTTTGCGGACGGTGTCCTCAGCTTTTTCGCGGATGGAGCAGGTGTTTATCAAAATCAGGTCGCTCTCCTCCATGTTGCGCGTGGGCGCAAACCCGGCCTCGCCGAGGATGGACGCGACGATTTCGCTGTCCGAGAAATTCATCTGGCAGCCATAGCTTTCGATGTAAAAACGCCGCAGCCCCGGCGTGGGGCCGAATTCCGGTCGCTCGGCGAAAAACACGCTGCCTTGCCGGGCTTCGTCAATGGTTTTGATGCCTTCGAGCGTCGGGTTGCTGTCGTACAACATTTTATATTTTGAGTTTTCGAGCCGCGAAGGTACGGCATTGGACTGTGGGAATTGGTCATCGGGCATTGGGCAAAAAATTGCCCCCGCCGCGAAACATTCGGGCGGGGGCGAAACTTATCACCATGAAACACTGGACTGTGATTGTTGGGGCGAGCCAGTTGTTTTCCCCAAAACGCAGGCTCGATTTGTCCCAAATAACCACAGTTCAGGTAAAAGAAGTTGGGGTAGGCAAGGTGTGTTGAAACCCCTGCCGCCCCAATTCCACAAGTCAATCCTATCGCACGAGTGTCACTGGCACGACCCGCACACCAGCCTCCGAGGAGACCTGCACGAAGTACAGGCCGACCTTCAATGTGGCGGTGTTGAGCGTGTGGCGCGTCTGCCCGGCGGGCAGTTCCACGCGCATCGCCAAGCGGCCCGTCGCGTCCATGACCACGATTTCAGATGCCAGATTGGAGATGCCAGATGTGCCGATTTCAACCGTCAATTCGTCGCGGAAGGGGTTGGGCCAGCATTGTACAGCCGGCGAGACGGCGAGGCCGCGAGACTGTGAGGGTACGATGCTTTCCGGCTTGCCGCCCATGTCCGGGCAGTCCTCGCCCTTGAAGACGTACACGGAGCCTTGGTCGGCCTTCGAGGCCACGTCGTCGAGGTTCGCGCCGAGGGCCATGCGCTCATCGCTGACCGCCAGCGAGTACCCGAACTGGTCGCCGCTCGCGCCGCCCGTCGCCGTTTTGTAACCGATCTGGCCCCAGTTGTCGGTGCCGCCCGCGTCTTTGTGGAAGACGTAGACCGCGCCGGTGTTGCCGTTGGAGCGCACGGCAGAGACGTAGGCGTAGTCGCCCGCGAGGGCCACCGACGTGCCGAAGCGGTCGTTCACCGCCGGGACGGGCGCAGTGGGCGCGAGTTTTTTCAGTTCGGCCCATGTGCCGCCGTTGTTCTTGAAAACGTAGGCCGCGCCTGCGTAGGTGGCCTTGTTCGGTGCGCCAACGAGGGCGTAACCGCTTGACATCGAGAGGCTTGTGCCGAAGCCGTCGCCCACCGCCGCGTCGCTGGCGGTCAGTTTTTGGGCCTGCGCCCATGCCGCGCCGCCGTCGAAGACGTACACCGCGCCGCGGTTGTTGGAGTTGCCGCTCGCGCCGACGAGGGCGAGGTCGCCGGATTGGGCGACCGATTGGCCGAAGAAGTTGTTGGCCGCGCCGTCGGCGGCTGTGAGTTTTTGGGCCTGGCCCCAGTTGTCGGTGCCGCCGTTGTCCTTTTCAAATATGTATGCCGCGCCTTGTGCGGTGACCGTGCCTTCTTTGTGCTTGGCCGCGCCGACGAGGGCGCGTCCGCTGGCGAGCGAGACGGCGTTTCCGAAGTAGGCGTAGGCTGTGGCATCGGACGCGGAGACGCGCTTGCGCTGTCCCCAGTTGTTGGTGCCGCCGAGGTCTTTCTCGTAGATGTACGCCGAGCCTGCGTCGGTGACGTTGCCGCCGTTGTTGACGTTGTCGCCGTGCGCGCCCACGAGTGCCGTCGTGCCGTCCACGGAAGCGGCGTTGCCGAAGTAGTCCACCGCCGCGCCGTCGCTGGCGCGGATTTGCTTGAGCTGGCCCCAGTTGTCGGTGCCGCCCTGGTTCTGGCCGAAGACGTAGGCGGAGCCTTGCTTGTTCTGGGTGCCGACCTTGTCGTTGGGCGCGCCCGCGATGAGCCACTGGCCGCTGAGGCCGAGGCCCCAGCCGAACTCGTCGCCTGCGAGGCCGTCGGAAGCCATGCGCTGCGCCTGCTGCGAATAGTACAAAACGTCCAAGACTGCGACGGTGGCCGTGCAACTGGCCGTGTTCCCCACAGCGTCCGTCACCGTGAGGGTGGCACTGGCATTGCCCGCGTCGTCGCAGTCGAAAACGTTGGGCGAGACTGCCAGCGAAAGGCCGCCCGGAGCCGTGCAGTTGTCAGAGGAGCCGTCGTTCAGCGCGGCGGCGGCAAGGCTGGCATTGCCGTTGGCATCCAGCACGAGGTGCGCCGTTTTGCAGATCGGCGTCGGCGGGGTCACGTCTTTCAAAGTGACTGTAAATGAGCACGTGGACGTGTTGCCTGCGTCGTCGGTGGCCGTCAAAGTGACCGTCTCGATATCGTTGTGGCCGCTCAAGACCGTGCCGCTCGCTGGGCTTTGCGTCACCGTCGGCGTACCATCGCAGTTGTCGAAGAGGCTGCCGCCGCCGCTTGGGGGAGGGGTTGCGATCGTCATGCCCTGCTTGGTCGTCGGGGCACTGCGGTCGGAGCCGCCAAGTGCCGTGCGGTTGCCCACCGTGCTGCTGCAGTTGCCGTCGGCTGCCACTGTCGTGTTGGCCGGGCAGGTGAGGTTCGGCGGGGTCACGTCTTTCAATGTGACTGTAAACGAGCACGTGGACGTGTTGCCCGCTGCGTCGGTGGCCGTCAAAGTCACCGTCTCGAAGTCGTTGTGGCCGCTCAAGACCGTGCCGCTCGACGGGCTTTGCACGACCGTCGGGAGGCTGCAGTTGTCCGAGAGGCTGCCGTTGCCGGGGGTTCTTTCAAGGGTGCCGGGCACGTTTGCCATGCCTTGTTTGGTGTCCGGTGCACTGCGACCGTCGCCGCCAAATACCGTGTGGTCGCCCACCGTGCCGCCGCAACTGCTGTTGGCTGCTACCGTCGTGTTGGCCGGGCAGGTGATGCTCGGAGGGGTCACGTCTTTCAAAGTGACCGTGAACGAGCACGTGGACGTGTTGCCCGCTGCGTCCGACGCCGTCAAAGTCACCGTCTCGGAGTCGTTGTGGCCGCTCAAGACCGTGCCGCTCGACGGGCTTTGCACGACCGTCGGCGTGCCGTCGCAGTTGTCGAAGAGGCTGCCGTCGCCGCCGGGGGTTCTTCCAAGGGCGCCGGGTGTGTGTTTGGTCGTCGCCGCACTGCGCGTGGAGCCGCCAAATACCGTGTGGTCGCCCACCGTGCCCATGCAGTTGCTGTTGGCTTCAACCGTCGTGTTGGCCGGGCATTCGAGGTTCGGAGGGGTTTGGTCGGCGACTACCACTGTGAAAAAGCAGGTGCCCGTATTGCCGTTGTCGTCGGTGGCCGTGATGACCACTGTGTTCGAGCCGTGATTCAGCGTTGTGCCGGTGTTGGGCGATTGGCTCAGTGCCACATCGCCGCAGCCGTCCATGGGCGTTGCCATGCCTGTATAATCGGCCAATGTCGCTTGGCAGATGCTATTGGCAGCGACTATCGGGCCAGAAGGGCAGGTGACCGAAGGTGCGACGCACGTCGGGCAGGCACCGGCGGATAACGTTACGAACACCGGGCAGGGCGGATTGGAGCCGCCAGGACTAATGTAGTATGGCCCGGTTGGTGGGGTATTCGCGTTGGATTCATAGGTGTAGAAATATTCATAGTCTTTCCGGATATACCAAACTATCGGGGTAACCACGTCCACCTTATAAAGCTCTATGCCGGAGGTGGACAAATATTCGTTGACCACAGGATCGTACAAAAACTGCTCGGTGCTGCCGTTGCAAAACGCCAAGCAATAAGGCTCCACCGTCATCGTGATGTCGTTGCTGGTGGATATGACAGGTGTGGCGCAGGGGTCGTTGCTCTCCATCACGCACGAAATCACGTCGCCGTCCACGAGGGTATTGTCGGCGTAGGTGTTGCTGTTCGTGCCGACGTTCGTGCCGTTCTTTTTCCATTGATAACGGGGCGTGGCTCCGCCACCGGTGGGCGTGGCCGTGAAGGTCACGTTCGTGCCGGTGGCGATGGCGTTGTCAAAGTCGCTGCTGGCGATGCTCACCGTCGGCACGACGGCCGGCAGCACGGTCACTTCCACCGAGCCCATTTCGGTCTCGTCGGTGCAGTTGAGGCCAGGGGTCGCCACGACGGTGTAGATGCCCTCTTCGGTGTAGCTGCCCAAATCCAGTGTGTTGTCAATGCCTTCCACTTTATCACCCACGTACGTGCCTTCGCGCTTCAGCTGGTAATAAACACCGGCATCGGAATGTTCGAGCAAGATGCTCGCGCCCTGCCCGGCGCACACCTCACCGCCGCCCTCGACCATGTAGGCCGTAGGGGTCGGCAGTGTGAGCGAGCCGCAGCCGCCGTCGAGCGTCACGCCATCATTGCCGATGCAGCCCACATCCAGTGGATCGGTCCAGCCCCCACAAGGCAGGTTGGTGATGTCACCTGTCGCGTTGGCTGCCCACACAGTATAATTGTCCCCCCGTGCCTCTGAGCGGTTGGAGCCGAATAAACCCCGAATTTCCCAGCGGTCGTCCGCACTCGACCAGACGATACTAAAGGAACCAACGGGGTTTGTCATCCCCCAGCTGGGTGCACCGTTCAGCTCGCCGTTCGGCGTGTACGTCCCGTTCGGGCCAAAACAGCCGAAACCGGAAACGGTGATGTCGGCAGGGGTGAAGCACTGCCCGGAGGCCGCCGCAGGGCCGAGCAAGCCCGCGAAAACGAAGAGGAAAGCCAGCATCAGGTGCCGGGTCATGAGCAGGGTGCGCCCGTGCAACGAAGCGGAACCCCAGTCAGCTCTTTTGGAAAAAGAAACTATAAGCGATTTTTGAAAAAGTGATGAAATAAAAAAACCCATCGAGCCAGACTCACTTCTTCAAAAAGTCGCCTGACCCGACGGGATTTCTTGATAGGGTATTTGGAAAACGTGTGCGTAAGGTATGTACGCAAAACAACACTTTTTCCAGCGGCAAAACATTGTTTGGAAAACTATCCACTCGGATAGTTTTTGCGGTTTCGGGCATCGCCCAAACCCTGCGCCTGTCTCGCCCAACCCGTGTACTTTCGCCGCGCGTTTTCCAAAAAAACAAAGCATGGTCACCGGCGAACTGAAATCAAAAATTGACCGAGTCTGGGAAGCTTTCTGGACGGGCGGCATCTCCAACCCCCTCACCGTCATCGAGCAGATGACGTACCTGCTTTTCATCCGACGGCTCGACGAGCTCCAACTCGCCCGCGAAGCCCGCGCCAACCTACTCGGCGGCGGCATCCAAAACCCGATTTACCGCCCGGAGCAGTACCCGCTGCGCTGGTCGAGCTTCAAAAACGAAGCCCCCGAAGAAATGTACAACCGGTTCCGGCGCGAGGGCGGAGCCTTCGATTTCATGCGGAACTTCGGGGCCGACGACCCCGAAAACGCCTTCGCCCGGCACATGAAAGGCGCGACTTTCATGATTCCAACCCCGCGCCTGCTCGCCTCCGTCGTGGATATGCTCGACCAAATCCCGATGGACGACCGCGACACGAAAGGCGACGTGTACGAATACCTCCTCTCCAAAATCGCCGCCGCAGGGCAAAACGGCCAGTTCCGAACCCCGCGCCACATCATCCGAATGATGGTCGAAATGATGCAGCCCCGGCCCGACGACATCATCTGCGACCCCTCCGCCGGCACCTGCGGCTTCCTCGTCGCCGCGGCGGAATCGCTCCGCGAGCGGCACCCCGAAGTCGAGTTCGATGCCCAATTCCGGCGCGGCGAACGGCTGCTCGGCATCGAATTCGATGCCACCATGCAGCGCATCGGCGCGATGAACCTCATGCTGCACGGCATCGAATCGCCCCGGCTGACCGACGTGGACGCGCTCTCGAAGGACAACACCGATTTCGACGAGTGCTGCACCCTCGTGCTCGCCAACCCGCCCTTCAAAGGCTCGCTCGACGAATCCGCCGTCCACCCAGCCCTGCACCGGATGCTCCCCAAAGCCAAAAAAACCGAGCTGCTTTTCATCGCCCTCATGCTGCGCGGGCTGCGACCGGGCGGGCGGGCGGCGGTCATCGTGCCCGACGGCGTGCTGTTCGGCAACTCCAAAAACCACCTCGACCTCCGCCGCGAACTGCTCGACCGCCAACGCCTCGAAGCCGTCGTCTCCATGCCCTCCGGCGTGTTCAAGCCCTACGCCGGGGTCAGCACCGCTGTCCTCATTTTCACGAAAACCAACTCCGGCGGCACCGACCACGTCTGGTTTTTCGATATGCAGGCCGACGGCTTCACGCTCGACGACAAACGCAACCCCACCGAGCGCAACGACATCCCCGAAATCCTCCGACGCTGGCACCACCGCAGCAGCCCAGCCGAAACCAGCCGCTCGCGCACCGAGCAATCGTTCGTCGTGCCGCTCGCCGAAATCCAAGCCAACAACTACGACCTGAGCATCAACAGGTACAAGGAAATGGTCTATCAAACCACCCAGCACGAGCCGCCCGCCGTGCTCCTCCAGCGCATCCGCGCCCTCGACACCGAACGCGCCGCCGCCATGGCACGGCTCGAAACCCTGCTCGCCGAACTTTAAACCCACAGGAAAATGGCAAACAAAAAAATGGAAGTGCAGGGCCTGCAAATCCGAATCGAAAACCTCAACGCCGCGGATTACATCTCCCTGACCGACATCGCCCGCAAAAACAGCGACGACAAGCCCGCCAACACCATCGCCAACTGGCTCCGCAACCAACACACCCTGCTCTACCTCCAAACTTGGGAGGAAGTGCACAACCCCCATTTCAAAGTCGTGCAAATGCAAGACTTTAGGCTCCGGGCCATCGAGAACCGCAGCCTCGTCTCGCCCAAAAACTACATCGAGCAGACCGGGGCCATCGGCCTCATCTCAAAGGCCGGCAAGCACGGCGGCGGCACCTTCGCCCACAGCGAAATCGCCCTCGAATTTTGCACCTGGCTCTCGCCGCCCTTCAAGGTCTATTTCTTCAAAGAGTTCCAGCGGCTCAAGCAGGACGAGTTCGACCGCCGGAACCTCGAATGGCACATCCGAAAAATCACCGACAACATTGACGAGGTGCGCAACCTCCTCGACACCATCCCCGGCCAGGCACGCGACAACGTCCGCATCGCGCTGCCGCACGAGGGCGACCTTTGAACCCCGCCCCCAGCCGCAGGGCCGGGGCCTTTTTCATCTCTTTTCCTTCTTTTCCTATGGCTTTGGATAAAAACAATTGGACGGTGGCGCGGCTTGGGGACGTGTGCGAAATCAATATTGGAAAAACGCCATCTCGAAATGTGCCAAAATTTTGGGGAAATGGGTTCCCTTGGCTCTCCATTTCAGACATGAAAGACAAAGAAATTTTGTCAACGAAAGAGCAAATCACGGATGATGCCGTAAAAAGTTGTGGCTGCAAAGTGGTCAAAGCAGAAACTGTCTTGATGAGTTTCAAACTTTCAATTGGGAAGATTGCTATCCCCAAAATGGACTTGTTTACAAATGAGGCAATCGTTGCCCTTCCCATCAAAAATGGGAAAATTTTGCATCGTGATTTTCTTGCCTACGCTTTGGGTGCAAGTGATTTTTCAGTTTTTGGAGATAAAGCCGTTAAGGGTTTGACTTTGAACAAAGAGAAACTTCAAAAAATCCCAATCCCCCTCCCACCCCACCCCACCCAGCAAAAGATAGCCGCCGCCCTCGACCAAGCCGACGCGGTGCGGCGGCTGGCGCGGGCGGCTGTGGCGGCGCACGATGATTTGGTGCGCGGGGTGTTTTTGGAGATGTTTGGCGACCCGGTGCGGAATGAGAAAGGGTGGGAGGTGCGGAAGTTGAAAGATTTGTGCTTGCTTATTGCTGATATTGACCACAATATGCCTAAAGCAGTTGAGCAAGGCGTTCCGTTTATTTCTGCCAAAGATTTGATTGATGGAGAAGATATTTCATTTTCAAATGTAAAGTACATTTCAGAAGAAGATTATCAACGACTTTCGAGAAAAGTCAAGCCGCAAAAAGGAGATATAATTTATTCAAGAATCGGCGCAAAACTTGGCAAAGCACGAGAGGTGAAAGTGGATACCAAATTTTTAGCGTCTTACTCGTGCTGCACGATTCGACCAAAAAATGAATTGGTTTCGACAAAATTTTTGGTCAATTATTTAGACTCTGACTTTTGTCTTCGGCAAATTCAAAAGAAAATAAAAAGCATCGGAGTGCCTGATTTGGGAATGGATGAGATTAGAGAAATGAAAATCCCCGTGCCACCGCTCCCCCTGCAAGAAAAATTCGCGCAAATCCTCACCCAAATCGAGCACCAAAAAGCCCTCGCGCAAGCGCAGCAAGCGGCCTCGGAGGCGGTGTTTTCGGGCCTGCTGTCGGAGGTGTTCGGGTAAGGGCGGAGAAAAACCGGGCAAAAAATTGGAGACAAGGGTTTGAAAATCAGACCTTTGAGCCAATAGTACTCGCCACGCTTCCCATCAGAACAGCGTATCAGGGCGAGTCTTATTTTTTTAAGGCGGGCAGGTATCTGGGGGATTGAAGTAGTTCAAACACCCTACTTTTGTAAAAAAACGCCGCATGGTCATCTCCATAAAAATAGAAAATCAGCGCGACTTTCAGTGGCTGCAGCCTTTTTTGGAGGCATTGAAACTGCACACCAACGCAAAGGTGGAAGTCAGCACAGCCGAAACGGCTTTTGAAAAAACTTGGGAGGACAAACTGAACTCGTTTTTCGGCTTCCTCGAAACCCACGCCGTCCGGGTCCAAAAAATCGAACACCTCACCCGCGATGAACTCAATGAAAGATAAAACCTTCTGGGACAGCAACCTGTGGATTTACTTTTTCATCAAAACGGCCCGGTGGTGGACGGGAAATTGACCATCCTAAATCCGTTCATCGGTATCTGAACCAAAAAACCGGGCACTCGCTACATTTACGACCGCAAGCACCGGGCCGGGCCAGCGGGTAGGCCCGGCCCGTTCACCACACGAAATGCCTATGACTCCCGCCGTGACCCAATCCAATTTCTCCTTCCTGAAAACGAAGCAATGGCGGGCGTTTTTCCCCGCCTGCGCCGATGCCGAGCAATTCGCCCGCACGGCCCCCGACCACGCCTGCATCCTCTGCCGCAAAAGCGTGGAGCAATGGCTGCGCTGGCTCTTCGACCACGACGGCACGCTGCGGCTGCCCTACGAGACCACCCTCCACGCCATGCTCTCGGAGCCGAGCCTCCGCAAGCTGCTCCACCCCAGCCTGTTGGCCGAGCTGGACTACCTGCGAAAAATCGGCAACGAGGCCGCGCATTTCAGCCAAAAGCGCATCGGCGAGGCCGAAAGCACGGCGGCCCTGAAAATGTTGTTCCGCTTCGCGGGCTGGGTCGTGCGGGCGTACTCCGAGGACGAAAGCCTCGAAAACCTGCCCGAACATTTCGATGAAAACTTGCTGCCGCCGCCCGCCGCCGTCGGCCAAAAGAAGCTGGAGCAGGAAAAAAAGCACCTGCTCGACGAGCTCAACAACCACCAAGCCGAGCTCGAACGCCGCGACGCGGAGCTGCGCCAAAAAGACGAAAAGATAGCCGAGCTGCACCGCCGTTTTGCCGAGACCGAGCGCATCAAGACCGCCCGCGCCGAGGTCTTTGCCGCCGAGCCGCCCCGCCAAATCTCCGAGGCCAAGACCCGCGAGCTGTTCATTGACCTGCTGCTGCGCGAGGCCGGCTGGAACCCCGCCGCGCCCGGTGCCACCGAGTTCGAGGTATCGGGCATGCCCAACCCGACGGGCAAGGGCTTCGTGGACTACGTCCTCTGGGGCGACGACGGCAGCCCGCTCGCCATCGTCGAGGCGAAACGGACGAGCGTCGGCATCGAGGCCGGGGCGCAGCAGGCAAAGCTGTACGCGGATTGCCTCGAACGCCGCTACGGTCGCCGTCCGCTTGTTTTTTTGAGCAACGGCTTCCGCACCGAGTTCGCCGACGGGCGGCACCCGCGCCGCGAGGTGGCGGGTTTTTACGACAAAAAAGAGCTCGAATGGGCGCACCAGCGCAACAGCTCGGCAAAAGACGCGGCGAGCCTCGCCGTCGAAGAGCGCATCGCCAACCGGGGCTACCAAAAACTGGCCATCGCCGCCGCCATCAACGCCTTTGAGAAAGAACGCCGCCGCCGCGCCCTGCTGGTCATGGCGACGGGCAGCGGCAAGACGCGCACGGCCTCGGCACTCGTAGATGTGTTGCAGCGGGCGGGCCTCGTCAAGCGCGTTTTGTTCCTCGCCGACCGCACGGCCTTGGTCAAACAGGCTTTCCAAGATTTCAAAAAACACCTGCCCGACTCGGCGGCCATCAACTTGTGCGACCACAAAGACGACCTCGCGGGGGCGCGTTTCGTCTTTTCGACCTACCAGACGATGATGTCCGCCATTGATTCCGAACGGAAAGATGGCAAGCGGCTGTTCGGCTGTGGCTACTTCGATTTGGTCATCGTGGACGAGGCGCACCGGTCGGTGTACCAGAAATTCGGCGCACTGTTCCGTTACTTCGACGGGCTGCTGCTCGGCCTGACCGCCACGCCGAAAAAACAGATTGACAAAAACACCTTCGACATTTTCGGGCTGCCCGACGGCGACCCGACCTTCAACTACGATTTGGCGCAAGCCGTCGAGGGTGGTTTTTTGGTGCCGTACCGATTGGTGGACGTGCAGCTCAAGCTGCCCACCGACGGCATCCGATACTCGGATTTGAACGAGGCCGACCGCCAGCGTTTCGAGGAAGATTTCACAGACCCGGTCACCGGGGCCATGCCCGAAGAAGTGTCCGGCGGAGCTATCAACGAGTGGGTTTTCAATGAAAAAACCATCGAGGCCGTGCTTTCGATGCTGATGGGAAAAGGGCTGAAAACCGAGGGCGGCGACCTCTTGGGCAAAAGCATCGTGTTTGCCCGCAGCCACCTGCACGCCGTGGCCATCGAGCGTCAATTCCGAAAAATGTACCCCGACCGGCCCGATGGGTTCCTGCAAGTCGTTGACAATCAGGTGAAATACGCCGACACTTTGATTGACGATTTCAAAAGCAACAAGCTGCCGCGCATCGCCGTCTCGGTGGATATGCTCGACACGGGCATTGACGTGCCGGAGATTTTGAACCTCGTTTTTTTCAAGCCCGTGCGCTCGGTCGCCAAATTTTGGCAGATGATAGGGCGCGGCACACGGCTTTGCCCCGATGTGTTCGCGCCGGGCAGCGACAAGCAGCATTTCTACATTTTCGACTTCTGCCGAAACTTTGAGTTTTTTGGCGAAAACGCCGACGGCATCGAGCCGCCCGCAGCCGAGCCGCTCGGCAGCCGCATTTTCTGGGCACAATTCCAGTGCGCCCAACTGCTGCGGCAAGCCGCCGAGCCGCCGCCCGAACATCTGGAACTTGCCGCTACCCTACTCGACCGATGCCATGCAGAGGTCGCAGGCTGGCGCGCCGACGGCTTCGAGGTGCAGCTCGTGCGCGAGCCTTTCGAGAAATTCCGTCATCGCGCAGCATGGGATGCCGTCTCGAAAGACGACGAATTTCAAATCAAACGCCAACTCGCGCCGCTCGCCCACGGCGCGGCAGGCGAGGACGAAACGGCCCGCTGGTTCGATTTGCTCGCGCTCAACCTGATGTCGGCGCAGTTGCTCGGCGAGCGGCGGCAGGCCGTTTTTGTGGAGAAAATCCAAAACATCGCCCAGCAACTGACCCGCAGCGCGGGCGTGCCGGCGGTGGCGGCGCGGCTGCCGTTCATCCGTTCGCTGACGGAGACGGCGACTTGGGCGGCTGCTTCGCCCGTTTTTGTGGAGAAAGTGCGCTCCGAACTGCGCGATCTGCTGCAATTCATTGAAAAAAAGGGGCGGGGCATCGTTTTCACCAACCTCGAAGAAACGGTGCTGACCGTGCAAGAAAGCAACGACGCGCCGCTGCTCGGCACCGCCGCCACTGCCTCGCCCGAAGCCTATCGTCGCCGCGTGGAATCTTGGCTCAACGCCCACCAGCACCATTTGGTCGTGCATAAGCTGCGGACGTTGCAGCCCGTGACCGATGCCGAAATCGAGCAATTGGAAGACCTGATGTTTCGGGAAACGGCGGGGTCGCGCGAGCAATTCGAGCAGGTTTTGGGCAAAAACCCGGTGTCGAAATTTGTCCGCAGCATCGTCGGGCTGGAGCCGCAAGCGGTGGAAAAGGCGTTTTCGGAGTTTTTGAACGCAGGCAACTTGTCGCCACAGCAGTCGCGTTTTTTGCAACTTTTGATGAAAAACCTGAGCCAAAACGGCTTTGTCGAAACCAATTCTTTGTACGATAGCCCCTACTCGGATGTGCATTTTTTGGGTGTGGCAGGCGTTTTTCCGCAGGGTTCCGAGCGGATTCTGCAGATTTTGAAAAGCATGGACGAGCCGTATTTGCTGAAAACCGGGTGAAAGGCAACCACAAGCTACCTCAGCCACAAGACAAATGCCTTGCTCAAAACGGCTCCTCGCCCTCCCACCCTATCCATACCACGCGAATGATGTACCAGTGCTTACCCTCCGGGCGGGCTTTTACTGGGCAAAAGGCTCCGGCAATAAGACAGAAAAAAGTTAAAAAGACGTGGTTTTAACTTTAAAATAGAGTTGTTTTGACTTCAAAAAACAGGCACCGTTGTCCAATCTTGTTTTTCGGCCCACCCTCAAACGCCCCTCAGAAACGCTCATTTGGTTTTTGGCGGGTTTGCTTAGCCAGCAACAGGCACGGCAAAGCACACAAGCCCTTCGTCCGGGAAAACGGAAATCGTGCCGCCGTCGCAGAGAGGTCGGGTAAGGTTCGACTTGCCTTTTCAACCTTAAATCAACTTTAAAAAGAAGTCATAGTAAGTTTTTATGACTTCTTTTTAAAGTTATTCTGACTCTCGTTTGATTTTCTCCATGACGGCTTCCATCAGCCAAACGTGGCGCGAGACGGGCACGAGGCGTTTGCGGATGAGCGCGTCAATTTGCTCCACGGTCTCAGGGCCGAGGCGGAGTTGTACTGGCACTTTGCCGCTCGGCAACACGCTAAGGGTGCGTTGCTGCGGGGCATTGCTTGTCTTTTTTGTGGTCGCCGAAGGGGTTGGCTTGGGCGGCACTCCCCCACCCTTGTTGATGAGGGCCTCGACCTCCGATTCCGGGATAATTGCGGCGGGGCGTTGCGGCGGTTTTTTTGATAATGCCATTCGTTTTGACTGTTGTTTAAGGTTGAAAAGAACTTAAAACAACTTTTATTTAAAGTCATTTTGAGTTACTATTTTAAAAAACGCCTCCATCTCGCGGAGTGCTTTGTCGTCGGTGGGTTTCATCTCGGCGATGCCCAAGCCTTTGGAGGCTGCATTGGCAAACGCCTTGCGGTGCCCAAGCGAGGCCGTGAGGAACGTGATGGCCGACGTCTCTTTTAGGTATTCTTCAGCCTCCGTGTTGTCGCTGCCCCGGTGGTCGGTCTTGTTCAGGATGGCATAAGTCCGCAGGCCGGGGTTGGCCGGGCGCATCTCCTCGACGAGCTTGACAACTTTTTCGAGCGTCCACATATCAAACGAGCGCGGGATGAACGGCACGATGTACACATCCGAGATGACCATCGCCGCCCGTTGGCTGGTGGTGTCGCGCCCGCCGGTGTCAATCACGATGTCGTCGTACTTGTCGCGGAGTTTGAGAATTTCCGTGCGGACAGCGTTGCCGGAGAGTTGGATGGCTGTGTAGCCCGTGCCTTGCGGGAGCGACTCGTTGCGCCAGTGGGTGAAGTCGGTGGCCGTTTCTTGGTCGTCAGCATCCACGAGCAACACGTCGCGCCCTGAGTTGGCAAGCATGACGGCCAAGTTCGTGGCGACGGTTGTTTTGCCGGAGCCGCCTTTGATACCTCCAATTGTGTAAACCATAATGAAGTTAGGATTAAGTCCTTTTGAGTTTGAGATAACTTTATTGCAAAGTTATTTCAAGGTTTTACAAAACCTTGCTCTCTGTGGTTGTGATTTTTCTGCCGACCACCCCAAACTTCAACTATGACTTTTTGAGTGCCCGCTATTAGGCTACTATGCCCTTTTGAGTTGGCCGCACAAAAGGCCGCCTGTTGGCTATTGAAATCGCTTTTGACGCATATTCTGACCAATGAATCGAGGTTGATTCGGTTCTGTTTTATGACCTTTTGAGTTTTCTCGACGGGTAAAAAGCGGCTGCTTCAACATTTTAAATCCATCTATGCCCTTTTGAGTAAGACAAAAACAATTGTTTTCGCTTGTTTTCCTGCCTTTTATACTTGTTTTCGAGTGCGCCAAAGCGTTGACAACCAATCTTTTACAGACGCAACTATGCCTTTTTGAGTAGCAACTATGTCCTTTCGAGTGCTTCAATATGCCCAAACGAGTGCTTGCCATGACCTTTCGAGTATGCCTAAGAGCCTGAATTTGAGCGAATTATGACCTTTTGAGTTAAAAAATGACTTACCAAGCTTTCGGTCATAGTATTTAGATTTGCCGCACAAACTCAAAACGGCATGGTCGTCGTCAACACGAACACGGAAAAATTCCTCGTCGTCCAGTCCAACGAACTGATTGAGGCGACTTACTCGCCGATGCTCACGGCGCGGGCGCACAAAGTCTCGCGGTTGGTTTTTTCGCTCATCAGCCCCTCGGATACCGACCTGAAACTCTACACCGTCAGCATCGAGACCCTCAAACGCTTCCTCGGCTACAAGGAAGAGGGTGTGTACGGGCGTTTCCAGCAAGACCTGCGCGACATCGCCGAACTGCTGAACAAAGAACCCATCGTCATCAAATCCGAGAACAAGGTCACGAGCGCGTACCTCATCGCCGCTTACCAAATAGACTGGAAACAGGGCACCGTGACCTTCGAGATACCGCAGTTGCTCAAACCGTTTTTGATAGAACTCAAGCGCAACTTCACCAAATACCCGCTGGTTTACATCCCCAAATTCCGCAGCAGCTACGCCATCCGGCTGTACGAGTTGCTTTACCAGTACAAAAGCATCGGCCACCGCGCCTTCGAGCTGGACGATCTGCAACAAAAGGTCGGGTCGGCGTACACGCTTTACGGCGACTTCAAGCGCAAAGTGCTCGGCATCGCCCAGCGCGATTTGACCGAAAACGCCGACATCACCTTTGACTACAAAGAACTCAAGGCCGGCAAAAAAGTCACCGGCATCCGCTTCGCCATCCTGCCCAACGAGCGCAACGCCCGCAGCATCGCGGCCCCGGCGGAAGAACAGCGCGTGCTGCCCCTGCTCGCCAGCGAAATGGTCGGCATGAACCCCGAAAACACGGCCATCCCCGATGATTTGAAAAAACACTACACCGAAGCCGGAATAGGGGAGGGGCTGCTCGAAAACTCGTGGCGGCTCGGTTTCGCGCTCATTGACGACGAGCAAAAACGCACCCGCGCCATGGCCCGCTGCAAGACCCCAGAGGCATATTTCCGCGAAAAACTCGGCCTGCTCCAACACTCCAAAACCGCCGGCCAGACCAACCCCGCCGGCTTCCTCCTCAAAGCCCTGCACGAGGACTGGCAAAACCCCGCCGTCGTCAAAAAAGAAGGCGAACGCCGACAAGCCCCCAAAACCGCCGCCGCCGAGAAACGCCTCCGCGAAATCGAACGCCAGCGCGACGACCTAAAAGCCCGCAAAGACGCATTCAAAAACAGCCTCTACGAGCAGCTCATCGCCGACGCAAACCTGCTCGCGCAAGCCCACCAAGCCGCCAAAAACGGGGTAGGGGAGGAGACACGAGCCGCTTATTTCCCAGCCCACTTGCCGCCGCTGGAAACCTTCCAACAGGGCGGCCTCGCCAAAAACCTGATTGCCCTGCAAATCGAAAAAATCCGCCCCGAACTTTTCGAGCAAGTCAACAAAACCTACCAGCGCAGCTTGGCCGAACTGGATGCCGAAGAGCAGGCCCTGCGCGGGAAAGGCCGCTAAGTCGGTAAAAAGGGGATTTTTTGTAATCGGGATTCGACCGCCTATTCCAGCACATTTGTGCTGCCAGACATTGGCCCTTTGGCAAATCACACACATCGCCTCGTTCTTCCGTCCTCGAAAGCCCAACGTGGCAATCGCGGGCGGTCTCCGTAATTTTTAAAACCAAGATGCAATGAGACCACTTCACACCCTCCTCCTCGTGATGCTGTTGGGATTCATGCTGCCCAGTGCCAAACTCTCGGCACAATGCACCGCCCCAGCCCCGACCAACCTCAAATCCACGCCCGTCTCGAACACCTCCACCGTCCTGTCGTGGAACGCGGTAACGGGCTACACCAAATACCGCCTCACCGTCACCACCGATTCCGGCCTTGTCGTCCTGAACAACGTGCTGGTCACGGGCACATCCAAGACCGTGACCGGGCTGAACAGCAACAGCAGCTACATTGCCACCGTGAAGGTGCAGTGCTCCACCGGGAACGTCAGCCCGAACGCGGCGACGCTCGATTTCAGCATTTGCCTGCTGCCCGCGCCGACCAATTTCGATGCCACCATACTGCCCGGCTCGCCGCCGAGCGTCGTGTGGACTTGGGACACCGTGCCGGGCGCATCGTCGTATGTGCTGACCGTGCTGGATGTGAATACCGGAGTGCTCCAAACCTTCACCCCCGGAAGCCCTTCGCAACTCACGGATGCCATCGTCGGGCACACCTACCTCGGCACGGTCTCGGCTGTTTGCCCGAACGGCGGCATCAGCCCGAACGTGAGTTTCCGCACGGTGAAAATTGTCATCATTGACGATGTGGTTCAATTCAGCAACCCCGGCTGCGGCATGGAAAACGACAACTGCGATTTCCCAATGCCCACAGGAACAGGCTATCTGCCAGCTGCCAGCTACACCCTGCCGATGGCCGTCAACTTCCCGACAGGCGTGGGTCGGCAAATCTTGAAAATCCGCATCGGCGAAAACACCACCACAGGCGCGCCACCGACCTCCATCACCTCCAAGTATGTAGAGTTCAAGCTCGCCTTTGAGCCGGGGAGCAGCATCATCCGTTTCAGGAAAGTGCCGCAGGCTTCCAATTCCCTGACTTACAGGATGCGGGCGGATGCCAACAAAAACCAGTTGGTCATCGAGCGGCTTTCCGGCAGCGGCACGACGGCCACCGTGACCAAAAGCGGCATCATCGAGTTCCGGGACTTCGTACCAAGCGGCGGCGGGACAAACGCCACCACTTTCAAGCTCGAAATAGCGAAAAGCGCGGCGAAATCAAGTTCGAGTTTTGAATGGTTGATGACCGAGTGGCTCTGCAAAACTTGCGTGCTCGCGCCCTTGCCAGATGATGGCGACACGGATTTTGCGGAGGAAGAAACGGTCTTGGATATGTCAAGGCAGGCAACCCGGCCCGAAAAAATGACGCTCGTGGCAGCCCCCAACCCTGCCGGGGAAAGGGTTTCACTCCGCTTCGAATTGCCGGAAGAGCAATCCGTGAGCCTCGCGCTGTACGACGCAGCCGGCAAACTTGTCCGCGAGCTCATCCGCGACGAATGGCACGAAGCAGGCACCCACGACCTCGAACCCAACCTTTCCGGCCTGCCATCGGGCGTTTACCGATGCGTTTTGCGTACCGAATCGGGAACACAGAGCTGTCAAGTGGTAAAAATGTGAAGCAACACATATCCGGCCCCGTCGCATGGCGGGGCCGGATATTTCACGCATGAAAAAAAGCGAACTGGCACAGACACTCTTTGCGTTGCGGGCGGAGCAACTCAAAGAATTGAAGCGGTTTGCCGATTCCGATTTGGTCAATCGCGGCTCGCGGCGCATCCATGTGGCTGCCTTGCTGCGGCATTTGATGCGTCTGCACCCAGATGCCGAACAGGAAGGGCTGTTGCAGGCCAATGTCTGGAAGGCACTTTTTGGCAAAAAAGACTTCGACAAATCCGAGTTGAGCAAGATTGCCTCCGATGCACTGGCGGTAGTCAAGGAATTCATCATCCAAGAAGAGCACAGCCGCACGGCAGAGATAGACCGCTTGCTCCTACTTGCCCAGTTTTATTACGAAAAAGACCTCGACAAGTTTTACAAACAAACTGCCGCCGAGATACGCCGGAAGTTAGACACGGCCAATTTGCCCGACCGATGGTCGCACCTCGAATCTTTCCGTTTAGAGGAGTTGCAAATTGAGCAAGAGGCCAAGTTTTATGTCCGAAAAGAAGACCCAAGCCTGCCTGCTGCAATTACCCACATTCAGTTATTCTACCTTCTATCCAAGATTCGCCTGTGTTGTATTCTTGCTACTCACAATCAAATAGCCTCGTCTTCCATTGAAAGCGATTGGTTGATAACAGACGAGTTCTTGATAAAAAGTTGCGAACATATACCCGCCGTCAACATTTGGCTAACGGCATTCAAGATGTTCAAATCAGGCGACGAGGCCGATTTCCTGAGGCTTTGCGAACTTATGGACGAGTACCAGGGGAATATGTCTTTCCACGATTTATTTGAATTGGCCTCGTACCTCCGCCTGTTTTGCAACCGCAAATTCTTGGCCTCCGGCGAGCAGGCAGTGCTGCACCAACTTTTCGGCCTCCAAGCCAAGCACCTCGAACGCGGGTACCTGCAAATCGAAAACGGCAAAATCCCGCAAAGCACCCTCCTCAACCTCGTCTCCGTCGGCATCAAACTGAAACGCTTCCCGGAAGTGGAAAAAGCATTGGCGACCGTCGGCTCGAACATCATCGGAGCCGACACGCCCGACCGCACCCTCGCCCTCAACCGCGCACTATTGGCCTTCGCGCAGGGGAAAATCGCCGAAGCGCACGAAATCATCCCGTCCCACGACTTCGAGGACGTGCAGTACCAAATCGTCTGCCGCGTCCTGTGGATGAAAATCTGGTACGAAACCGACGAACTCGACCGCCTCGAATCCGAAATCAACACTTTCCGCGTGTACGTCCACCGCGCTTGCGAGGAAAAGAAAATCATCACGCCCGCCCGGAAGGAGGTCAACTTCGCCTTCCTGCGCTTCCTGTCGAGCCTCCTGAAATTCAAATTCACCCGGCCCCGCGACCAGATTCTGGAAAAAATCGCCGAGTTGAACGAAAAAAAGACCGTCGCCGACCGCGATTGGCTGCTGGAAAAGATGGAAAATCTGCTAAAACGGTAAGCTGCTTTCGGGCAAGCTGAGTTTCCCATTTTAAAAAATTGATTTTCAATGGTTTGACTAAAAAACACTGCCCTCTGAACAGGGCGCAACCACCCCAAATTAAGGCAAAAGCCCCCGTTTTGGACTATCCAAAACGGGGGCTTTTTGTATGGTGAAACCCGCGAAAATGTAATTTCTGGTGGTAGGGGGCCGCCTCACTTTTGTCCTATCGAAAGCGCAAAACGAACAGCGCGGACGACAACGACACACAAAATTTTCAAATCACTCTCAACTTTTTCTCACGATGAAAAACGCATCTTTCACCAACCGCCCCCTCCAAACCAACAACCCGACAACAGGCTTCCCGAAAATCATCGCCCTGTGCTTCGCACTTTTCGCCCTGTTTTTCCAAGCCCACGCCGTCACCCGCTATGTCTCGGTCTCAGGCTCCGACCTGCCCGGCAACGGCACCTTGAGCAACCCTTACCGCCACATCCAATATGCCATCAGCCAGTCCGTCCATCTCGACATCATCAAAGTCAAGCCCGGCCTTTACTGCGAAAACGTTGACTTCATGGGCAAAAACCTCAAAATCGAATCCACCGACGGAGCCGACCAAACCATCATCCAAGGCGACGGCACCCAAAGCGTCGTGCTGCTCGACAACGTGAGCGGCAACGCCACGCTCAAAGGCTTCTCCATCCGGGGCGGCTGGGGCACGGTGCGCGACATGGGCGCGCCCGGCACATACTCCGCAGGCGGTGGTGTGCTCGTGTACCACTGCAACTACCTGAACGGCGCGGTCGGCAACAAAAGCATCCTGCTTTCCGAGCTGAAAGTCTATGACAACTCGGCATTCAACGGCGGCGGCATCTTCGTCTATGCCACCAAAAACGCCAACATCGAACGCTGCCAAGTTTATCGCAACACGGCTACCGGGCACGGCGGCGGCATCGGCTACGTCCAGCACACCCCGACGCTCACCTGCAAAATCAGCAACACCCTCATCTGCCACAACAATGCCACCATCAACGGCGGCGGGATGTTGATTGACTACGGCACACGGCTCACCATGCACTTCATGACCATCGCCGAAAACTCGGCACCCATCGGCAGCACCATGCGCCGGAGCAACGGCGGCGGCGTTTTTGCCACGAACTGCATCCTGACCCCCGCTTCCAACAACGACCTCTGGTGGGCAGGCGGCACGAATTTCAATAGCACCTTGACCAATTGCTGCGTCCCGTTCTATGCTGGAGCCACCAATATCGCTGCGCCAGTGAACTGCATCACCTCGCTTCCGCTGTTCAAACCCTACTTCGACCACTTCCAATTGGACGACGCTTCTCCGTGCATCAATGCAGGTGTCCTCATCAATGGCTACAACAACGCCACCGACCTGACCGCAAAATGGCCGCGCTTGATTGGCGCACCGGGCCAGTTCGACATCGGTGCTTACGAAATGCCGTTCTGCGGCGCGTACCCCCGCCCGGCCAGCGAAGAAGAAACCCAAACTGCCGATAAAGAACCCGAAGAACGCTCTGCCGAAACTCAGCCGACTCCCGCCACGACCGATTTCCAAATCTTCCCCAACCCGGCCACCCAAACCATCGAAATCACCTTCACGGCGGGCGAAGGCGCGGAACAATCGGTGCAAATCTTCGACCTCAGCGGCAAGCAAGTGAAAACCCTTTCCGCCAACGATGCCGAACAAACCACGCTCGACATCAGCGACCTCCCGCAAGGCATTTACACCGTCAAAGTCGGTGACGGCCCAGCTCAAAAATTGGTTCGGATGTAAGCCCAAGCCCGGCCCCAAAAACACCAACGAAACCGGGCGAGGGAGATGATTTGGAAATAAAGGGTCGCTCCCTCGTCTGTTTCAACCGCAAATGGTGTCGCCTCGCGTAACTGCTTGGCGGCACTGTTTTTTTAGTGCGCGTTCATCCGAATCAGTTGCCGCAAGTACCGCGTCGGCGATTTCGGCAGGATGAAAAAACGCCGCGTCGAGGGCGTTTTCAAGCCCACATGGTCGGCCACAGCGTCCACGAAGGCAAGGCAGTTGCGGCTGAAAAGATGGTAGCGCGTGCCCTGCCACCGGAGCGCGGCCAGCATCGAACTGTGAAAAGCCGAATCAGAGACGACTTGCAGGCAGTCCTCCATCCACAAATTTTTAGCGTAGTTCGCCTCGAAGCCCTCCACGACTTTGCCTTTCGTTTTAAACCACATGGTCAGGAAATTGCGCGGCTTGGCCGGGTAAAAACCGTACACCGTCTCCCGGAACCGGTGCAAGCTGTCCTCCGTCACCCAGCTGACAAAAGCGTGCCCGCCCAACGAGAACGGGCTGAGCGCGGGCGGGCGGGCGTAAAAAACCAACGCGTACTCCTGCGCTGCGAGCGGCCCGGCGAAAATGCCCCACGCGAGGGCGACTACCGAAAAACAACGGAGAAATGTTCGCTTCATCATGCGTTCATAAACGGCTGTAAATGCGAAATTTACGGCCAATCCGACACCTGCCGGAAATTTGCGGGCGCAATGTTTTTTCACAAACCATCACACGGCATGGCCACGAGCAAACGGCGAAAACGGTACCTCCAAGCACTCTTCTGGGGCTTCGTAGCCATTTGGGTTTTGCTGGCCGTGAAACCCGTGTACCGCGACGACTGGTTTTTGGAAAACCTGCTGGTGTTCGCCGCCGTGCCGTACACGCTTTACTTGCACCGCCGGCTGCCGCTCTCGTCGCTGTCGTACACCCTGATTTTTGTTTTTTTGGTGCTGCACAGCATCGGGGCGCACTACACTTACTCGGAAGTGCCCGTCGGCAAAACCGTCTCCGCGTGGCTCGGCTTCGAGCGCAACCACTACGACCGCATGGTGCATTTTCTGTGGGGTTTCCTGCTGACCATCCCGATTTTTGAAATCCTGCGCCGCCGGGTGAGCCGCCGAGTGCGGGTCGTTTTCGTGTTTGCTTGCAGCATCATCACCCTGTTGGGCGTGTTGTACGAGCTCATGGAATGGGCGGCGGCGGTCGTCGTCGCGCCGGAGGCTGGCACGGCATTCCTCGGCACGCAGGGCGACGAATGGGATGCCCAAAAAGACCTACTCCTCAACCTTTCGGGGGCCATTGCCTCGGCGGTGTTCCTGCCTTTTTTGGTTCGGAAAAAATCCGAACCCGACACATCAAAAGCCACGACATGAACTGGTTTGAAACCCTCCATTCGGTGCTGACACCCGCTTTCGTCAGCCTGATTGTCTCCGCCGGGGTCGGCCTGATAATCGGGCTGGAACGCGAGTTCAACACCCACGACGAGCCGGCACACTTGGGCGGCATCCGCACGTTCATGCTGGTGGCGGTGCTGGGCAACGTCGCGGCGTGGATTTCGGGAAATACCGACCCAGTCTTGCTGGCCGTGCTGGCAGCGGGCTTCGTGTTGCTGATAGCGGTGGCCTATTTCGTACAGACGCAAAAAGGCAAAATCGGCCTGACGACCCCAATAGCCCTGCTCCTGACCTTCCTGTTGGGCATCGCCATTGCGCGGGGATTCACGCAGCAATCGCTCGCCGTCGTCGTGCTGATGACGACGGTGCTCACCCTCAAAGAGCAATTGCACGGATTCATCAAACAGATTACGGAGGAAGAACTTTTTGCCTTCGTCAAGTTCATCGTGCTGGCCTTGCTCGTGCTGCCGATGCTGCCCACCGAGCCTTTCGGGCCGGACAATTTGCTGAACCTGCGCGACATGGGTTTTGTGGCCGTGCTGGTTTTGTCCATCAGTTTTTCGGGGTATCTGCTGCTGAAATTCGGCAGCCCGCACAAAGGCATCCTGCTCACGGCGGTCATCGGCGGGCTGTTTTCGTCCACGTTGATTGCGTGGGTTTTTGCGGCCAAAAGCCGCGAGCGCACCGACCTCGCGGCGGCATACGGCTCCGGCATCGTGTTGGCTTCGACCATCATGTTTGTGCGGGTGTTCGTCTGGGTGTCGCTGTTCGCTTTCCCGGTGGCGCGGATGTTGTTTTTGCCCTTGTTGCTGATGTTGCTGGCCAGTTTGGTGCCGACTTGGCAGGTGCTGCGGGCGCACAAAAAAGCCGCCGACGCACCGCCACTTTCGCCCGGAAACCCACTGGATATCAAAAATGCCGTCTTTTTCGTGCTGCTCTATGTCGGTATCACGCTGCTCATGGCGGCCTCGCGGCAGTGGCTGACCCCGGCCATGACCTACCTTTCCGGGGCTGCGGCGGGCATCGCCGACATTGATGCCATCACGATTTCCACTGCAAAATGGGCGGCCACGCCGTCGGGTCAACACCGCGAGGCGGCCATCATCATCTTGCTCGCCGTGATGTCCAACTCGCTTTTCAAGTGGTTGGTCAGCGTGTCGCGGGGCACAGCGGCTCTGCGCTGGCCGGTCGGGCTGGGCTTCGGGCTGGTGTTGCTGGCCGGGGCGGGGTGGCTGGTTTTCATGGTTTTATGAGCCTCATAAAACCATGAAAACCAGCCATTCACCTCAATACATCCGTGCCACCGCCAATTTTTGGACGACGGTGCGGCGGCCCGGCGTTTCCATTTTCAGGAAATACTGCCCGTTGGGAATCTCCGACAAATCAAGCACCACTGGCGAGGTCGGCACTTCGTCCAATTGCTGCTGCAAAACCGGGCGGCCCAACTGGTTGACCAGCGTCAGCGTGGCCGGGCGGCCTGCCCAGTTTTCGAGCTGGACGGCGACTTGCTCGCCCGCCGGATTCGGATAAATCTGGAAATCGGCCACCTCAAAATCCTCGGCCTCCGCCCAGTTGCGGGCACCGGGTTGCAGGCGGGGCTGCCCGCCGTTAATAATCCAGATGGCCTCGTCGTCCTGCGCGGGCGTGCAGTTGGCGAAAATACTGCCCGACGGCTGCGAATCCGGGTCGGCGGGGCTTTGGAAAGCCGACCATGCGGCCACCGTGCGCGTTGCCGTGCCGAGCGTGAAAAGTTTGAGGTGCAGCACCGCCGATTGGCCGGGCGCGAGGCCGGGGATTTCCCAGATTTGGGTGACGAAGTTGTAATTGCCCAGCGTCGGGGCCGCAGGCACACCCGCATACACCAGCTGCGAAAACTGCTCGAACGCCCCCGAACCCGGCAGCCCGCAAATCTGCACGTTGACCAAAGCCGTGTTGACGGTGGCCGTGCCCGTGTTTCTGGCCGTGACCGTGAAGGTCACTTCCGAATAAATCGGCACCAAGGTTTTGTCGGCGGTCAATGTCAGCTCGAGGTCGGCACCAGTGCCGCCGCCGGGGTTCACGGTGATTTTTCCGGCGGACACGAGCACGTTGTTCGCCTCGTTCGATTCGGCGATTTGCCCGTCCGTGTCCACTTTCAAAATCAGGTAATACTGCCCGGCGGCGACTGTCGGGGCGACGCTCATCGCGCCCAGAACTTGCGGCACAGTTACGCCCGCGCCGATGTTTCCGGTCGGCACGCTGCCGTTTTGGTAGTCGCTCGCGTCCAAGTTTTGGTCGGTGGACAGCCACGATTTGATGCTGAAATTGCCCGAAGCCGCTGCGTTCCCGATGTTTTTCAAATCAAAATTGAAGTTGAACACATTGCCCTGTGCGACGCTGGCAGGCATCGTCAGGTTGGTCAACGTCAAATCCGGCTGCTGGCTTGGGCCGCCGCCGATGTTCACCGTGTAATCCTCCACTTCGCCGAATGGGAAAACCTCGCAAGGGCCGGGGTACGCGCCGCGTTTTTGGCTGACGCGCATCCGCGTCAGGCCGTCGAGCGCGGTGGCGGGCACGGTGATTTGGCCAGTCAGGGTTTTGCTTACGTTGCCGCCCGGCGCGGGTTTGGCAAGGATGCCCGCGAAGGCCAGTTCGGTGGCGGGGTCGAAGGTTTTGTCGTGGTTGTAATCAATCCAGACGCGGTAGTATTCGTCCCAAGTGAAATAGCTGTAAGTCGTTGTGAGCGAGATGTTTGCGGCCGTGTTTTTGGCTAAACTGAACGTCGTGGCGGTGAAATCCGAGTATTGGTTTTTGCCCGAAACATTGGCCGCCGCGCCGCCCACCGAGACGCTCGAAATCCAGTCTTCCCACGGGAAATCGCCCTTGCTCGCGCAGTATTGGCCGGGGCAAACGATTTGCGCGGTCGTCGTGCAGCCCGAAACGGCTGGGTCGAAAAAATTGAGGCCGACGGAATTGGCCGTGAGGTCTTTCCAAACGCCGATGGTCTGCGGCACGCCGTATTGCCCGGTCAAAAACGAGGGACCGCCCGGCGTGGGATACGAGCCGACCCAACCCTGCAGGCCGCCGTTCACGGCCGTGACCAAAACGGTGGCCGTCGCGGTGTTGGTCGAGCAACCGACGTTGCTGACTTGGGCGGTCATCGTGCAGGGCTGCGCGGTGCCGATTTGGAGGGACACCGGGGGCGAGGGGTTGTTGGCTGTGTTCGGGTCGCAGTTGTCGGCGGCGACGACGAAAATGGAATAATTGCCCGGCGCGGTGCTGGCCGGGATGGTCACATTGGCCGTGCCGTTCGCCTCGCCGAAAGCGTTGAACTGGCTGTACAACAAGTTGGCGGAGCCGAGCAGCACGTCGGTGCCCGTCTGGAAAACGTTGTCGGTCGAGAGGTAAACATTGGCCGTCGGGCCGCCGCTTGCCAGCTGGCTGACCGGAAAGTTGTTCGCGTTGCGGATTTGAAAATTCAGGGAAAAACTGCCGCCCGGCGCGACGCTCGTCGGTACGGCACTCGTGACCAGCGCGGCGAAATCAGGCCAACCGATGCGGACACCTTCTTGCAAAAAGATGTTGTTGGTTTCGTCCAGCTCGTCCACTTCGTTGTCCGCGTCAATTTTGACGATGACGGTGTAAGTGCCGAGCGGCAGCGCGAGCGGTACGGGCGTGTTGCTGAGCGAGAACCCGTCGTTCCAGTGCGGGCCGTATTTGGCATCGAGGCCGGTGTATTGCGTGGTTTTCCAGAGCACGTCGTCCGCGCTGAGGTTGTTATCCCTTGAAAACCAAGCCTTTATCTTGAACGGCCCGGCAGCGGCCAGCGGTGATTCATTGATAACCACGCCCGCGAACGAAACCGCGTTGCCGCCCGGCTCGATGTATGCGTAACCGCAGCCATTCGGATGCCATTGGGGGATGTATTCCCAGCCGCCAGTCCATAAATCCGGCTTGGCAGGGGCGGCCACGATGTTCATCGTGTAATCCTCCACTTCGCCGAACGGGATGGTCTCGCAGGGGTCGGGGTAGCCGCCGCGTTTCATGGCCACGCGAACGCGCATCCCGCTTGCCAGTGGCTCGTTGAAGTCAACGGGGGAGCAGCAGTAATTGATTGTTTTTGACGGCGTTCCGTCGGGCGGACGGGTGATGACGGCTTCGACGACGGTTTCCGACGGCTCGAAAATGCCGTTCTGGTTTTTGTCCACCCAGACCCGCAGATATTCGTCGTAGGTGAAATAGCTGTACCCGACCGTGAACGTCCATGGGTTGCCCGTGCCTTGCCGTAGGTTGATGGTTTTCGAGGTGAAATCCGAGTATTGGCTTTTGCTGCTGGGGTTGTCGAGGTCGCCGATTTTCACGCCCGCAATCCATTCATGCCAGGGGAAATCGCCTTTGGAGGCGCAGGGTGGGGGAGGCGTGTCGTCGAAAAGTTGGCAATCGCAGTTGTCTGCTTGTGCTTCGAGGGCTTTGCCTTCGTTGTAGTCAATGATGTACGGCCACCAGTTGTTGAGCCGCCCGGTCTGGTCGGCACACTTGAAATGCGGGATGTGGCGCATCCACCAGCTGCAGAAATTGATGCCGCAGTCGCCCTCGCAGCCCCACGCCTCGCAGTTGATTGGCTCCGTTTGGTCGAACAGGAAGGGGTAGCGTTTCCAGTTCGGGGCATGGGTCGGGACAAAATCGTGGTTTGCGTAGCCATAGTTTTCGATGCCGTTGGGCGGGAAATGGCCGTTGCCGATGTGGGCGTTGCCGGGTTCGAGCGCGTCGTAATTCATAAAAAGTTGCAGCGCGTTGCCGGGCGAGCCGCCGGGGTACGGTGAGTCGGAGGGGACGTAGCGATAGGTCGTGTTGAACACTTTCGCCATCGTCAGTTCGATGCGGTGGGTGAAATTGTGCAGCGCACAGCCGGCGTACCGCTCGTAATTGAAACCCATGATGGGCAGCAAATCCGTGCAGGCATTGCCCGAAACGACGGGGCCGTTTATCCAAAATGCGCCCGTGCCGGTCATGTTCGATTCGTACATGCCGATGAACGGCATGGCCCAAACCCACACTTCGTCAATCTGTTTGGAGTTGCTTTTCGAGCACAGGTCGTATTTGTTCAGCAAGTCGTTGTACAAAAATTGCGCGTTGCCCTGCTGCTCGGCCACGAGGTGCAGGGTCGGCCAGCCGGGTTCGAGGAAGAGGCGATAGAACGAATCCACCGTCAGTTGCGAGCCGCCGAAACGCATGAGCGAGAGGTCGTTTTCCCAGTGGGTCTCCGCGAACTGGTAGTCCGCCGTGCCACCGCTGACCGAAAACATGGAGTCGCGGGTTTGCTGCGCGAGTGCCATCGGGCCGCCGTTGTAGGCCCAAAATTTTTCCGAAAACCGCTGCCCGCCCGCTGCCGGGATTTGCGGGTCAATGATGACCATCGCCACCCGGACGACCCGTTTTTCGGCAGTCGGTGATTTGAAATCGGGCACGACTTTGACTTTGGTCTGAAAATTCAAGCCGTTCCAACTGGCCGTGACGGTGGCCTCGCCCAAATTGGAATTTGAAGAAAAAACGCCCGCCGAGTTCACCCCAACCACGCCCGAATTGCTTGATTGCCAATTGATTGCACTCGAAATCGGCCACTCGTTGCCGTCGGTATCGGTGGCGTAAAAACTGGGTTGGAAACTGGCATTCGGGATGAGCCGCACTTGGCTGGGTTTCATGCAAATCCCCGTGACGGCGATGTTGGCCGTCGCCGCGATGCCCCATTCTTCGAGGTGCACGAAGTTGTCGCAGCACATTTTTTGGACGGTCAGCCGCAGGAGCTTGCCGCTGGCGGCGACGTTTTGCACGGATGTCCCGAAGCCGCTGTGCGCCGCCGCGTCCACCAATTTTTGGTAGGAACCCGTCCGGCTGTCCAAGTCGGCGAGGCTTTGGGCGGCCTCGACCGTCCAAAGGACGCTTTCGCTGTTGTTGTTCAGGCTCGTGGCCGTGAGGCTGATGGGGTAGGCAAATTGGAGGGTGACGCGCATGGGGTTCGTGCCGCCGGAGCGGGCCACGTTTTCGAGGTTGCCATCGAAGGCGTTTTCGATGGTGCCGATGTCAAGCGGCGAATGGGTGGCGGTGATTTGGCTGTTTTGCAGCCCGTCCAAGATGTTGACGGGAAACGAAAGCATCGTTTGGGCGCAGAGGCCGAGGCCAAAAAAGGAAAGGACAGCAGGTAGGAGGATGTTCTTCATAGTGGGAGCAAGATTTGGTCTGCCAAAAGTGCCGGTGCGGGCACTCACTTTTGGCAACGTGGGTCATGTGCGGCAATGATTTCAGGGTTTCATGCAGGGCATTTCGGGCTGTTCGCGCCGCCCGCCCGAAGCCCGATGCGGCATTTGTCCTATCAATTGCGGCATTTGTCCTATTGGCCGATTCAGGGGTTCTGGATTTTTGTTCCACGAAAAAACAAGACTATTCCCTGCCGGGCACTCCTCATTTAGAAGTGTGGAACCCGCCCGGCGGGGGCTTTTGTGGCTTTCCCGTATTTAATCTGAGAATGCCCTGTTAGGGCTGATAACCTTTCGGTGTTCACACCATAAACGGGAATGCTTCGCCAATCTGCCACTCATCCTCACTTCTAAAATGACGAAACAAATGAAAAACACCCTCTCCGCGCGCCTTCATTCGAAGGGACGCTCCGGCTCCAACTTCTTTTCTCTTTTCCCAATCCATTATCTAAGCATCCTTTTTCTGCTCTTTGCAGGCGTAAAGTTGACGGCACAGCCGCCGTGTCCAACCCCCGGCGAGACTTGGACGGCCCGCACGGCAGCGGAGGCGAACCAATGGGCTGCCGTGACGTACGGCAACGGCTTGTTTGTGGCGGTGGCATTGGACGGCGCGAACCGTGTGATGACGAGCCCCGACGGCATCACCTGGACGGCCCGCACGGCTGCGGAGGCGAATCAATGGTACTCCGTGACGTACGGCAATGGCTTGTTCGTAGCGGTGGCAAACACCGGTACGAACCGTGTTATGACCAGCCCTGACGGCATTACTTGGACGGCCCGCATGGCTGCGGAAGCAAACAATTGGCTCTCCGTGACGTACGGCAACGGCTTATTTGTAGCGGTGGCAAACACCGGCACAAACCGCGTGATGACGAGTCCCGACGGCATCACCTGGACGGCTCGCACAGCTGCGGAAGCGAACGAATGGCTCTCCGTGACGTACGGCAACGGCCAGTTCATTGCAGTGGCAACTACCGGCACGAACAGGGTTATGACGAGTCCCGACGGCATCACCTGGACGGCTCGTACGGCTGCGGAAGCGAATCAGTGGTACTCTGTGACCCAT
The DNA here is from genome assembly GCA_046299435.1 of Saprospiraceae bacterium. Classification (GTDB taxonomy): domain Bacteria; phylum Bacteroidota; class Bacteroidia; order Chitinophagales; family Saprospiraceae; genus M3007. The sequence continues at coordinate 37,717 of JBKBIC010000010.1, forward strand.
GGCAACAGCCTGTTCATCACGGTGGCATTAGACGGCACAAACCGCGTGATGACGAGTCCCGACGGCATCACATGGACGGCCCGCACAGCTGCAGAAGCGAACAATTGGCGTTCCGTTACCTATGGCAATGGCCTATTCATGGCAACGGCAACCAGTGGCACAAACCGAGTGATGACGAGTCCCGACGGCATTACATGGACGGCCCGCACAGCTGCGGAAGCGAATAGTTGGCGTTCCGTTACCTATGGCAACGGCTTGTTCGTGGCGACCGCATTCGATGGCACGAACCGCGTGATGACCAGCTACGGCGGCACTGTCCCCACGGTGAGCATCGCCAGCGATGACCCGGATAACACTATCCCGCCTGGCACGAGCGTGACCTTCACGGCCACACCGACCAACGGCGGCAGCACGCCCGCCTACCAATGGAAAAAGAACGGCACGAACGTCGGCACCGACAGCGACCAATACACCGACGCGACCCTCGCCAACGGCGACATCATCACCTGTGTGCTGACCAGCAGCGACCCCTGCGCCTCGCCCACCACGGCCAGCAGCAACGGCATCACCATGAGCGTGTGTACCACCGGCTCGATTTGGTATGTGGATGCGGCCGCTGCTTCGGGCGGTAATGGCGCATCGTGGGCTTGCGCTTTCCAAAATTTGCAGGATGCGATAAATGCAGCCAGCAGCGGACACCAAATCTGGGTGAAAGCCGGGACGTACAAGCCCACGAAAGACCCCTTCGGCAGCAGCTCGCCGACCGACCCGCGTGACAAGACTTTCTATCTGAAAAACGGCGTAAAAATCTACGGCGGTTTCGACGGCGGGGAGACGATGCTCAGCGAGCGCGACTGGGCGGCCAACGTGACCATTTTGAGCGGTGACTTGAACGGCGACGACGTGGGCTTCACCAACAACACAGAAAACGCTTACCACGTCCTGACTTCGGTGCTCGACAACAGCACGACCGAGTTGGACGGCTTCACCGTCACGGGCGGCAATGGCAACGGCACTGACAATCTTTTGATAGAAGGACTGCCCACCTATCGCGGCATCGGCGGCGGCATGGAGAACAGAAACTCCAGCCCAACCGTGTCGAACTGCATTTTTACAGGCAATGCGGCGGACGGCGGTGGGGCGATGTACAACATCGTCAATGCCAGCCCGGCGCTGACGAATTGTGTTTTTTCGGGAAACAGCTCCACCGGCGGCGGCGGCGCGATGTTCAACAACGACAACTGTAACCCAACGCTTACCAATTGTGTTTTTTCGGGCAATAGCTCCAACAACAGCGGCGGTGCTTTGTGGAACCAGACATCCTCCTCACCGATGCTCACGAATTGCGTCTTTTCGGGCAACAAAGCCGCTATTGACGGCGGCGCGGTGTTAAACATATCGAGCTCGGCACCCGTCCTCAAAAATTGCATCATTTGGAACAACCGCCGGGCCAGCACCACAGGCTCGGCATCCGGTTCCATATTCAACATCAGTTCAACGCCCGTCATTTCGTACAGCCTCATCCAAAACCAAAACCCCAGCGGCACGGGCAATTTGAACGGCACGACCAACGCTGCCAACTCGAATTATCCTGCCTTCATCACCCCACTCGACCCCATCACCGCGCCCTCGACTGGGGGCAATTTCAGCCTCGCCGCTTGCTCGCCGGTCATTGACTTGGGCGACGCGACGGGCGCACCGACGACCGATATTTTGGGCAATGCCCGCGTGGATGCCATTTTCGGCGGCGGCATTTACGACCTCGGAGCCTACGAATACCAAAGCGACACGGACGCGGACGACGATGGCTACCAAGCCTGCACGGGTTTCGACTGCAACGACAACGATGCCAGCATCAACCCCGGCGCGACCGAGACCGTTGATGACGGCATTGACCAAAACTGCAACGGCGGAGACCTTTGCTACAAAGACGCGGACAACGACGGCTACCGCCCCGACGCGGTCTCGACGGTCAACTCCGCCGATTTGGACTGCGCCGACTCCGGTGAGGCTGTTTCGAGCGACCCGACGACCGATTGCGACGACAACTGTGCTGCCTGTTTCCCCGGAGCCACCGAAATCTGCGACAACAAAGACAACGACTGCGACACGAACATCCCGACGCAGGAAGTGCCGGGCAGCGTTTGGTTCGTTGACATCGACGCGACGACGGACGGCAACGGCGCGTCCTGGGCCTGTGCTTCGCAGGATTTGCAGCAAGCGATCAACGATGCCAGCAGCGGCCACGAAATCTGGGTCGCCGCCGGGACGTACAAACCCACCCGCGAACCCGACGGCACGACCGATGCCACCCGCGATTTCACTTTCCTGCTGAAAGACGGCGTGAAAATCTTCGGCGGCTTCGACGGCTCGGAGACGATGCGGAGCGAGCGCGACTGGGTAACGAACGTCACGACGCTCAGCGGCGACCTCAACGGCAACGACGTGGGCTTCACCAACAACGGCGAGAATGCCCACCACGTAGTTGTTTCGGTCAGCGACGGCAGCGCAACAGAACTGGACGGCTTCACCATCACCGGCGGCAACGCCAACGGATCTGGCAGTATCACAGTTTCGCCCGTGACGGTTGCCCGCTTCCAATGCGGCGGTTTTTACAATACCAGCTCCAGCCCAAGCGTGAGAAATTGTACAATAACGGGGAATTCCGCCAGTTCAAACGGCGGTGGCGTGTTCAATTCGAGCAGCACGTCATCGTTCACCAACTGCACGTTTTCGGGCAATAGCGCAGGTGCTGGTGGCGGTATGTTCAACCAGATTTCCAGCGATGTCACCCTAACCGATTGTGTTTTTGCAGGAAATACGTCAACCGGCACCGGCGGCGGCACTGGCGGCGGCGGCATTTACATCACCGGGAACAGTGCATCGGTGCTGACGAGCTGCCTGTTTTCCGGGAACACGTCGGCGACCACCGGGGGCGGGATTTTCGTCACCGGCAGTGTGCCGACGCTCACCAATTGCACCGTTTCTGGGAATAGGGCCACCAGCAACGGCGGCGGGATGCGAAACGAATCCAGTGCCAACGCCATCCTGACCAACTGTATCATCTGGAACAATCGGTCGAATAGTGTAACAGGCACGGCTTTTTCTTCCATCAGCAACAGCAGCTCCACGCCCGTCATTTCGTACAGCCTCGTACAAGGACAAACCCCCAGCGGCACGGGCAACCTAAACGGCACGGCCAACGCCGCCAACTCGAATTATCCCGGCTTCACCACGCCACTCGACCCGGCGAGTGCGCCCTCGACTGGGGGCAATTTCAGCCTCACCGCTTGCTCGCCGGTCATTGACTTGGGCGACGCGACGGGCGCACCGACGACCGATATTTTGGGCAATGCCCGCGTGGATGCGATTTTCGGCGGCGGCATTTATGACATCGGTGCTCACGAATACCAAAGCGACGCGGACGCGGACGACGACGGCTACCAAGCCTGCACGGGCTTCGACTGCAACGACAACGACGCAGCCATCAACCCCGGCGCGACCGAAATCGTGGACGACGGCATTGACCAAAACTGCGACGGCGGCGACCTTTGCTACAAAGACGCGGACAACGACGGCTACCGCCCAGATGCGGTTTCAACGGTCAATTCCGCCGATTTGGACTGCGCCGACTCCGGTGAGGCTGTTTCGAGCGACCCGACGACGGATTGCGACGACACAAATGCCAACTCTTACCCCGGAGCCACCGAAATCTGCGACAACAAAGACAACGACTGCGACACGAACATCCCGACGCAGGAAGTTCCGGGCAGCATTTGGTACGTGGACATTGATGCCACGACCGACGGCAACGGCGCATCCTGGGCCTGCGCTTCGCAGGATTTGCAGCAGCCGATGACGGATGCCGCGACCGGCCACGAGGTTTGGGTCGCTGCTGGGACGTACAAACCGACAACAGACCCCTTCGGCAACGCTTCGCCGAGCGACCCGCGCGACAGGACTTTTTACCTGAAAGCCTTCGTGAAAGTTTACGGGGGCTTTACCGGCACGGAAACCATGCTCAGCGAGCGCGATTGGAAAACCAACGTCACCACTTTGAGCGGCGACCTTGGCACGGCCAACGTCAACACCGACAACAGTTACCACGTCGTGCTGTCCGTCTCCGACGGTGTCGGCACGGAACTGAACGGTTTTACCATTGAAAAAGGCAACGCGACGGGGAGCGCCAGCATCACGGTCGAATCCAGTTCCATTGCCCGGAACGCGGGCGGCGGGCTGTATTGCGGACTTTCCAACCTCGCCTTGAACAATTGCATTATTTCAGGCAACTCGGCCACGCTCGGGGGCGGGCTGTACAGCATCTCGAATGCCAGCCCGACGGTCAGCAATTGCTTTTTTTACAACAACACCGCCGAAACCGGGGGCGGGGTACGCAACAACGGCTCCAGCCCAGTAATGAGCAATTGTGTGTTCTCCGGCAACTCTGCCTCTACCGTTGGCGGGGGCATGGCCAACAGTGTTTCTTCCAACCCGGCACTGACAAACTGCACGTTTTCAGGGAACAATGCCGGCCCCAGCGGCGGCGGCGGGATTTACAATTCAAATGCCAGCAATCCCATACTTAAAAACTGCATCATCTGGAACAATCGCGCCGCAACCGTGACGGGTTCGGCTTCTTCTTCCATCCTCAACAGCAGTTCATCGCCCGTCATTTCTTACAGCCTCATCCAAAACCAAAACCCGAGCGGCACGGGCAATTTGAACGGCACGACCTACGCCGGTTTTTCGAACTACCCCGCCTTCGTCACCCCGCTCGACCCGACCACCGCGCCCTCGGCGGCGGGCGATTTTCACATCACCTCCTGTTCCCCGGGCATCGAAGCGGGCACGAACACAGGCGCGCCCGCGACCGACCTTTTCGGCAACGCCCGGCCCTTTGACACCAATGTAGATTTGGGTGTGCATGAATTTCAGGGGGCTGCCGCTTGCCCCGCTTACGGCACGGTTTGGTACGTGGATGCTGCCAACACGGGTTGCCAACTCGGCACCTCATGGGATTGCGCTTTTCAAAACTTGCAGGATGCCATCAATATCGCCAGCAGCGGACACGAAATCTGGGTGAAAGCGGGGACGTACCTGCCGACCAAAGATGCCTTCGGCAACGCCTCGCCCACCGACCCGCGAGACAAAGTTTTTCACATGAAAGACGGCGTGAAAGTCTTCGGCGGCTTCGACGGCACGGAGACCATGCGCTCCGAGCGCGATTTTGCGGCAAACGTCACCACTTTGAGCGGCGACTTCAACGGCGACGATTCCGGTTTCACCAATAACAGTGAAAACGCCTACCGCGTCGTGCTCACCATTTCAGATGCCAGCACCACCCAATTGGACGGCTTCACCATCAGAGGCGCCAATGCCAACGGGTCTGGAGCCTATACCGTTGAATCCAACACGGTCAACCGGGTCAATGGCGCGGGTTTGTTCAATGCCAACGCTGCCACGCTCGTCCAGCATTGCACGTTTGTAAACAACAACTCCGGCGGCTCCGGCGGCGGGATGTACAACGGCTCAGCCACTGGAAACAATGTTGTGGACTGCCTTTTTTCGTCGAACCGTGCCATCAGCAGTGGCGGCGCAGTTTTCAACGCCAGCTCCAGCCCGACCTTCACCAACTGCACATTTACCAACCACGACATCGGCGGCGGGGTGTACAATCAATCTTGCAGCGCGACCTTCACAGGCTGCACGTTCTCGAACAACCACATCGCCTCCGGGCTTGGGGGCGGGATGCGGACCATATCATCCACGGCATTGACAATCACCGATTGCGTTTTTTCTGGAAACTCCTCCGGCACGCACGGCGGTGGACTGGACGTTGCGACAACCACCAATGCCATCTTGACCAACTGCCTAATCTCGGGCAACTCCGCCAATTTTCTGGGCGGTGGCATCAATTCTTCCGACCCCTTGACACTGGTCAACTGCACCATCACCGGCAACCACTGTGGCACCAACACCGGAGGCGGTGGCGTGATATTCACCAACACCGTCCCAGTGATGACGAACTGCATCATCTGGAACAATCGTT
>JBKBIC010000011.1:0-39996 GCA_046299435.1 Saprospiraceae bacterium
TGCGGTGCAGGTCGGCGCGCACACCTACGCACAGACGGGCATCTACCGCGACACCCTCACGGCGGCCAACGGGTGCGACAGCATCGTGACCACTATGCTCACCGTGTTGCCGCAAATCGCTGAAAATCAGTCGTTCACGCGCTGCCACGGCCAGTCGGTGCAAGTCGGCGGGCACACCTACGCACAGACGGGCATCTACCGCGACACCCTCACGGCGGCCAACGGCTGCGACAGCATCGTGACCACCATGCTCACCGTGTTGCCACAAATCGCTGAAAATCAGTCATTCACGCGCTGTTTCGGCCAGTCGGTGCAGGTCGGCGCGCACACCTACGCACAGACGGGCATCTACCGCGACACCCTCGCGGCGGCCAACGGCTGCGACAGCATCGTGACCACCGCACTCGAAATTTTGTCAGCATTGACATCCAATGCAGAGCAAAGCATTTGCGCGGGAGAATCCGTTGTGTTTGGTGAAGAAACGCTCCGGGAAAGCGGCATCTACAAGGACACATTGGTAGCAACAAGCGGATGCGACAGTATAGCCGTCCTACAACTGACGGTCGGTAATTTGTCCGTTGCGCTGCCGACAGATACATCTTTCGTGCCGGGCAGTTCTCCCGTCTCCCTATCTCCCATTCTCTCGCCCGATACGTCGGCGATTGACCAGATAAACTGGTTTCCCACGACAGGGCTTTCCTGTTCAGATTGTCTTGTCCCATTGGCTACGCCGACCGAGACATCTGTGTACTATATTGAGGTCATAGACGAACGCGGTTGCACGGCGACCGATTCGGTGCTCATCCGTGTCCAAAAAGATATTCCCGCTAAAATTTTCATACCCTCGGCTTTTCGCCCAAGCTCGGAGGTCGGCAACCATGTTTTTGGTGTGTTCGGCGGGACTGACGTGATACAGGTGAATCGGTTGCTCGTGTTCGACCGCTGGGGCGGCCTCATATTCGAGGCCGAAGATTTTCCGGCAGACGGCAAGACCGGCTGGGACGGAACCGTCCGGCACCAGACTGCCCTGCCGGGCGTTTATGTTTATGTGGCCGAAATCCTGCTACATGACGGCTCAACATTGCGCGTGAAGGGCGAGGTGACGAAATTTTGAGCGAGATGTTTTTCCGCCATCGTCGGCATCCCGAAACTTTGAATCCCGTTCCCGGCGCGGCTCGTTAGTTTTGCAAACGTAATTCAACGATGCTTCACATGAATTTTTCCAAACGCTTCCACGTCCTGTTCCTCGTGCTTGGGCTGCCTGCATGGGTCGTTGCCCAGCAATTTTCACCGCAAATCCAGTTTTTCACCGAACGCGGCGCGCCCGGCCTCGCCACCTTCGCGCCCGGCGCAGAGCCGGGTTTTTACGAAAAAATGGACGTGCTGCGGGCCGTCCTGAACCTGCAACCCGGCGACGAGCTCCGCCTCGAAAAAACGGAGACCGACGCGCTGGGTTTCATCCACGAAAAATACCGCCAGTGGCACCGGGGCGTGCGCTTGGAGCACGCGACCGTCAGCGTCCATGCCAAAGACGGCCTGCTCAAATCGGTGAGCGGCAATTTTTGCCCGCTGAAAAACATGGACGTGCAGCCCGGCATTGCGGAGCGACAGGCATTCGCCAAAGCCCTGCAATTCATTGGCGCAGAGGAATATATGTGGCAAATTCCGTCCGATGGCGTGGCCGAGCCGATAGGCGAATTGGTCATCGTCGAGGATTTCCGGGGCGGCACGGGCGCGATGCGGCTGGCTTGGAAATTCGACATCTACGCCCACCAGCCCATCAGCCGCGACCTCGTGTTCGTGGACGCACAAACCGGGGCGATTTTGCTCAAAGATGCCATCATCAAACACGCCAACTCTCCCGGCACAGCGGCCACGCGCTACTCTGGCATCCGCACCATCACGACCGACGAACAGGCCAACGGCACCTTCCGACTCCGCGAAGCCCCGCGCGGCACCGGGCAAGGCATTGAAACTTATGACATGAACAAAGGCACCAACTACGGCAACGCGGTGGATTTCGTGGACGACAACAACAACTGGACGGATGCCGAATGGAACAACGCCGACAAAGACAACGCCGCCCTCGATGCCCATTGGGGCGCGGAAATGACCTACGATTATTTCAGCCAAAAACACAGCCGCAACAGCTACGACAATGCCGGCTCCAAGCTCAAAAGCTATGTCCACTTCTCGACCAATTACGACAATGCTTTCTGGGACGGCTCGCGCATGACCTACGGCGACGGCGGCGCACTGTTCAGCCCACTGACTTGCATGGATGTGTGCGCCCACGAAATCGGGCACGGCGTGTGCCAGTTCACCTGTAACCTCGTCTATGCCAACGAACCGGGCGCGTTGAACGAATCTTTGAGCGACATCTGGGGGGCGTGCGTGGAGAAATTTGCCGACCCGAACAAGCAAACTTGGCTCATCGGCGAGGAAATCGTGCTCAGCGGCAACGCACTCCGCTACATGAGCAATCCCAACCTCGCCAACGACCCCGACACCTACCTCGGCGCATTTTGGTACTACGGCGCAGGCGACAACGGCGGCGTACACACCAATTCGGGCGTGTTCAACTTCTTTTTTTACCTGCTTTCGCAAGGCGGCACCGGCACCAACGACCTCAACCAAGCCTACACCGTCACGGGCATCGGCACCGACGACGCGGCCAAAATCGTCTATCGCGCCGAGAGCATTTACATGACCAGCACCACCAACTACCCGCAGGTGCGCCCGCTGCTCATCCAAGCCGCCACCGACCTTTTCGGCGGCTCTTCGCAGCAGACCATCTCCGTCCACAACGCCATGCACGCCGTCGGCATCGGCGACCCGTTCGGGGCCTGCCCGCAAGTCGGCGACCCGCTCGCGTACAACATCACGCCCACCGGAGCCAGCATCAACTGGCAGCCAGCCGTCGGTGGCTCGAACTATCGCCTCGAATACAAGGCCGGCAACGGCTCCAGCTGGACGGTCATCCCCGGCCTCACGAGCACCAACTACGTCATCACCGGGCTGCAAGCCAACACAATTTACGACTGCCGCCTCAAAACTTTTTGCACCAACGGCGACAGCTCCGTCTATGTCAACCGCAAATTCACGACCCAACAAAACGGTGCCTGCCCGGAGCAATACGAACTCAACAACACCCTCGCCACCGCTGCCCCGTTCCCGCTCAACGAAACCAAAACCGCCCTCATCCAAACCAACCTCGACCTCGATTATTACACCTTCACGCTGACCACCGCACAGACCATCACGGTCACAATGACCACATTGCCAGCCGATTACGACATCAAACTGCTTTCCAGCACCGGCTCCCAACTGGCCGTCTCCGAAAACGGCGGCACCTCCAACGAGACCATCACCTACCCCGCCACCGCCGGGACGTACAAACTTTTCATTTATGGCTGGAACGGCGCGGCCAACGTCAACACTTGCTACACCCTCAAAGTCACCGCCCCCGCGCAAAGCAACTGCAACGACGTTTTTGAGCCGAACGAAACCCAAGCCACCGCCACAAATTTGACCTCCGGCTCGGCGATTGACGCAAGCATCGGCTCGGCCTCCGACGTGGATTGGTTCAAAATCACGGTCGCCGCGCCGTCCAATTTGACCGCCGCATTGACCAGCCTCCCGGCAAATTTTGACCTCGAACTTTTCAACGCCGCCGGCACCTCGCTCGCCGTTTCCCAAAACACAGGCACGACAAGCGAAAACATCACCTTCGCGGCCACCACGCCCGGCGATTACTTCCTGAAAATCAATGGAGTAGGCGGCGCGTTCGATATTTCCGACTGCTACAATTTGCTGGCGACCGCCACGCCAATCCCGTGCAGCGACCCGTTCGAGCCGAACAACAACTTGACCAACGCCGCGCTGCTCACGCTTGGCACCCCGATTGACGCGGCCATCGGCACCGCCACCGACGCGGACTGGTTCAAGGTCGTGGTGACTGCGCCAGCCACCCTGTCCGCCGCGCTGACCAGCCTGCCGCACAACTACGACCTCCGGCTGTACTCGGCGAGCAGTGCGCTGCTGGCCCTGTCCGTGAACACGGGCACCGCCGACGAAAACATCCTGTTCAACGTGCTGACTTCCGGCACTTATTACCTGAAAATCACGACCGTCGGCGGCCTGTTCAGCAGCTCCGATTGTTACAATTTGCTCGTGTCGGCCACGCCCATCACGCTGTGCAGCGACCCGTTCGAGCCGAACAACAGCCAAGCTGCCGCCGCGCCGCTCGCCTTCGGCACTCCGATTGACGCGGGCATCACGAGCACGACCGATGCGGATTGGTTCAAAATCAGCCCCACGAGCGCGGGGACTTTGGCCGCTTCGCTGACGAGTTTGCCCGCCAATTTTGACCTTCGGCTGTACAATGCCGCCGGGACGCAGGTCGCCATTTCCAAAAACCTCGGCACCGCCGACGAGAGCCTCAGCTACACCGTGACCGCGCCGGGCGATTTTTTCCTGAAAATCAGCGGTGTTTCAGGCGCGAACAGCGCGACGGATTGCTACGCGCTGCTCGCCACGTTCACGCCAGCCTGCACGGATGTTTGGGAACCGAACAACTCGCTTTCCGCCGCCGCGCCCGTCCCGCTCGATTCGAACATCCAAGCCAACCTGAACACCACCGCCGACAAGGATTATTTCAAGTTCGGCAACTCGGCGGCCACGCCCAACATCCGGGTCACGCTCAGCGGCCTGCCCAGCAATTACGACCTGAAACTGTACCGAAACAGCACCTTGCTCGGTGCCTCGACCCAAGCGGGCACGGCCGACGAGACCATCGTTTTCAATACTTCGGTGGTCAATGCCAACCACCGCGTGTATGTCTATCGCGGTGCGGGCGGCGCGGCGAGCCTGAGTTGCTACACGCTGCGGGTCGAGTTGAGTGCCGCGCCGTTTTTCGCGCCCTTTGCCGACGACCGCGAGGAGCAGGAGCCGAGCTTCGCCGAGGGCCTGCAAATCTTCCCGAACCCGGCCAGCGAGCGCGTGCAAATCATCCTGCCGGGCGACCCGGACGCGCCTGCCCCGACACAAATTTTCATCGTGGACGCACTGGGCCGCGTGGTGCAAAACCTCCAAGCCGATGCCGCGCCCAGCCTCGCGCTTTCGGTGGATGTGGCCGGGTTCGCGCCGGGCGTTTACCTCCTGCGGGCCGTGCAAAATGGCGTGTGGTCGAGCGGGAAATTCATCGTCCAGCACGGGCGATAACCGACCCGGACGCAGGAAAAGCAAGAGCCAGCCCCGACTTCGAATCACTGGGAATCGAAGCGGGGGCTGGCTCTTGGCGTTTTTGGGAATCCGTTTAATTCCTTGAAAATCAGTCCCGTAGGGACGGTGCGTTTATAGAACCGGGCACAAAACCCGCCCGTAGTCCCGTAGGGACGAAACATCATGTGCCGTCCCTACGGGACTTTGCGCCGCCTCTGTTGATATGCTATAAACGCGCTGTCCCTACGGGACTGATGAAGCCCTGCCCGGTTGTCGGATAGGTGTTTACGACGCGGCGACCTCTTGCTCGGCCTGCTCCACAAACTGCCTGAGCAACTTGGTGTGCGGGTGCTGCTCGCCGAGATTTTTCAGAAAGTTGGCGTGTGCCTGTCGAAAAAGCAGCAGGGCTTCCGGCCAACGACCTTCGGCGGCATAGACGTTTGCCAGATTTGATTGGCATCGTGCGACGTTGGGATGTTCGTTTCCAAAGTTTTTCACTGCGGAAGCGAGTGCGGCTTCGAGCAAATCGCGGGCGCGGGCGTACTCGCCCAAGTTCAGATAGACGTTTGCCAGATTTGATTGGCGGACTGCGACGGTGGGATGTTCGTTTCCAAAGTTTTTCACTGCGGAAGCGAGTGCGGCTTCGAGCAAATCGCGGGCGCGGGCGTACTCGCCCAAGTCGGAATAGACGTTTGCCAGATTTGATTGGCGGACTGCGACGGTGGGATGTTCCGGGCCGAGGTTTTTCAAATCCAGTTCCAACGCTCTTCCGAGCAGCCTTGCCGCCCGGTCGTAGTTGCCGAGGTATTGCTCAAAGGTACCGAGTCTGTCGAGTACCTCTGAAAATACATCAGGCGCAACCTGCTCATAATCAAGTGATAAGGCAATGCGAAGCCAGTCGTTGGCGGTGTCCAATCCGAGTTGGTAGAGGCCTGCGGTGTCGCAAAGTTGGAGGGCTTGGGCGTGGAGTTCGTCGAGGAGCTTGGCGTTTTCGGGCTTGATTTCAATTGCCGCAATGCGGTCTTGCAGGCGGTTGATTTCTGCGAGCCTTTCCGGTTGGTTGCCGCCGCCGAGGGTGCTGACGGGGGCGCGGTCTTGGAAAGCGGCGAATGGCGGTTTTGCGTTTTCGGCGGACGGGGGCAGTTCGAGCGTTGCCAAAAAGCTCAGCACCGACCACCAGTCGGGTATTTGTTTCATGCATTGCTCCACAAATCGCTCACCGGGCGGAATGAAAGCGACTATCGTGAGCGGCAGCCGGGCCACTTTACCACGCCGCTGGTTGAACCCGACGGCGATGCCGGGCTTTTTCTCTTGGTCAAACAGATTTTCAAAATCATCAAGGAATACGAAACCGCTCCGGTACTGGCAAATGTGCTCGATGAGCGAGTCGTAGGTCTCGTTTTTGACCGTGAGCGACAACAAAGGGCGTTCGGGGAACCGTTGGCGGAGGTAGTCTTTGGTGCGCTGCACCAAGCTAAAATGATTCCACTGGGCTACCACGAAGTGAAAAGTGTCGCCCTCGACGGCATTGGCGAGGTATTCGAGTTCTTCAAGCGGCGGGCCGGGCGGCTTTGACGTGTTGGTGGTAAGCATCGGAAAGTTCGAGGATTGGGTTGGGCCGTTTGTAGCTCCCGTCGTTGTATTCCATGAGCAAGAGCCTTTCGAGCAGTTCCTGCACGGTATCGTCAAATGGCGCGCTGTGGTTGTGTGCCACCTCCTTGATTTTTGCCCATTGCTCCGGCTTGACATACTGGGCGGTCTGGTTGGCGAGGCGCGACAAGCCTTTTTCGAGGGCGGCGTGGTCAATGATGCCTTTGGCCCTGTCCGCGTGGACGTTGGCCGTTTTCAGGATTTTGAGCAGCTCGCGCGGGCTGCCCCCGCTGAGGCAAATGGCTTTTTCGATGAGTGCTTCGTCCTCGAAAAGGTTCGTTTCGATGCGCTTGGCGACAAATTCCTTGAATTTTTTGAGGGCTTCCGGTCTCTTCTGGCCGTCCTTTTCCACGATTTTGACGAACGGAAACGACTCCACGAAAAAGTATTGTTGCAGTATTTGCCGCTCTTTCATCAATTCGATGGGCAGGGTAAAAAGTGTGTACGCTTCTATCTGCCGGATTCGGTTGGTTTCTTCCATGACGATTTTCCGGCGGGTGTCGGCGGTCATGGTTTTTTCCAGGCCGTCCACGATGAAGAGGATTTCCTGCCCCAGCTTTTTTTGGCGGATAGATTGGTTGGCCTCTTCGATGTACAGGTTGAACTGGCGAGCGAAATCGTCGAAGCGGTTTTTCAAGGTGGAGCGCACCGAGGTGGCTCGCTCGTGGCTGCCTTTCATACCTGCTTTCAGGGAGCCGAAGAATTTGAGGATGCTCCAAAAGCCGCCCAGCTCTGCCTCGGTTCCTACTTCGATGCTCGCTTCGCCAGTTATGGAACGGTTGACTTCCTTGATTGTCTCGTCGAACCATTTTTTCAGGCTGTGCATGGCTCCTTCGTCAATCTTGATGTCATGTTCCCGGAGGGCTTCGGTGAGTTTTTCGAGCTGAAAAACGAGGATGTCCATGTATTCGAGGTTGTTCAGGTCGAGTCCCTCGTCAATGTTGCAAACCACGCAGAAGAAGCAGTCGGGCTTTGAAAGTTTTTGGGCGTATTTCTGCAACTCGGAGGTTTTGCCGCTGCCGCGCATCCCGCCGAGGAAAAAAGTCACTTTGTTTTGGCCGTTGATGGATGGGTCGAACGTGAGGTTGTCCCCGTTGATGTCCACGTTCAGGTTGGCATAGACGATGCGCTCCTCGAAATCGCCTCGCACTTGTGAGAAATCGGTAAAGAATGGGTGATCTGGGCCGATAGGCTCGTCAAAATTCACAGCTTGGTTTACCTCGGCGAGTTTAGTTGCCTGCTTGCTCATGTTTAAAAGTTGAATTTCGGCTCAAAACTACATTTCCTCTGGTCAAATCTTATCCCCAAAAGCCAAGTCGCCCGCGTCGCCCAGCCCCGGCACAATGTACGATTTGGCTGTCAGTTCTTCGTCCAGCGCGCCCATCCAGACGGTGGCTTTGGGCCAGCGGCGGCGCACGGCATCCAGCCCGGCGGTGCTGGCGATGACGGTGGCGACGTGGATGGCTGCAGGTTCGCCGTGTACGAGGAGTTCTTTCAGGGCGAGGTTGACGGAGGCCCCGGTGGCGAGCATCGGGTCGGCGAGAATCAGCACCGCGTCGGTGAGGTCGGGTGTGCTGACGTAATCGAGTTGGATTTCGAAGGTGCCGTCCTTGTGGTGCTTTCGGTAGGCGGAGATGAAGGCGTTGTCGGCTTGGTCAAAATAGCGCAGCATCCCGCCGTGGAAGGGCAGCCCGGCGCGGAGGATGGTGGCCAGCACGACGCGCTGCGCCGGCAGGAAGTGGGTGGCCGTGCCGAGCGGTGTTTCCACTTCCACGAGGTCGTAGGTGAGGCTTTGGGAGATTTCGTAGGCCAGCACTTCGCCCACCCGTTCGAGGTTGTGGCGGAAACGCCAGCGGTCTTTTTGCAGCTCGACGTTGCGGAGCTCGGCCAAGAAGCGGTTGGCAATGGAGTTCTTTTCGGAAAGGTTGAATGTCATGGCGCAAGAAAGGGATGAGGGACGAGGAATGAGACTGGCGGTGGTTTAGGTGTGGCAAGGTAAAGAGGCAGTTTGGGAGCGTCAAATTTTGATGCCCGCAGGCTTGGCTTCCGTGCTGTCGTCGGGCAGCAGGTCGGCGATATCGGAGCCTTCGGCTTGCAGTTTTTTCCGCAGGCGGTAGCGGCCTTGTTTCACGGAGGCTACGCCGATGCCGAGGATGGCGGCGCACTCTTTAAGGCTGAGGCCCATTTTGTCGAGCATCAGTTGGCGCATTTCGCCGGCGGTGAGGCCGGGGAACTGGCTCCGCGCCTCGGCCAAGAAGCCGGGGTATACTTTGTTGAAGCGTTGCTGGAATTGCTCCCAATCCTCTTCGGTGATGATGCGCTGGTTGTAAAGCTGTTCGGCGGCGGCCACGCGCTCGGTGTTCGGTGCCGACTCGTTGCTGGGCGCGGGCTGCGGCTCGCTGAAGGTTTGCGACATCTCGGCGATGCGGGTGTTGCGTTCCACGAGCATTTGGGCGTAGTCGGCCAAGCGGGTCTGGTGGGCTTGGAGTTCGAGGCGTTGGAGTTCGAGCGTTTTTTCGAGCCGCTCCTGTCGGCGGCGGGCGCGTTGTTGGATGAAAACCAGCACCGAGAGTGTCAATACCGAGAGCGCGCCGACTATCCACCAGTTGCGCTGGGCGGCCAGCCGGTGCTCGCGGTGCAGCGCGGCGATTTGCTGTTCTTTTTCGCGGGTTTCGTATTTGACGGAAAGTTCGCGGGTGATTTTGTCCTTTTCTTGGTTGAAAGAGGAGTCTTTGAGTGTCATGTATTGCTCATGGTAGCGGAGTGCCTCGGCGAAATCGCCCCGCTTTTTTTTCGTCAAACTCAGGATGCGCGCACCTGCGGCGGCGGCGGGGTATTGGTTGCGGGCGAGGCTCATTTCGAGGCCGCTGAGGAGGTATTTTTCAGCCTCTTGGTACTGCCCCAGTTGGAACAGGGCCTCCCCGGTGAAAGAGGCCACGAGGCTCAGGCCTTGTTTGTTGGAATGTTTGCGGATGTTGGCATCGGCTGCCCGCAGCGTGTCCAATGCTTCGGCCCAACGGCCCATTTTGCCCAAAATGCGGGCATACGAGAACTGGCTTTCGGGCAGGTTGGCGGTGGGGCGCTGATGCCGGAGTGCCAATGCGCGGCCATGCGTTTTCAGGGCGTTTTCCCAATCCCGCTTGTGTATGAGCGAGTTGCCTTTCGTGGAGAGGACGTAGGCGATGTAGGCCGTGTCTTTTTGCGCCTCGGCAAACACGAGCAGCTCGTCCAAGATGTCAATGGCTTTGTTGTAATCGCCTTTGGCATTGTACACATTGGCCAGGTGCGCCCGTATGTGCATGACCCATTCTGGTTGGTTCAGGGTCTGGGCGATGTCGAGGGCGCGGTATTTCATGGCAAGGGCCTCGTCGTATTTGCCTTGTGTGTTCAGGTTGCCCGACCACGAATCGAGTGTCTGGGCGAGTTGGGATTTTGCGTCCAGCTGTTCCAGCCCTTCGGCGGCGCGGGCGTACGCGATGTTTGCCGAATCGAACTTTCCTGCGTACTGAAAAATCACGCCCTGATAGTAGGCCACCTCCCACTGCGCCGCCGGGTGGCCAGGCCGGGCGGCCAAGTACGCCGCTGCTGTTTTTTCCATGGCAGGGAGGTTTTCGGTGGCCTCCAAATGAGCCAAGCGTTGGGTGAAAAACGAGTCCTGTTGCACGGCGGGCAATCGGGCGGCGCGGGCGAACACTTCTGCTTCGGGCAAAGAGTCGGCGGCGAGCAACAAGGCTTTGGTGTCCGCCGCAGCCGAAAGGTTTTCGGTTTGTGGAGCCTCTTTGCAGCCGGGCGGAATCAGGCAGGCAAATCCGCAAACAAACGCAATCGGCCAATGGAAAAGGTTTTTTTGAATGTGTGGCATAGTGGTGTGGTGCTGGCTACTTGGTGCAGCTTTTTGCTGAAAAAAAGCCCTGCAAAAACGCCTCCAATAAACGATGTATACTTTTTGGTAGCCCCGGCAACACCGTGTTTTGGCGAACAGATGCAGGGCGAAAACGCATTGTATACCTTTTTGTAGACCCGGTTTTCGTGGATTAGAGCCATCGGGGGGCGTTGTTTGTCCTGCGTTTCAGACGTAAGACATAGCCGCCGGGTCGAGCGACTTTAGAAGAAGTGAAGCACGGCTCGGCGGTTTTTTTCGGCCTCACGCCATGTGAATCAGTGCCAAGAACGTCCCGGCGGGACGAACCCATCGGCAGGCAAATAAGGCGGGAACTGGCGGTTGGGTTGGCAAATGCCTTCCCTTGTTGCCCATCTGTCGGCGGTTTTTCGAGCGAAAAACACTGCGCTTCAATCCGCCTTGGTCATGTCCAAGTTTTTCACCATTTCGAGGTAGCCTTTGGCGAACAGCACGGGCGAGCCGAAGTCGAGGTTGGAAGTGTCGGGGTTGACTTTCGGGTATTGCGCCCGGTTGCGCTCGGCTACTGCCCGGATGCTGCGCAGGATGGCGCGTTTGTCGGGCTTGCCCGCCGCGTCGTAGTGGCCGAGTTTGAAGCCGAGGTCGCGGAAATAGCCGGCCTCCATGATTTGGAGGTACAAGTGCAGGAACTCGCGGTCGGGTTTCGGCAAGGCGTAATTGAACAGGGCGTAGCCGACGATGTAGCCGGGGATGCCGAGCGCGAGCACGATGTGGTTGTTGTCCTTGTACCAGTCCATGTTGGGCAGTTCGCCCTCGATGAGGGCGGCCAGTTTTTCGTGCCCGACGGGCGTGGTGATGCCGAAGGTGCTGCGCGTGCGGTACATTTCTTTGAAAAACTCTTCCTTCGGGCGGTCGAGCAGTTTTTGGAATTCCTTGCGGAAGGCGATGTTTTTCAGTTGGGTGCTTTTTTCCTCCGCCGAGGAAGCGAAGTAGGCACGGTGGATTTTTTCCAGTGCGTCCATCATAAATCCTTCGGGCTTGACGAGGTAGTCCAGTTTGTAGGCCAAGTACAGGAACATATAGGCATAGCCACCGGGGTACTGGTTCGGGTCGGGCTTGCCTTTGTCCATCTCGTCGAAGGCTTTTTTTATCTCGTGCTGGATGTAGCCGTATTTGACTTCTTTTTCGGCCTCCGGGATTTCGTTTCCGCTCAGCGGCTCTACTGTTTGCAGCATCCTGAACTCGTCGAGCAGCAGGTCGTCCTGTTTGTCGGCATGGACGGCCATTTCTTTCAGGGCGTTGAAAAGCTTGAGCGGCGAGCCGTCGGTCGTGCTGGTGTCGAACAGGATGGTGATGACGTTGTCCGGCGAAAGCCCGAACCGGCTGTATTTCAGGCTGAAATTGTATTCCATGAGCCGCCGCATGAAGCCCACGTTGGTCACGTCGGCGCGGGCGATGCGGCTCGTGGCTTTGACGGTCTCCGCGTTGGCCGTGCCGCGCACCACGCGGGAGCCTTGCCAAATCTCGAAGTGCAGGCTGCCGTCTTCTTCGCGCCACGCCACGTTGTCCTGCTGCTCGTCGCGGAGGTACGCCAAGAACTGGCGATAGGCTTCCATGCGCTCCTCTTTTTCAAAGAGTTCGACCGCTCTGTCCCACGCATCGTAGCGGGCCTGCGAGCGGTAAGTGTCGGAATAGCGGCCAAAGGGGATGTCCGGCTGGGTCTCCTTCGGCGAGCCGAACTGGAAGATTTTATCGAAAAAACTCATGGCAATGTAGGTTGGTGGCGGTTCGGGCAAATGCCAGTTTGCCCTTGCGCCAAAGGTATGCAGCCGCGCCATCTTTGCACACCGGGCAACCCATCGCCCAAGCACCCAAGTCATTAGATTTGCCGCCCAACTTTCATCTAAAACTGACCGACCCATGCACACATCCAAGACCTTTTTGGGGCTTGCCCTCCTGCTTTTCGCCCCCTCTTGCAGCCACCGATATTATGCCCCGAACACCATCCAAATGCCCGCGCTGCGGGCTTCCGGCGACGCGGTGGCAAACGTGGGGCTGGCCGTCGGGCCGGAATACAGCGGCGTGGAAGCCCACGCCGCGTACAGCCCCGCGAAACATACGGCCTTGATGATCAATTACTTCCGCGCCAGTTCGGACAAAGACAAAGTGCCCGACAACATCACTCCGGGCGGCTCCAACGAGCCGCAGTGGGGCAAGGGCCAGTTTCTGGAAGGGGCCGTCGGTGGCTACCTGCCGCTGGACGAGCGCAACACGCTGAGCATGTTCGTGGGCATGGGCGAGGGTTCGACGTACAATTATTTCGGGCTTAGCCGCTTCGCGGATTTGCGGTTCAGGCGGTGGTTCGTGCAGCCGAGCATCACGGCGGAATACAACCGTGTGCGGTTGGGCTTCGGGCTGCGGTTTGCGCGGCTGAAATTCTATCGAGGGCTGGTGGACTACCGGATTGACGAGCAAGAGCGCGAGGTCATCGAACGCTTGGTCGAGGATTCGCCCATGTTTTTGCCCGAATACGCACTGCATTTCAGCTGGAAAATGGGCATTTTTTCAATCAACAACACCGTGACGTACTCGCCTTCGCAGGCCGCGCAAAAAGACAACCGCTTCGCGGGCAGCAACCTGAACCTCGGACTCGGCGTGGATTTGCACAAATTCTGGAAAAAACAGTGACTACCCCAAAGGCACAAAAAAAGTTGCGGGCCGGAGTCAAACTCCGGCCCGCAACTTTTGCAAACAGCCGAACGGGATTCCCCAAAAATCAGGCTTTGTCGAAGCGCATCTCTTTGATGGAAGCCGAGCCGCCACTGATTTTCAGGTAGATGTAAACACGGAAGTTGCCCGACGTGGCGGTCATGTTGCCGATGCAGTATTGGTCGCTGCTTTCGCGGCTGGTGCCTTGGTGGACTTGCGCGAAATTTTTGGGCTTGCTGGAATTGAAAAACGAACGCATGGCCTCGATCGCTTTGGACTTGGGCAATACCTGTTCTTTGTCGAGAATGGAGATTTCCACGTTGTCCGCGAAGTATTTCGAGAGTGCGTCAGCGTCGCCCGCGCTCAAAGCTTGGCTGATGGCTTCGAGGCTGGGGTTGCCTTCCTCGCCGACGACCGGATTGGCCAACAGGGCAAAGGGGGCAAACAGGAGCAGAAACACGAGATTTTTCATTGATTTGGAAAGTTTGCTTTTGGTTGTTGATTTTGACGGTTCAAAAATCGGTCTATCAAACTGTGAATCAATGGGGTTTAGTGTGAATCGGTCGTTAAAGTGTGACCATGCAGGCAACGGGGGTTTTAAGGTCGTGGCAACGCGGGCTGGTCAATCAAAAATCGTGCATACTTGATTTTCCGCCCGTCGGCGAGGTGCATTTTTTCGTACAAAGTCTGGATGCCCAGTTCCGGGAAAGCCAGTTCGGAGGCATAAATGTCGTCGTTTTGGTACAAAATGCGGCAGCGTGGGTCGGCGGCCAGCACGTCCAGCGTGAACTGGAAAAACTCCGGGTTGTCGTGTTTCAGGTGAACCAAGCCACCGGGCGCGAGGATCTGGCGGTATTTTTCAAGGAAAAAAGCGGAAGTCAGTCGGCGGTTTTCCTTGCTCTGGCGCGGGAACGGGTCGGGGAAGGTTATCCAAATCTCGTCCACCTCCCCGGCGGCAAAAAAATGCTCGATGATTTCGATGCGCGTCCGCAGGAAAGCCACGTTCGGCAGCCCGGCCTCGATGGCCTTTTTCGCCCCTTTCCAGATGCGGTTTCCTTTCACGTCCACGCCGATGAAATTGCGGTCGGGGTACCGCTGCGCCAGTTCGACGGTGTATTCGCCGCCGCCGCAGGCCAGTTCGAGCGTGATGGGGTTCGGGTTTTTGAAATAAGCCGTGCGCCACTGCCCGCGCAAGTCAACAGGCTCCATGTCCTTGCCCACGAGCGCGGGCTGCTGGACGTTGTAACACTCGAAGACGTTCGGGAACGAGAGGATTTCGGCAAACTTGCGGAGCTTGTTTTTGCGGCCCATGCGTGAGACAGCGAGAAAGTGAGACGGTGAGGATGTTGTTTGGCCTGCGAAACTTGGCCTTTCTTCAATTTCGGGCGGCAAAAATCCTGAAAATTTTTGGGAACGGTTTTTTCGTTCAAAACTGAAAATCTACCTTTGCCCGCCCAAATCGGAGCCCCTGTCCGATTGGCACGAATCAAATTCATCAAAAATTAGGCAGCAACGGGCGCGACAAGCCAACTAAGCCGCCGCTCGGAGACTCAACCACTCAATAAAATGGCACACCACCGTTCCGCACTCAAACGCATCCGCCAAACCGCCAAGCGTCGCTTGGAGAACCGTTACTATAAAAAAACCGCTCGCACGGCTATCAAAAATCTGCGCGAGATGAAGGATAAGGCTAAGGCCGTCGAGTTCCTGCCGAAAGTGGTCAGCATGATTGACCGCTTGGCGAAGCGTGGCAACATCCACAAAAACAAAGCCTCCAACCTGAAAAGCGGTTTGATGCGCCACGTCAACCACCTCGCTGCCTAAGCATAGCGGAAGACACCCTCGAAAGGCCCGCATCGGCCAATCGTTCCTTGAAAAGTGTATCCCGACCGACCGGGGTACACTTTTTTAGTTGGCTCATTGCTCCCTCACATTCGCCCATCCACCACAAGCCCACCACAAGTGTCGATCAAATTTTACCCGCTTACCGTCCGCGAAGTACGCCGCGAAACCCCCGATACGGTCTCGGTGGCATTCGAGGTGCCCACCGATTTGGCCGAAAAATTCCGGTTCACACAGGGCCAATACCTCACGTTACGCACCGAAATCAACGGCGAGGATGTGCGCCGGAGCTATTCCCTCTGCACGGCCCCGCACGAAAACGACCTCCGCGTGGCCATCAAGAAAGTGGATGGCGGCGTGTTTTCCACCTTTGCCAACGAACACTTGCGAGCGGGCGATGTGCTACAAGTGATGCCGCCGCAGGGGCGGTTTTTTACCCCGCTTGCTGCCGAGAACGAAAACCTCTATGTCGCGTTTGCCGCCGGGAGTGGCATCACGCCCGTGATGTCCATCCTGAAAACCGTGCTGGACGAGGAGCCGCGCAGCCGGTTCGTGCTGTTCTTCGGCAATCGCGGGTTCGACCACATCATTTTCCGGGAGCAGCTGGAACTGCTGAAAAACCAGCACCCGGCGCGGCTGGCCGTGCATCATGTGTTGAGCCGCGAATCGCTGGGCAGCGACCTGTTCCACGGTCGGCTGGACGGTGCAAAATGCCGCAGCTACGCTGGCCGCCTGTTCAATCCCGCCGACGTGGATGCCTTCTTTTTGTGCGGCCCGGAGGAGATGATTTTTGACATCCGCGACACGCTCACCGCTCAGGGTGTTGCGCCGCAAAGGGTTCATTTTGAACTGTTTACGACTGCTGGAACCGTTGCGAAAAAAGCCGCCTCTGCCGCCTCTGCCCAAGCCAAGACCTCGTTCGAGGCCACTGTGACCGTCGTGCAAGACGGCACCCGGTTCGATTTTATTCTGCCTTCCGACGGGAGTATGCTGCTCGACGCGGCCATGCGAGCGGGCGCGGATTTGCCGTTTTCGTGCAAAGGCGGCGTGTGCTGCACTTGCAAAGCCAAAGTGCTGGAAGGCGCGGTGGAAATGGATGTTTGCTACGGCCTCGAACCCGACGAACTCGCGGCGGGATACGTCCTCACCTGTCAAGCCCACCCGAAATCGGAGCGGTTGGTGGTTAGCTTTGATGAATGAAATTTGATTGACGATTGATGATTACATGATTGTTGATTTTTGATTGAAAACAGGTACATCAAAAATCAACAATCATGTAATCATCAATCAGACCTCTATTCTTCCAGTTTCCACTGCGCGCCGTATTCTTCCACCAGGATATTATCGTAGCGGTCGGCGCACTCGAACATTTTTTGGAACATGGCCATGCCCGTGTCGGCGTTCAGGTAGCGGTCGAAGATGAGCAGCGAGAGGATGATGTCCTGCTCGTGGACGCTGAACGTGAGGCCCTCGACCTCGAAATTCTGCCGCAGCAGGTACTCGTAAATCGGTTTGATGTTCTCCTTTGGCAGTTGGCACAGGAAGCAATCGGCCACAATGAGGCCGGTTTTTTCATGGTACGATACCTCGATTTTGGCGGAGCCTTGCCGGATTTCCCAAGAGAGCGGCCCGCGCCGGGAGAGTGGCACGTCGTGCCCGATTTTCGCCAGCAAATCCTCGATTGTTTTTGAAATCCCGGTCGGGATGAATTCCTCGGCCTGCGCGGGAAGCTCCACTTTTGCGCCGCAGTTGGGGCAGTACCGTTCGTTTTCGATGTTTTTTTCGCTGACGAAATTGGCACAGGAGGCGCAGCGCGTGCAGTTTTCGGAGTCCATTTTTCGGAACTCCGCGATGGCCGAGGCGAGGTATTCCGCCGGCAGCGCGAACCCGATGTTGTTGCTGTTGCCGATGATGAACGTGTTGACCCCGATGACCTGCCCGGCGCGGTTGACGAGCGGGCCGCCGCTGTTGCCGGGGTTGATGGCCGCAGAGTGTTGCAGGTAGCGGATGTCGTTCATGACGTGCTGCGTGTTCGAGACGATGCCGTCGTGGGTCGTGTATTTCAGCCCGAACGGATGCCCGACCGCGCCCACCATGTCGCCCTGCGCGAGGGCGGCGGCCTCGCCCAAGCTCACCTCCGGCAAATCCGCGCCGACGGGCGGCGCGAGGAACGCGAGGTCGTACTTTGGGTCGGTACAGAGCACCTTGACCATCTGTTTTTTGAATTGCGTGCCCTCGATGATGGCTGAGCGGTTGTCCTCCACGACGTGGTTGTTGGTCACGATGAGGTTCGGCTCCTTCAAATAAAAGCCCGTGCCCGTGCTTTGTGGCGTGGCAATCTGGACGATGATGGCTTTGTATTTTTCAAAAACGTCTTTCAACGCAGGGCAAGTGGTTTCGGAATGCAGCGGGCACAAAGAAACACAGACGGGCCGAAAACAGGGCTGGCGGGAGGTGTATTTCGTCCTTTCTGCCAATATTCTTCCTCACTTCTCAATCAGACTTCCTGCGAAACTCCGCGAAACGCTGCGCCTGCTCCGCGAAACTCTGCGTGATAGACTGTTACGCAGAGTGGCACAGAGGTCTCGCAGAGTCCCGCAGAGACTTTCGCAAGAAGTCTATTGTTCACAAAATGAATAGCCTTAGAGTCTTCACGTTTAGGAACGTCTTGGTTGGAATTGTCATCGTAATCGTTGACTTGGCGATTTATGTGGTTCTTGGGCTATCGCTCATGGATTATGAAGATTTTTATGACGAAAGTAAAGGCCCATATTGGAGTTTGGGCAGCATGACCCTGTGGCAAAAAGTAGCCTATATTGGATGGCATTTGTGGGTTTGGGCGAACTTGTTCTGCCTCGGATACCTGATTTACAGAGCGATAAAAAGAGTTGGGAGAGGTGGCTCTGCAAGGCAATGAACGCCCGACCATGACCGGCAAAACTGGCCTCGACAAGTATGTTGTCCCCACAACCCCGCCGCCTTGCCGCTCGCCCAAAATTTCCAAAGGCAAAAACCGCCGTTTCTGGCAATCTATCTACCTTTGGCCGCTAACAACAAATTCCCAGAAACGTGAGATTCCAGACGTTTAAGATGTCAGATTTCAGATGCCAGACACCAGACGTGTTTATCCGATAAGTCTGGTATCTGAAATCTGGCATCTGGAATCTCCGTCAAACGCCCATAGTTTTTTGAGTACATGAAGGTTTCGCTGAATTGGCTTCGAGATTTTCTCGACATAGATAAATCGCCCCAGCAAATAGAAGAAATACTGACTTCGCTGGGCTTGGAAGTGGAAGGTTGGGAAGAGGCAAAAGCATCACCGGTTGATTTGGACAAGGTTTTTACGGCACAAGTCATTGAGTGTGAACGCATACCCGACACCGACCACCTATCTGCCACCAAAGTGGACGCAGGCGACGGCCTCGTCCGCTCCGTCGTTTGCGGCGCGCCCAACGTGGCCGCAGGGCAAAAAGTCCTGCTCGCCGTGCCCGGCGCGAACGTCTTTTCCAAGGACGGACAACTTTTCCAAATCGGCGAGCGCAAGGTCAAAGGCATCCCATCGCAGGGCATGATTTGCGCCGAGGACGAGCTCGGCATCGGCCACGACCACAGCGGCATCATGGTGCTGCCGCCCGACACACCCATCGGCATTTCCGCCGCCCAGTTTCTGGGCAAAACCTCCGACATCGTCTTCGAAATCGGCCTCACGCCCAACCGTGCCGACGCGACCAACCACCTCGGCGTGGCCCGCGATTTGGCGGCGTGGCTGAGGGCTAATGAGGCTGGAAACTGGAAATTAGAAATTAGAAATTCAGAAATTGAGAAATTCCCAATTCCCAATTCCCAATTCCCAGTTTCCGTCGAAGACGAATCGGCTTGCCCGCGATTCACGGGTGTTTTGCTGAAAAATTTGAAGGTCGCCGAAAGCCCCGATTGGCTGAAAAACCGCCTGCTCGCCATCGGCCAACGCCCCATCAACAACGTGGTGGACGTGACCAACTACGTCCGCGCCGAACTCGGCCAACCACTCCATGCCTACGATTTCCGGGAAGTGGCGGGCGGCAAAATCATCGTCCGAACCCTGCCCGAAGGCACCGTTTTCAAAACTTTGGACGAGGTGGAGCGCAAACTTTTCGCCGAGGATTTGATGGTCTGCGACGGCAACGGCACGCCGATGTGCATGGGCGGCGTGTTCGGCGGCGCGACCTCCGGCGTGAAGGACTCGACCACCGATATTTTCCTCGAAGCGGCGTTTTTCAGCCCCAAGTCCATCCGCCGCTCCATGATTCGGCACGGCCTCCGCACCGACGCGGCGTGGATGTTCGAAAAAGGCGTTGACCCGAACGGCTGCCGCCGCGCCCTCGAACGCGCCGCCGCGCTCATCCTCGAATTGGCGGGCGGCGAAGTGGCCTCGCAGGTCGTGGATATTTACCCGAACCCCGTGCAGCCCGCCCGCGTGGCGATGCGTTTCGAGCGCATCCATCAACTCATCGGGCAGGATTTGACGAAAGAGCGCGTCCGGCAAATCCTCGCCGCGCTCGAAATCGGCATGGCTGACGAGACCGCCGACGGCTTCACGGCCATCATCCCGACGAATAAACCCGACGTGCTCCGCGAAGCCGACGTGGTGGAGGAAATCCTGCGCGTGCATGGCTTGGACACCGTGCCCACGCCCACGCAATTCCGCGCCAGCGTCGAGGTCACGCCGCGCCCGAACCCCGATGCCATCCGCAACCTTGCCGCCGATATTTTGAGCGCGGCGGGCTTCAACGAGTGCATGAGCCTCTCGCTCAGTCAGGGCGGCTACTATCGCGGCGACGATGCCCTGTTGCCGATGCCCGAAGCGAGCCTCGTTTCGGTGTATAACACTGCAAATCAAGGACTTGACACGCTGCGCCCGACTATGTTGTTCAGTGGTTTGGAGGCCGTGCGGCACAACCAAAACCGCCAAAACGCCGACCTACGGCTGTACGAATTTGGCAAAACTTATCAACGGTTGACGGTTGACGGTGGACGGCAGACGGTGGGCGGGTTTCAGGAAACCTATCGCCTCGCCATCTTTCTGACCGGTGCCCATTCGCCCGAAAGCTGGCAGCCTGCGGCCAAAACAGCGGTGGATTTTTTCACGTTGAAAAGCCATGTCCAAAACCTGCTGGCGCGGTTGGGCGTGTCGGGTTTCCAAGAAACTGCGGTCGGCAGCGAGCAAAACCCGGCGTTCCAATTTGCCCTCAAATACCATCGCGGGCCGGAGGAATTGGTCACGTTCGGGAAGGTCAGCCCCGCTATTTTGAAAAAAATGGACATCAAGCAGGCTGTGTTTTTTGCCGATTTCAACTGGGAAAACGTGCTCAAAGCCCTGAAAAACAACAAAGTACAGTACCGCGAAGTCAGCCGTTTCCCGTCCGTGCGGCGCGACCTCGCGTTGGTGCTCGACCGCAGCAAGTCGTTCGCCGACGTGCGGGCGACGGCCACGAAAACCGTTAAAAAACTGTTGACCGAAGTCAACTTGTTCGATGTGTTCGAGGACGAAACCAAACTCGGCGCGGGCAAAAAATCCTATGCCGTGAGTTTCACGTTTGAAGACCCCGAAAAGACTTTACAGGAAAAAGAAATTGATGCCGCCATGACCCAATTGCAAACGGCTTTCGAGCAAAAATTGGGGGCGGCTATACGGAAGTGATGAGTGATGAATGATAAGTGATGAGTTTTTCTGCTCATCGCTTATCATTCATCACCCATCACTCCAATACTTTCACAATCAATGATTTACAACTTATGGAACCCATTTTAGGATTAATAATAGGGGTACTGGTGGGCGCGGCGATAGCGTACTTCCTTACGGCTCAAATCATCCAAAAGGCCAACCGCTCCAAAATCGAGGAGAGCAACCGCCAAGCCGACCTTGCCATCCAAGAAGCCCGCCTGACGGCCAAACGCCTGACCGACGAGGCTGCGTTGGAAGCCCAAAAAATCAAAGCCAAGACAGAGGCCGACAACGAGCGCATCAAGCAGCAGAAAATCGCAGAGGCAAAGGAGAAATACAACCAGATGCGGAGCCAGTTCGACAGCGAAAAAGCCGAGCACCAGTTGAAAATGAAGGAGCGCGAGATGGTCGTGGTGGCGAAGGAAAACGAGGTCAAGGCCGCCCTCGCCCTCCGCGAAAAAGAGGTACAGACGAAGTTGGACGAAGTATCTGCCCGCAAAAACGAGCTCGAAAACAAGGAACTCGAACTCGAAACGCTGCGCGAAAACTTGGACAAGCAGCTGAAAATCGTGGCGAAAAAGAAAGAGGAACTCGATGCCGCCAACGAAGAGCGCATCAAAATGCTCGAAAAAATCGCCGCGCTGAACCAGCAAGAAGCCAAAGACCAGCTGCTCGAAGCCGTCCGCGCCAAGAGCGAAAGCGAGGCGATGGTCATCGTGAAAGAGGCCATCAGCAACGCGAAATTGACGGCCAACAAAGAGGCCAAAAAAATCGTCATCCAGACCATCCAGCGCACCGCTGCGGAGTTCACCATCGAAAACACGGTCTCCGTTTTCAACCTCGAAAACGACGACATGAAAGGCCAAATCATCGGGCGCGAAGGCCGCAACATCCGTGCGCTCGAAGCCGCGACGGGCGTGGAGGTCATCGTGGACGACACGCCGGAAGCCATCGTCATCTCATCGTTCGACCCCATCCGGCGCGAAGTGGCGCGGCTCTCCCTCCAACGCCTCGTGGCCGACGGGCGCATCCACCCGCAGCGCATCGAAGAGGTCGTCGCCAAAGTGCGGAAGCAACTCGAAGAGCAAATCATCGAAATCGGCGAGCGCACGGTCATCGAACTGGGCATTCACGGCCTCAACGCCGCGCTCGTGCGGATGGTCGGGCGGATGCGTTTCCGCTCATCCTACGGCCAGAACTTGCTGAAGCACAGCATCGAAACCGCCGAACTCTGCGGCATCATGTGCGCCGAACTGGGCATGAACCAGAAGCAGATCAAAATGGCGAAACGCGCCGGCCTCCTGCACGACATCGGCAAAGTGGCCGAGGAGGAAACTGAGCTTTCGCACGCACTGGTCGGCATGAAACTTTGCGAACAGCACGGCGAACACCCCGTCATCATCAACGCCGTCGGGGCGCACCACGACGAAATCGAGATGAACAACATCATCTCGCCCATTAT
The DNA here is from genome assembly GCA_046299435.1 of Saprospiraceae bacterium. Taxonomy (GTDB): domain Bacteria; phylum Bacteroidota; class Bacteroidia; order Chitinophagales; family Saprospiraceae; genus M3007. The sequence goes on from JBKBIC010000011.1 coordinate 22,450, forward strand.
CCAAGCCTGCGATGCCATCTCCGGTGCCCGCCCCGGTGCCCGCCGCGAAATCCTCGAATCGTATCTCAAACGAATCGGCGAGCTCGAAGACTTGGCGATGAGCTACGACGGCGTGGCCAAAGCATTCGCCATGCAAGCAGGCCGCGAGCTGCGCGTCATCGTCGAGGCCGACAAAGTGACCGACCAATACGCTGACGATTTGTCGTTCATGATTTCACAAAAAATTCAGGACGAGATGCAGTACCCCGGCCAAATCCGCGTCACTGTGATTCGGGAAAAACGGGCAGTGGCGTATGCGAGATAAGGGATGAGGATTGGTTTCCCTCCTTTCGAAAAACACCCGGCGTGGCTGAGATTGGCTGCGGCGGGTGTTTTCGTTTCCGGGTGGGCGAGGTAAGTTTGTGGAAAAATATTCGACATGACAGTTGCAGAAGCATTTGGCGATGTGGCCGAAGTGGTAGCCATGCTTGCCCCATCCAAAATCCTTGAACTGCGGCCTTCGCAGGCCATGTCCGACCGCGTGGAGGAATTGGTTTACCTGAAAAAAGAGGGTAAAATCTCGTTGGAAGAGTCGTTTGAACTCGAACGATTCCTCGCCTTGGATTTATTCATCAGCCTCGCCAAGGCGCGGGCGCGCAAACTGCTGGTCGCATGAGGCCGTATTTTTCGGAACAAACCCGTGTTTTCATCGCACAACGGGCGGGGTTCTGTTGTGAATATTGTCGCTTGCACCGCGATGACTTGTTCCTGCCTTTCCAGATTGACCACATCATCAGTTTGAAACACGGCGGCGGTCACGAGCTCGAAAATCTCGCCTACGTCTGTCCGCATTGCAATCAGCACAAAGGCTCCGACCTCGCCACTTTCCTTGATTCCTACCAAGACATTGCGGTTTTGTTCAACCCGCGCACCGACATCTGGGCGGAGCATTTCGAGGTTGCGGAGGGTGAAATTTTGCCCAAGACCAGAACTGGTCGAGCTACCATTAAAATGCTCCGGTTCAACGAACCAGACCTGTTGATTTTGCGGCGGTCATTGTTTGAAGAAGGGCGTTACCCTCGTTAGTCACGGCATAGGCGCTAGCCTCAGAAAAACCTCCGTTTCTGCAAAAACCAGTATAGGAACCCAGTCATCACACCCGTCAGCACGATGGTGAGGTAGAAGGCGTAGGGCTCGTCGGGCAGGCCGTTGGGGATGTTCATGCCGAAGAAGGAGGCGATGAGCGTCGGCACCATGAGCACCACCGTGACCACCGTGAGGCGGTGGATGACGACGTTCAGGTTGTTCGAGATGATGCTCGAATAGGCGTCCATCGTGCCGTTCAAGATGTTGGTATAGACGTTGGCCATCGAGAGGGCCTGCGAGTTGTCAATGATGATGTCCTCGAAAAGGTCGGTCAAATCCTCGTCGCCGTTGACGTGCAGGAAGTCCGTGCGTTTCATCTTCATTTTCAATAACTCGTTGCCGTTCAGCGAGTTGACGAAATAGACGAGGCTTTTTTCGATGCTCAGGAGCTGTCGCAGCTCGGCGTTGCGGTTCGAGTTGATGAGCTCTTTTTCGATGCGGTTGCGGCGGAGGTTCAGCTTTTTCAGGCTGCTGAGGTAGCGGTACACGTTCTGCTCGAAGATTTGCAGCACGAACTGTTTTTCGTTCGCCGGGTCCACGTTCCGCACCTTGTTTTCGATGAACATTTCGAGCACGGGCGTTTCGAAGGCCGACACCGTGATGATGTGCTCGATGGTCAGGATGATGCCGATGGGCACGGTGATGTAGATGGCCTCGTTTTCGGTCTCGGCGTTCGCGTTGAGGATGGGCGTGTTGAGGATGATGAAACGGATGTCCTCGTCGCGCTCGTAGCGGGCGCGTTCGTCAATGTCCAAAGAATCGGTGAGGAAAACAGGGTCGAACTCGAACCGGCGGGCGAACGCCTCCAATTCGTCAGGCCCGTAGGGTGGGGTGAGGTTCACCCAACATCCGGGCTCCGGCTCCGCTATCTCGACGAGCCGACGTTTTTCGCGTACATAGTAACGAATCACCGTCCATGTTGGGAGTTTGTTGGTTTTGGATTCTGGGTTTTGAGTGCGCCCAACGGCTACTCGGAACTCGAAACCCAATACTCAAAACCGGATTTTGCGTGGCAAACTTACGCCGAGTGTTTGGCGCGGCCAACCTTGCCGGGTTTTTTAGCGTTCAAATGCGCCCACAAAATCGCCGCCTGTGCCTTTAAATTTGCAGTCCAATTTCAAAAACCGCGCAACGCCATGAATATCAAGATGTTCGCCAAAAACGCCGTGCTCGCGGTGGCTCTCTCTGCCTGCCTGCCTGCTGTCGGCAATGCCCAGACCACCCCGGATTTCGACGACCTGCAACGCCAAATGCTCGATATGCAACGCCAGATGATGCAGCAGTTCCGCCTCGGTTTTTCGGACGGCGCGTTCGGGCACATGGACACCACGAACAGTTTCTTTTTCAAGTTCGACACCACGTTCAGCGGCGACGGGGCGCATTTTTTCAGGTTCCCGCCGACCGATTTAGGCTCGCTGCCCGGCGGCGGTGAGCCGGGTTTCGAGCAGTTTTTCCAGCGTTTTTTTGGCTTGGGCAATGATTTTGGCCTCGACCATCGCCAGCCGGAGGGCAGCGAATTTTTGGACGAAAACGGCTCCGACGAACTACTGCCCGAAGAACGCCTCCGCCTGAAAGAACAAGGCTCCGAGCCTGCCGAACCCTCGCCCGCCCCGAAGCCGAAACCGAAAAAACGCGCCACGACACGCCTCTGAAAGATGCGCCCGGAACCAGCCCGGCCACATTTGGTTTGGCGTTTCGGATTGGCTGCGCGTTCTTTGCCGCCACAATCGGCGAAAAACAAACCTACCTGCCCAACCAAATTCGACTTCTTGCTGTTTGTCACATGGCTTTGGATTTTCGGAGAATCGCCCCTGTGGTGCCCTGAATTCGAGGTTCGTCAAAACCCACCCGCCGACTTTTATGCCAGTCAAAGAAAACGTGGATGTCATCATTTACCGGGTCAAAGACCGGGGCCTCGAAGTGTTTTTGGTCAACCATGAACAGGCCGGCCAATCCGAACATTGGAAGGCTTTTCAGGCCGACGAAGTAGCGCAGGCCCGCCTCCGCGAGGCCAAGTGCATCGAACTCGAACCCGTCACAGGCGCGGACGGCGAGACCCGCCAAGCCATTGCCATCGAGGCCGATTGGCACGATTTCCCGTCGCTGCGGGCACTGATTTACGAGGACTACCGCGTGGCAAAGGAGAAGGCCAAGCAGCGCATCCGCGAGTTCATTCCCGACATGGACAAAGGCGCGTATTTCGCTGTAAAAGAGGCGATTAAGAAAGTCATGCCGGAGCAATACCAGTTCCTGAAAGAACTCAAAGACATCCTCTTGGAGAAAAACCAAGCCAAGTACGTTTGAGGAAAAATTGAAAAGTGGAAGTGTGGAATACTTCCGCGAAAAAGGCAGTCCCGCCGAAAAACGGGGCTGCCTTTTTACTTTTGCGCCCGCTCAAAAATCACCGAATCAACGCATCACCGAATCAACATCCATCCGTGAAACTGATAGATACCCACGCCCATCTGTACTCCTCCAAATTTGATAGCGACCGCCCGGCCATGCTGCGCCGCGCCCTCGCAGCGGGCGTTTACCGGGTGTATTTGCCCGCGATTGATGCCGAAACGCACGACGCGATGCTGGCTTTGGAGGCTGAATTCCCGGAAAACTGCTTTGCCATGATGGGTGTGCATCCGTGCTCGGTGGGCGAAAATTTCGAGGAAGAGCTCGCGGTGGCCGAGCGTTGGCTGGCCGACCGCCGTTTCGTGGGCATCGGCGAGACGGGCATCGACCTGTACTGGCCGGAGGCAAAGGCCGAGTTCGAGCGGCAAAAAATCGCTTTCGCCCGCCAAATCGAGTGGGGCAAATCGCTCGGCCTGCCGGTCATCATCCACTCCCGCGACAGTACCCGCGAGTGCATCGAGCTCGTGCGGGCGGCGCAGGATGGCCGGGCGCGTGGCATATTCCACTGTTTTTCAGGCACTTTGGAGGAGGCGCGGGAAATAGTTGACCTCGGTTTCCATCTTGGCATCGGAGGCACGGTGACGTATCCCAAGTCCGAGCTGCCTGCTGTGCTCTGCGAAATCCCGCTCGCGCACATCGTGTTGGAAACCGACGCGCCCTACCTGCCGCCCGTGCCGCACCGGGGCAAACGCAACGAAAGTGCGTACATCCGGCTTATAGCCGAGGCTGTCTCGGAGGCAAAGGTGATGCCGCTGACCGAAGTGGCGCGGGTGACGACCGCCAACGCATTGGCAATTTTTGGGGAGTAGCACGGGTGGGTTTGTCGCGCTTCGGGGCGTGGCTGTCCGAGCAAATCACTCCGCCTCGCGCACGTCTTTGACTTGCAACGTCAGTGTTGTCTCGCCGCGCCAGCTTTCTTCGCGGATGCTGAAAGCCACGTCCAACTCGCGGTCGCGCATGGCCGAAAAAGCCGCGCCAACGCCAAAACCCATGCCCGTCATGGTCTTGTTGCCGCCCGTTTGCCGGAGCGAAAACCTTACATGGTCGTTGGCGAGCAGCTGGCTCCGGCCTGTGTCGCGCACCCGGCGGGCACAAAAAACGGGGGTCATGTTGTGCGGCCCGAACGGCCCGAATTGCCGCAGCACCCGCCAAAACTTGGGCGTGATGTTGTCAAAATCCAGTTCGCCGGCGATTTCCAGCACGGGCGTTTCGCTCTCTTTTTGGAGGTTTTCCCGCACGATGGCCTCGAATTTTTCCACAAAATCCGGCACGTTTTCGGGCGGCATTTGCATCCCGGCGGCGTGGGCGTGCCCCCCGTAGCTGTAAAAAAGATGCTCGCACTGCTGCAAGGCTTCGTACAAATCAAAGCCCGCCACCGACCGAGCCGAGCCGACGGCCCGCCCCTCGGATTGGGTCAAAATCACCGTCGGGCGGTGGAATTCCTCCGCGATGCGGCTTGCCGCGATGCCGATGATGCCCTTGTGCCACGCCGGGTCGAACAGCACCACGCTTTTGCGGGCCTCCCAATCGGGCTGCTCTGTGAGGCGGCGGCGGGCGTTGACGGCCATCGCAAAATCCACTTCGCGGCGTTGGAGGTTGCGCTCGACGAGTGCCCCGGCATTTTCCAGCGCACTTTGTTTGTCCGCGCTGAGCATCAATTTCACGGCCTCGCGGGCATCGCCCACGCGCCCGGCGGCATTGATGAGCGGCCCCAAGCCGAATACTAAATCGCTGATTGTCAACGGATAACGTCGCCCGCAGCGTTGGATGAGTGCCCAAAGCCCGACACGCGGCTCGCGGTTGAGGCGGTTCAGCCCGAAGGCTGCCATGATGCGGTTTTCGTCCGTCATCGGCACAATGTCGCAGGCGATGCTCACGGCCACGAAATCAAGTAGGTGTTCGAGGTCGTGGACGGACAGGCCGTTCTGTTGGGCATACGCCTGCGCCAACTTGAACGCGATGCCGCAGCCGCTCAATTCCTTGAACGGGTACGGGCAGTCGGGGCGTTTCGGGTCGAGGTTGGCGACCGACGCGGGCAGCCCGCCCTCCGGCAAATGGTGGTCGCAGACGATGAAATCAATGTTGTATGTCCGCGCCAGTTCCACGGCCGCGTGGGCCTTGATGCCGCAGTCAATGGCAATGACCAGCGAGCAGCCCGTCGTGCGGGCATACTCCACCCCGGCGAGGCTCACGCCGTAGCCTTCTTTGTCGCGGTCGGGCAGGTAATAGTCGAGGTTTGCGTGAAAATTGGCGAGCCAAGCGTATGTCATGGCCACGCTCGTCGTGCCGTCCACGTCGTAATCGCCGTAGAGCAAAATGCGCTCGCCGCGCTGCACCGCCGCATCCAATCGGGCGACGGCGGCTGACATATCGGCCATCAAAAAAGGGTCGTGCAAATCATCGAGGCTGGGCCGGAAAAACGCACGCGCCGCCTCGAACGTCGTGATGCCGCGCTGGACAAGCAACCGGCACAGCAGCGGGTCGATCCGCAGTGCCTCGTGCAATCGGGCGACCGCCGCTTCGTCAGCAGCAGGAGTTATCCAACGGTGTCGTTTCATGGATTGTAAGTTTCGGGTTTCGGCGGGGTGGGCAGCGAAGGTAAAAGGTTCGCGGAGAGTGTTGGGAGGGAATGATGAGTGCTGGCTTCGGTTGGCTGGGGCTACTGGCGTGGGAGCGGGCTAATAATTGACAATCAACCAATTACGTCGCATCGTCCAGTTCCTCCTCCTCGTTCGCCCCCGACCAAGCCGACCAGTCGCGCTCGCGGTGCATTTGGCACCACGCGCAGTCCGGCTCGCCGCAGCCTTCCGAAAATTCGTGGCGACGGATTTTGCCGTCCACTTCCACCAAAAGTTCCCGGACGAATGCCACGTCTTCCGCCGAAAAAATGACCTCGCGCAGCGGGAACGCACCGCTCCGCTTGTCTGGCTCCAAATAGGAAATCACCCCGACGGACACCGCGCCGGGCGCGGGCTGCCGCGCTTCCAACAGGATTTTGTAAAACACCAACTGCCGCCAGTAATCGCCACCATGTGGCAGTTTTTCGCTCGGCGGGCTGGCTTTTTCGGCGCGGTGCTGGCCGGTTTTGTAGTCCACCACGCGCACCGTGCCGTCGTCCAATTTCTCGTAGCGGTCAATCACACCCTTCAGTGGCACGCCGTCCACTTCCACCTGTGCCACGTGCCGTTCGACTTCCGCATTTTTGCGCCAATTCGGCCGCTCCTGACGATAGTACGCAGGCAAATGCACTCGCCCCAGCGCAAGGAATTGCCGGAAATTTTCCGCGCCGAACAGCCCGCGCTTGGCCTCCATTTCCGCCTCGAAATAGCCCACGAGGGCTGTTTCCGACGGGAAATCGCGCCCGACAGATGTCCGCATTTGCCTGAAAAACATCTCCATAGCCGCGTGCATAGCCTGCCCGAAGGCCGCATTTTCGCTCGTCGCGCCCGGCACTCGCAGCACGTCCTGATAGTAAAACGCCAGCGGGCATCGCAAAAAACGATTGAAACTGGTGGGGCTGAGCGCAAAATTTTCCAGCAAATCATCCAGCCGCGCCGCGTCGGGCAAGCTCACGAACGGGCGCGGCGCGGCGAGCAGCAACGCGGCCTGCGCGTCGGCCAGATGCGCTGCTGAGACCGCCACATCCTGCACGGCGAGGCCAGTTTCGGCCACGAATTGGCTGGGCATCGCGTCTTTGCCATCGGCTTTTTGGCGCGAAAACGAGATGTTCAGATGGTCTTTGGCGCGGGTGCAAGCCACATAAAACAGCCGCCGCAGTGCCTCGATTTCGTCTTCGGCCTGCGTCAGCGTCAGCGTGTCGGGCAGCGCGAAACGGCCCTGCGCGCCCGCTTTTTTCTTTTCCCAAAAATCCTCCGTGCAGCCGATGAGGAAAACGTGGCGAAATTCCAGCCCTTTCGAGCCGTGCGCGGTCAAAAACTGTACGCCCGCGCCCGTGCGGATGTGCTGTTGCAGGGGCAACGCAAGGTTGTTCGCGTCCAAAGCCGCCAGTTGGTCGAGCCATTTTTCCAGCGAAATGCGCGGCGAGCGGGCGGCCTCTTTTTTCGCCGCGTCCAAAAATGTGTGCAGCGTTTGCAGGTGAAAAATGCGGTCGGGCAGGCCGAGGACGTGCGCCAGCAGGCCGCTTTCGCGCAGGGTTTTTTCCAAAAAATTGGGCAGCGGCAGTTCCGTCGCGTCGGCCAGCCATGTTTCCAATTTTTCGGAAATGGCGATAACTCGTTGAAAATCAACGATTCCGGCTTGCTTCAAAAACGGCTCGTCGGCCAAAAATTCGCGCCAGCGCGGCGGCTCCGCGCGCTTGGCCGCTGCGCTGGCGAGCCGCGCCACGTCGAGCGGTGCCAGCCCGAAAAAACGAAAATGCAGCATCTCGAACACGCGATGCTCGCCCGCGAAAGGTTCGCGCCGCTCGTCGCGCAGCCATTCGAGCAGGGCGCGCAGCTGCCGCACGAGCGGCAAATCGAGCACGTTGGCAGGCCGTTTGGTCTCGAACGGGATGCCGCGTTTTTCCAACAGCGACATCAGGCGCAGGCTCTGCCGATGCTCGCGGTAGAGCACGGCCACCTCGTCGAGTGGCTCGCCCGCGTCGCGGAGGGCTTCGATTTTGGCGGCCACGTCGGTTTCCTCTGCGAGCGGGTTGGCGTAAGCGAAAACCTGCGGCAGCGGTGCGCTCGGTTGGCTGTCGTCGGGCCAGGGCAAATCGCCACCTTTCGGCGGGGCCGCCGGGCGGCGCACGGCGACGAGTTTTTTCTCCAACGGAAACTCAAAGGCATGGATGGCGCGGAGGCGATTCTGCCCGATGACGCGCCCGGCGGTGTCCAGAATCGGCTGCGCCGAACGGTAGTTTTCGGCCAAGACGATGAGCGATAACCCATTGTCTTTGTGGCGTTTATAAAAATCCAGCAGGTTTTGGAGGCGCGCGCCTTGGAACTCGTAGATGCTCTGGTCGTCGTCGCCGACGATGAAGATATTGGGGCTTTCCCAGTAGTCGAGCAGGCGATGGAGCAGGTGGTTTTGCGCGCCGTTGGTGTCCTGAAATTCGTCCACGAGGACGTACAAAAACCGCTCTTGGTAGGCGCGGAGCAGCGTCTCGTGCTGCTCGAAAGCGCGCACGACCCACAGAATCATGTCTTCGTAATCGTACCGCCCGGCGCGCTGCATGGCGTGGTTGAACTTCGGAAAAAGGTCGGCAGCGGCGGCGAGGCGTTCCATTTTGCGCTCCTCGTCGCGGATTTCGGCGGTTTTCAGGTCGCCCTTTTGGTAGCCTTTGCCCGCTCGGCGGTAGCGAAATTCGGGGCGTTCGGGCAGGCTTTCGAGGTAGGCGCGGATTTGCCGATGGACGTGGCCGGGCTGCCAATCCTCGCGTTTCATGTTGGCGAACAGGTCGAGCAAGTGCCGCTCGAACGTGAACGGGCTTTTTTGCTCGCGGCGCAGCGGGTGTTCGGGCGGCTGTTTGGCGAGCAACTCGCGGACGATTTCGATGCGGTCGAGTTCGCCGGCGGGTTCGAGGTCGTGGCGGCCAAAGAGGTCGAGGTTCTCTTGGATGACGCGGTTGCAAAAGCCGTGAAAGGTGTGGACGGCGACGCGATGTGCCTCATTGCCAATGAGTTGTGTGAGCCGCTCACGCATGGCGTGCGCGCCCGCGTCGGTGTAGGTGAGGCACAGGATGTGCTGCGGGAGCGTGTCGGTGTCGAGCAGGATTTTGCCGATGCGAGCGGCGAGGATGTGGGTTTTGCCCGTGCCCGGCCCGGCGATGACGAGCACCGGGCCGTCAATCTGGCTGACGGCGGCGCGTTGCTCGCGGTTGAGCGCGGCGAGGAGTTTGCGAAAATGGTCGTGGCGCGGGTCGGAGGTGTTCACAGGCGGGGGGCGGTTTTCAGAAAATCAGGAGGGAGTTGGCTTTCAAGGTTTTTCAGGAGTTCTTGCACGGCAGGCTCAAGGGCGGGTATGGATTGTGTGATACGATTTCCCAGATGATATTAGGGTTGGTTCGGAAATAGCGGTGCGCGAGGAGATCGCGGGCGCGAGCGATATTCCGCCAAGGAACCTCTGGTTTTTGGGATTTGAGTGTTTCGGGGATGTTTTTGACCGCTTCGCCGATTGTGAAAATGCGCCAAAGGGGCGATTCGTAAAGGGTTTGGTCAAGGTCAAAATCGTTTCTTGTCTTTCCGTCCAATTTTTGCCTGACCGCAGTGCAAGCATCAAGAATGTCCGACAGGAACAAGTAGGCGCGTTGTTCGGGCGTGATAGATTCTGATTTCATCTTTCAAGATATTGTCGCGTAGAACGGGCTTAATTAATTGATATTCAACTAAATCTACGTCAAGGCCGGTCACAGCCTCCAACTCGGATAGCAGCCCAAAGTAATCCTGAAAAATGTTTTCTTGGGTTTCAAACTCCACCAACAAATCCAAATCGCTGTCCGCCCGCTGGTCGCCGCGTGCATACGAACCGAAAACCCCGGCACGGGCGACCGGGTATTTTTCCAGCACGGAGACGAGGACGGGCTTTAACTCTTCGAGCGTTCGCATGGGCAGCGTGCGTTTCAGATTATCAATGCAACGGAGTGCATCGGAAAATTTGGGTCGTCACTCATCAGGGTCAGGTTTTCGGCTTGCGCTTGGGCGATGAGCATTCGGTCGAAAGGGTCGCGGTGCTGGAGCGGCAAGTTTTGGTATTGCATGAGGTGCGGCATTCGAATCGGCAAAATCAGGGTGCCAATTGGTACGATATCCGTCAGTTTTTGGGCGAGCGTCAGTTTGCCGATGCTCACCTTGATGGCGATTTCCCACAAGCTGACAACGCTGATTGTTTTTTCCACAGCGGGGGATGCGAGGATTGCCCGGTTTTCATGCCTCAGGCGCGAATCGCCTGTTATCTGCCAAAGGATGATGTGGGTGTCAAGTAGGATTTTCATTGCATGTATTCTTCCAGCTCTTCGAGCGGGGCGTTGAAGTCGTCGGCCATGTGGGTAATCAAATGTTGCCCCGCGCCGAACTGCCAAGTTAAGTGTGGGTTGCCACGTGGTGCGTCGGTTTCTTCGGTCGTTTGGTTTTGGGGAGATTGGAAAAATAGGGAGAAGACCTGCACTTGTTGTTCGAGGGCGAGCAACGATTTCTGCATTTCGGTGATGGCGATTTGCAGTTTTAAGAACTCGCTTTCAGGGATGGTGACAGTATTCATTGTCAGCAATTTAGAGATAAGACATCAAGCAGGCTTAGCGGGCTTTTTCAGGATGTCGCCAACGGGCATGGCAAATGCCGGGAGCGCGGGTGCGGCGGAGCAAACATCGTCGCCGCTGCAAACGGTCATTTTCTCCAAACGTTCGCCCGCGTACACATGGACGATGCCCAGCACCGGGAAAACGTGCCAGACGACTTGCACCCCGGCGGCTTGGTAATTCTGCATTTTCCGATGCACGAGGTTCATCTGGTCGTTCGTGGAAATGACCTCGATGATGAAGGCCGGCACATCGTCGCTTTCGTATGCCAAGCGGTCAATTTGCTCGTTGGTCAGCCAAGCCACATCGGGACGGCGGTGGTTGGCGAGGAAAAAAAGGTCTGGCTCGGAGATGAGCTGGCCCGACACGGTGCCTTTTGTTTTGAGCAAAAGGAAAAAGTCGAGCAGGTTTCGCAGGATGAAAAGTTGGGTTTTGTCCATAGAGCGGCGTGTTTTTTCGACCGTGCCGTTGACCCATTCATACTTGTAGCCGTCCTCGCGGCGGAGGTAACGGGACTTGAACTCGCGCCATGTGATTTGCCGGGGCGCGGGCTTGGCCTGCCTGCCGGGGGTGAGGCGGGTGGTGTGTCGGGCGGGCGTGGGTTGGGCAATCGCAGAAACCATTGGCATGGGTTTTTGAAAAAAACGGGATGTCGGCGCGTTGGTTTGGCTCAGGTTTGAATCGTTTGGCACAGCTCTACCAACACGCCGCCTGCCGATTTGGGGTGCAAAAATGCCACCCATTTGTTGTCGGCCCCGCGTTTGGGTTCGCGGTTGAGCGGGATAAACCCCTCGTTTTCAAGGCGTTCGATTTCGGCGCGGATGTCCGCGACCTCGAACGCGATGTGGTGGATGCCTTCGCCGCGCTTTTCGATGAACTTGGCGATGGGGCTTTCGGGGTCGCTGGCTTCGAGCAGTTCGATTTTGCTTTCGCCGACGCGGAAAAACGAGGTCGCCACTTTTTCGGACTCGACGGCCTCGATTTTGTAGTGGGCCTCGCCGAGCAGTTTTCGGAAGAGTTCGTTGGCTGCCGCCATATCGCGGACGGCGATGCCGAGGTGGTCAATTTTCATTGTTTCGGTGGACGGTGGGCGGTGAACGGTGGACGACCGGTCGAGCCTGTGCGAACCGTCTGCCGTCCACCGTCTGCCGTTTACCGTTTTTTTATCCAGATATCGTCCTCGCCGGTGTCGGCTTGGAGCTGTTTGATTTTTTCTTGAATGTCGGTCATGGTGCGGTACTGGAATTCCACGCCGACTTGGTGGCCTTTTTGGAGGCGATAATAGGTGTCCCACCCGGTGGCTTTGAGTTTGTCGAGGAGTTTGGTGGCGTTCTCTTTTTTCTGGTAGGTGCCGATGATGAGGACGCAGCGTTTGCCGTCCTTGGGGTCGGCGGTGTCGTCTTCGTCGGATGTTTGGCTGGGGCTTTTCGATTGATTTTCAGTGGCTTGTGCGCGTTTGGCGGCGGCTTCTTCCACTTCGTCGGCGGTGTCGTCGGCTTCTTTTTCAATGCCGGGCGTGGGTTGGGGGGGGGCCGATTTTTCGTTGGCTGCGGCGCGTTCGGCTTCGGCGATGAGGTTGCCGGGGCCGGGCAAAACCGACGCGGGCGTGGGCGTTTGTTCGGCGGGTGTCTCGACGACGGCTTCCTGCGCGGCGGCGCGTGCGGCGCGGTTGCGTTTCATCAAATACAAACTGACGGCCAACGCGAACACCAACAGGGCCACGATGAAAGTCGTCATAGAACGCAGGGGGCTGCTGCCGACTTGGGTGCGCTCCACGACGGGCGGCGGCGACTGTGGCTTCGGGACGCTCGTCGGCGGGACTGGCGTGGCGGCGGGCGGCGGCGGTGGCGCGGCGGCGGGTGGGGCTTGCGTGGCCGTGCTGCTCGCACTGGCGGAGGGGACGGCTTCGCTGGTTTCGCGGGCGCGGGCCAATGGTGAGAACTGGAGCGGCGGCAGGCCGTATGATTCGGTGTTGAAATTGGTGGTGTCGGGCAGGAACTGGATTTTCTGCGCGTAATTCTTGTAAAGCCGCCCGATGCCTGCGAAGGTGACGATTTCGCGGCGGCTCAGGGCTTCTTTCGTGCTGTCCACGAACTGTTGGATGGCTGCGCGGGCTTCGTCGTTGCCGACTCCGTGCGCGTGTGCCACGTCGTGTACGAGGATGCCGTCGTCCACCGTCAGGTTTTCGTTGAAAGCCAAAGACTTGGCCGGAGGGGCCACTGTGCCGCCGACAAAATCAACTGCCGCTGCTGCGCGCGTGGCCGTGAATCCGCCGAAGCCCGGCACGATGAGTGTCTCGTGCTCGAAAAGCAACTTTTCGATATGTGCTGCGATGTCAATTTGCATGGAACGGAGCGATGAAGGGTGAAAAAAGCCTTCGTGGTCGCTTGGCAAAAGTAGCACAAATTGGCTTGCGGCTCCAAATGTGCCCCAAACCGGGCAAAAAATTGAAAGACGGAGGGTTTAGTGTGGAATTAACACAAAGTCTTAGTTTTGCCCGAAGTTGAAAAGTTAGGCAGTAAAATGGGCGAATTCGATAGCTTTTTCAAGTCCGCTTTTTCGGTGGACAACGTGATTTTCGGTTTCGACGGTGGCGACCTGAAGGTGTTGCTCATCCAGCGCGGCGCGGCTCCGTTCCGGGGCAAATGGGCCTTGCCCGGCGACCTTGTGTATCCCAACGAAAACCTCGACACCGCCGCCGAGCGTGTGCTCGAACAGCTCACCGGCTTGCGCGGGGTGTACCTCGAACAGGTCAAAGCCTTCGGCACGGTGGGCCGTCACCCGTTGGGGCGCGTCATCACGATTGCCTATTTTTCGCTCATCAAAGTGTCGGATTACACAGTCACGCCCGCGTCGTTCGCCCAATCGGCCAAGTGGCACTCTGTCTCGGAGGTCGGCGAGCTGGCCTTTGACCACAACGAAATCCTCGTGGCCTGCCGCCACACCTTGCAGTTGAAGGCTCGCATGGCTCCGGTGGGTTTCGAGTTGCTGCCGCCAAAGTTCACGCTCACCGAGCTGCAACAACTTTACGAGGCCATCCTCGAGACCAAACTCGAGAAACGCAACTTCCGCAAAAAAATCCTTTCGATGGATATCCTCGTTGACCTCGGCGAGATTCAGGAAGGCGTGGCGCACCGCCCGGCGCGCCTGTACCAGTTCGACCCCGAACGCTACCAACAATTCGTGGCCGAAGGGTTCAGTTTCGACATCCGGGAGCCGAAAACGGTGCGGATGCCTGTCGAAATTGAGTTGAATTGAAGACGCACCGGCCTCAGGCCAGCACAGCAATGGCGTTCAGGATTCGGGCATAGAAATCCTGGGCTTGTATGGGCTTGGGGATGTAGTCGTTCATGCCCGCTTCAAAACACCTTTCCATTTCTTGGCGCGATGCATCGGCTGTGATGGCAATGATGGGCACCGACGAACGCTCGCGGATGCGCTTGGTGGCCTCAATGCCGTCCATTTCGGGCATTCGGACATCCATGAGCACAAGGTCGTAGCTGTACTCGCGGAATTTTTCCACGCCAACCAGCCCGTTCTCGGCAAGGTCAACGGTGACGTGCTCCGACCAAGCGGTGAGCAGCTTCTTTGCGGCAATCTGGCTCATGTGGTTGTCTTCGACGAGCAGGACGCGGAGCGGGTTGTCGGGCGATTCGCCGGGCCGGGCACGGACCGACTTGGCCACCCGCATCGGGATTTGGAGCAGGTAGGTGTTGCCGCCTTCCACCTCGTTCGTGATTTCCAGTTTGCCGCCCAAGAGGGATGCCAGCTTGGCGGCGATGGCGATGCCGATTTCGTGCATCTTTTCGTCGCCGTTCGATTCGGCCTCGGTGTAGGTTTTGAGCAGGTTGTCGGCGTTGAGCAGCTCGCGGATTTTGTCGGGCGGGAATAGGCGGCCATTGTCGTGAATCCTGCAATGGAGCAGCAGCGATTTGCCGTCGGCTTCGAGGGGTTTGATTTCGACCTTGACCTCCTTTTTGGGCGAGGAGAGGCGCACGGCGTTGTGCAGGATGTTGTAAAGCACTTGGGTCAGCTTCCGAATGTCGCCGAGGCCCCTGTCCGGGAAGCCCGCGTCAATGTCGTAGCGAACTGCCACGCCACTGCTTTCGGCTTTGAACTGCACGAGTTTCTGGATGCTCTGGAAGAAATCCTGAAAGACGAACGCCTCTTCTTCGAGCTTCATCTTTTCGGTGGACAAAGTGCTGAGGTTCAACAGGTTGTTGATGATGATGCTCAGGTCGTCCACCGAAGCCCGGATGTTTTTGATGTACTCTTTTTGCTCTGGTTTGGTCTCGTCTTTGTCGAGCAGGTATAGGAAATTGACGATGCTGTTGAGGGGCGTGCGGATGTGAAAACTCATATCGGCGAGCACTTCCTCTTTCATCCGGTTGGATTTTTGGGAGAGGCTTTTTTCGAGAAGGAGGCGTTCGCTGAGTTTGCGCTCGGTGATGTCCTGCACGATGCCGACGAGTTGGATGCCGCCGTTGATGTCGTCAATGTTGATTTTGGCCATGACCGACACATACTTGACGTTGGTGCCGTTCAGCACGAGGCGGTGTTCAATCTGTTGTTGCTGGCCGTTTTTGACGGCGTTTTCAAAAAAATCATCCACCTGAGCGCGGTCTTCGGGGTGGGTGTAGTTCAGATAGACCGAGAGCGTGGGCTGCACACTGCCGCCTTGAAACCCGAAGATGCGGAACACCTCGTCCGTCCAGACCATTTCGTTGGTCACGATGTCCATCTGCCAGTTGCCGAAGCGGCCCATGCTCTGGGCTTCGGCGTAGCGTTTTTCGGCGAGGGCGAGGCTTTGTAGGGTTTCGTCGCGTTTTTGCTGCTCTTTGAACCGCTGTTGGGCGTAGCGGATGGCGCGGCCCAGCAGTTTGCCATCGAACTGGCCTTTGACCAAAAAATCCTGTGCGCCGGCGCGGACGGCTTGGTTGCCCACGATTTCGTTGTTCATCCCGGTCATCACGATGACGGGCACGTTCGAGGAACGCTCCATCAGGGTGGTCAATGTCTTGAACCCGTCGCTGTCGGGGAGTTTCAGGTCGAGCAGCACCATCTGGATGTCGCGCTCGCGCAAGGTGTTCAGGCCCTCGAAGAGGGTGTCCGCGTGGTACAATTCGTGACGCACGGACGCATCGTTCAAATATGTCTTTACCAGATAGGCGTCCGCCGGGTTGTCCTCAATCAAAAGGATGGGCATCGCTTTTTGTATCATGTGCGGTGTTCTGACTGCGGCCTCGCGGGGGGAAGGCGGCCTTGCTCGCAAAAGTTTTGGTTGAGAAAAGCAAAAAAGATTAGCGGAATCAAATCGGTCTGCGGATGCTTGCGGCGGCTGCGGGATTGGCTGCCGGGTTTGGGAAACTCAGGCGCGGGTGGCCAGTGCCGCCGAGGGCAGGATGGCGGTGTTGAACCAGAATTCCTCGATTTTTTTGATGATGTCGAAGAATTTGTCAAAGTCCACCGGCTTGTTGATGTAGCTGTTGACGTAGAGGTTGTAGCTTTTCAGGATGTCCTGTTCGGCGTTGCTGGTGGTCAGCACTACGACGGGGGTGTGACGCAGCGTCGGGTCGGTTTTGATTTCTTCCAGCACTTCGCGCCCGTCGAGCCGGGGCAAATTGAGGTCGAGCAGCACCAAATCGGGCGTGGGCGAGGTCTGGTAAGGCGGGCTTTTCTTCAAAAACTTGATGGCCTCTACGCCGTCCATGACCACGCTGAGGTTCACGGGCACGTTGCCTTCGCGGAAAGCTTCTTGGGTCAGGCGCACATCACCCGGATTGTCTTCGACAAGTAAGATGTTCACAAGTTTCGAGTTTGGTTGATTCATAAAAAACGTGTGCGGGAATTCGCCCCTCAAACACCCGGCGCATGGCACGGATTTCTGGGCATCCGGGGACGCTATGACAAAAAGAGTGCCTAAATAATGAGCAAGCGGCGGAGTGCCGCAAAACACCTGTCGCAAACTTTGTGACCGCGAACCGGGGAGCGGCAATGGCGGCGGGGAAAAGGTGGGCGGCACCGCCGTCAGCCGAGCACCAGCTCCAAGATTTCGGGTGTGTGGACTTCCGAAAAGTTGGGGACGTGCAGGGCGTAGAATTTCAGCAGGCTTTCCAGCAGGTGCTTGCGCTCCGGGCGCGTGATGGCGATTTCGTGGCTGTGTTCGAGCGGCACATGGAGCAGGGCGAGCACCTGGGCGGCAGCGGCGGGCGCGAGGTAGTGCGGGTGCGCGGGCGGGGCGGGCAGGAAGAGGCCGTCCTTCAAATCGAAAAACAACGCCGCGCCGCCCGCGTCAAAATCCTCGTGCGGCTGGAAGCCGAGGAAGCCCGACAGTTGCAGCAAAAAATGGAGGTGGAGGTTGGCAAAAGGGTGGGGCGTTTCGTCCAAAAAAATCAGCACATCGAGCAGGAACTCGAACAGCGGGCGGTTCTCGTCGGCCTCGTGGATGCTCTTGCGGCATACCTCGGCCAAGAACAGGGCGACCGCGCCGCGCCGGATGTCGAACGGGATGCTGCGGAACACATGGCCGGCGCGGAGTTCTTTCAGGCGGTTCAGGGCGTGGGAATCTTCGCGGAAGTACGTCACCATGTCCACCACCGTCATGGGCTGGAACAGGTTGAACGGCATCCGCGATTTGGCGGCGCGCACGCCCCCGGCGACGAAGGTGTGCAGCCCGCGCTCCTCGGTGAAAATATCGGCGATGACGCTCGTCTCGCCGTACTTGACCGTCCTGAACACGATGCCGCGTGTTTTGAGCATTGTTTTTAGTCGGGTAGTCTGTTAGT